>NCIH01000079.1:0-12987 GCA_002281975.1 Hydrogenophilales bacterium 17-64-11 | reverse complement strand
GGATAGCGCCGGCGCGCTCAGCGACTCGCCGTGTTCCAGCCGCGCACGGCAGGCATCGACCAGGTCGTCGGCCTGCGCCTGGTCGAGCAGCCCCTCGTCCACCAGCCGCTGCGCATACAGGGTGCGCGTGCTGGGATGCGCCTGGATGCGGCGATACATCAGCGGCTGGGTGGCGAGCGGCTCGTCCTGCTCGTTGTGGCCGTGGCGGCGGTAGCACACCAGATCGATGAAGACGTTCTTGTGGAAGGTGTAGCGGTAATCGACCGCGGTCTGCACCGCGAACGCCACCGCCTCGGGATCGTCGCCGTTGACGTGCAGCACCGGCGCCTCGACCATTTTCGCCACATCGGTGCAATACAGCGTCGAGCGCACGTCGCGCGGATCGGAGGTGGTGAAGCCGATCTGGTTGTTGATCACCACGTGGATTGCGCCGCCGTTCCTGAAACCGCGCGTCTGCGACATGTTGAGGCTTTCCATCACCACGCCCTGCCCCGACAGCGCGGCGTCGCCATGCAAGATCACCGGCACCACCTCGTAGCCGAGCACGTCGCCGCGCCGGTCCTGGCGCGCGCGTACCGAGCCGCGCACCACTGGATGTACGATCTCGAGATGCGAGGGATTGAACGCCAGCGCCAGGTGCACCGGTCCATACGGCGTGGCAATATCGGTGGAAAAGCCCTGGTGATATTTGACGTCGCCCGATAGCGGCGAATCCGCGTCACCATTGCGTGGTTCTTCGTACAGGCTTTCGAGCGGACGCCCCATGATGTTGGCCAGCACGTTGATGCGCCCGCGATGCGCCATGCCCATGACGATTTCCTTGGCACCGTGGCGCGCGCAGCGCGCGATCACCTGGTCGAGCAGCGGGATCAGACTCTCGCCGCCTTCCAGCGAGAAGCGCTTCTGCCCGACATGGCGCGTATGCAGGAATTTTTCCAGCGTCTCGGCATCGGTCAGCCGCTTCAGCAACTGCATCTTGAGTTGGGTGGACACGCCAAAACGCCCCTGCGCACTTTCGATGCGTTCCTGCAGCCAGCGTTTGCGTGCCACGTCGGCGAGGTACATGTACTCGACGCCGACATGGCCGCAATAGGCACTGTTCACGCGCTGCAGAATATCGGCCAGAGTGGTGCGCCCAACTCCGAACAGCGATCCGGTCTCGAATTCGCGGGTCAGATCCGCCTCGGTCAGGCCGTAGTGTGCCGGGTCGAGTTCGGGATCCGGCGGCGGCTCGAAACGCCGCAGGGGATCCAGCTCGGCCTGCCGCGCGCCCAGATAGCGGTAGGCATTGATCAGCCGCAGCACCGCGACCTGGGCGGCATCCGATGCGGCTGCCGCACCCGGCAACGGCCGGTTCAGCCAGGGCGCCAGCGCATCGTCGCCGAACTGCTCCAGATACGCCGCATTGCCGGCATAAAGCGGTGACGTCAGGCGCCAGTCGGGAGCGTTCATGTCGAAGCGGTCGGCCAACGTGCTGCCGGATCAAGCACCGCGCTGCTCCAGCGGCACGTATTCGCGACGTGTCGCACCGGTATAGAGCTGGCGCGGGCGGCCGATCTTGTGGGCCGGATCGGACAGCATTTCGTTCCACTGCGCCACCCAGCCTGATGTCCGCGCGAGGGCGAACATCACGGTGAACATGCTGGGTGGAATACCCATGGCACGGAAGATGATGCCGGAATAAAAATCGACGTTGGGATAAAGCTTGCGCGAAATAAAATAGTCGTCCTCCAGCGCGATGCGCTCAAGTTCCATCGCTATCTTGAACTGCGGATCGTCGCGCAGGTCGAGTTCGTCCAGGACTTCGTAGCAGGTCTGGCGAATGATGCGGGCGCGCGGGTCCATGTTCTTGTAGACGCGGTGACCGAAACCCATCAGTCGGAAAGTGTCGGTCTTGTCCTTGGCACGCTTGATGTATTCGGGAATGCGCGAGACGTCGCCCATTTCGTCGAGCATTTTCAGCACCGCCTCATTGGCGCCGCCATGCAGCGGCCCCCACAGCGAGGCCATGCCGGCCGCGACGCAGGCATAGGGATTGGCGCCGCTGGAGCCGGCCAGCCGCACGGTCGAGGTCGAGGCATTCTGCTCATGGTCGGCGTGCAGGATGAAAATACGGTCGAGCGCGCGCGCCAGCACCGGCTTGAGTTGGTAGGGCTCGCACGGGGTGGAAAACATCATGTGCATGAAATTCTCGGCATACGACAGGTGGTTCTGCGGGTAGACGAAGGGCTGACCTTCGTTGAACTTGTAGGCCCAGGCCGCCACCGTGGGGATCTTGGCGATCAGGCGATGCGCGACGATTTCGCGGTGGTGCGGATCGAACAGATCGGTCCCTTCATGGTAGAAAGCCGACATCGCGCCGGTAACGCCGATCATCACCGCCATCGGATGCGCGCTGCGGCGGAATCCGCGGAACACGTTCTCCATCTGGTCGTGCAACAGGCTGTGATGACGGATCGAGTTTTCGAACGCCATTTTCTGCCCGGCCGTAGGCAATTCACCGTGGTTCAGCAGATAGCAGACCTCCATGTAATCCGACTGGTAGGCCAGTTCTTCGATCGGGTAGCCGCGGTAATACAGCAGCCCTTCGTCGCCGTCGATGTAGGTAATGGCGGAATTGCAGCTGGAGGTGGCGGTGAACCCCGGGTCGTGGGTAAAGTAGCCATGCGGACCGAGCTCGCGGATGTCGATCACCGGCTTGCCATAGGTACCCTGCTCGATGGGCAGTTCGATGGACGGACTGCCGTCGCTGAAAGTGAGGGTGACGGTTTTTTTCATTGCAATTCCAAAAATAGTGCAGCCCGATAATGCTGTAGACGTTCAACAAGCGCTTCGAGAGCGGCATCGCCCGCAGGCGACCTGCCTTGCAGCCGGTCGACAATTTCCATGTCGGACAAGGCCAGCAGCCGCTCCAGCGCGGCTGTCTCGCAAGGCTGAAGTGTAGCGCGGTGCGCCTGCAGAAAGCCACCCAGCCAGAGATCGAGTTCGAGCAATCCGCGGCGGCAGCGCCAGGCCAGCACGTCAGACACGCCGTTTCACCAGCAAGGATTTGATGCGCCCGATTGCCGCCGTCGGGTTCAGCCCTTTGGGGCAGGCATCGACGCAATTCATGATGCCGCGGCAGCGATACAGCCGGTACGGGTCTTCCAGGTTGTCGAGCCGCGCGGGCGTTGCTTCGTCACGGCTGTCGGCAATGAAACGGTACGCCTGCAGCAACCCCGCCGGGCCGACGAATTTTTCCGGGTTCCACCAGAACGAAGGACACGCCGTGGTACAGCAGGCGCACAGGGTGCATTCGTAGGCGCCGTCGAGCAGCGCGCGATCCTCCGGACTCTGCAAACGTTCCACCTCGGGTTCGGGGTCGTCGTTGATGAGCCAGGGCTTGATCGAGCGGTACTGCCTGTAGAACGGCTCCATGTCGACGATCAGGTCGCGGATCACCGGCAAACCCGGCAGCGGCCGCACTTCGATCGGCTGCGTCAGCTCGGACAGCGGCGTGATGCACGCCAGCCGGTTGCGGCCGTTGACGTTCACCGCATCCGATCCGCACACACCTTCGCGACATGAGCGGCGCAGGCTCAGGGTTTCGTCCTGCGCCTTGATCGCCAGCAGGGCGTCGAGCAGCATCTTGCCGGCGGGGTCGATGTCGAGCTCGACGTCCTGCATGTGGGGCTTGGCGTCGGTTTCGGGGTTGTAGCGGTAGAGGCGGAATTTCATGCGGGCCTCTTGTATGAATGTCCAGGGAACACGACAGCTTCGCTTTTCGCCTGCGGGCGAGTCACTTTCTTTTGCGTGGCCAAAAGAAAGTAACCAAAGAAAAGGCCACCCCTGCTGTGTCGGCCTTCGGCTCCCCTGCGATGCTCGCCGGCCGGGGCGGTGCGGGAACTCGCCCTGGCGGGCTCAGACACCCCGCTCCTTTTTCCCCCGTCCGGCTGCGCTTCTCGGCGACACACAAGGGGCTTCACAACAAGCGCCTGCGCCTGGTCAGAGGGGGGCATTACGTGATGGCGGCACCCGGGGTTGTTCCCCTTCAGCGCTGCCGATTTGGCGTGTGCGGGCGGGAAAAAAGCGGAACCGTGTCCGAGCTCCGCAGCAAGGCACGTTTTGTGTGCCTTGCCAGGGCGAGTTGGTGGAGCGCCCGCCCGCGCACGCCAAATCGGGAACCCGCAGGGCAGCGATGTGGGGTCGCCTTTTCTTTGGTTACTTTCTTTTGGCGAAGCAAAAGAAAGTGACTCGCCCAAAGGCGAAAAGCGGAGCCGTCGCAAGGCGAGATAAACCAAGTCCCCCATCAATACACCCTCTCCTTCGGCCGTATCGTTTCCACCGTCAGCGGCTTCAACCGCACCGGCTTGGCATCCACCTGATCCCCCGCCCGCGAATACAGCGTGTGCTTCAACCAATGCGCGTCGTCGCGCTGCGGAAAATCCTCCCGGGTATGCGCGCCGCGGCTTTCGGTTCGGGAAATCGCCGACACCAGCGTCGCGCGCGCCACGCCGATCAGGTTTTCCAGCTCCAGTGCCTCGATGCGCGCGGTGTTGAACACGCGGCTGGTGTCCTGCAAGCCCGCATGCGCCAGGCGTGCTTCCAGCTCGTCCAGCTGCGTGAGGCCTTCACGCAAGACGGCGTCGGTGCGGAACACGCCACACCGGGTCTGCATGGTACGACGGAGATCGTCAGTGATCGCGGCGATGCGCTCGTTGCCGGGCTGCTCCCAGCGCGCCAGCCGCGCGCGGCCGGCATCGGCAGCGTCACCCGGCAAGGGGCGCGGATACGGGTTGTCACGCAGATACTCCAGCATATGCTTGCCTGCGGCGCGGCCGAACACGACAAGGTCGAGCAGCGAATTGCCGCCCAGCCGGTTGGCGCCATGCACCGATACACAGGCGCATTCGCCGACGGCATACAGTCCCGGCACCGGCTCTTCCGGGCCGAAGCGCGCGGGAGCGACGACCTGGCCGTGCAGGTTGGTGGGGATGCCGCCCATCATGTAGTGCGCGGTGGGAGCGACCGGAATCGGCGCCTTGACCGGGTCGACGCCGGCGAAGCGGATCGACAGATCGCGGATGCCGGGGAGCTTGTCGGCGATGGCCTGCTCGCCCAGGTGGTCGAGCTTGAGATCGACGTAGTCCGCGCGCGGCCCGCAGCCGCGCCCCTCGGCGATTTCGACGGCAATCGCGCGCGCCACCACGTCGCGTCCGGCGAGATCCCGGGCGTGCGGCGCATAACGTTCCATGAAGCGTTCGCCGTGCTTGTTCAGGAGATAGCCGCCCTCGCCGCGCACGCCTTCGGTGATGAGGCAGCCGACGCCGGCGATGCCGGTGGGATGGAACTGCCAGAACTCCATGTCCTGCAGCGGCAGCCCGGCGCGCAGCGCCATGCCGAGACCGTCGCCGGTGTTGATCATGGCATTGCTGCTGTTCCAGAACGCCCGGCCGGCCCCGCCGGTGGCAAGCAGGGTGGTGCGCGCCTCGATCAGCAGCGGTTCGCCGGTTTCGATTGAAAACGCGCTGACGCCCAGACAGTAGCCGTCGGCGTCGCGCAGCAGGTCGAGGGCAAAGTATTCGTCGAAGAACTGCGTGCGATGGGCGATGTTCTGCTGATACAGGGTATGCAATAGCGCATGGCCGGTGCGGTCGGCGGCGGCACAGGTACGGGTGGCCTGGTCGCCGCCGAAATGCTTCGACTGGCCGCCGAACGGCCGCTGGTAGATCTTGCCGTTGTCGAGGCGCGAAAACGGCAGCCCCATGTGCTCGAGTTCGTAGACGGCGCTGGCGGCCTCGCGGCACATGAACTCGATCGCGTCCTGGTCGCCCAGCCAGTCGCCGCCCTTGACCGTGTCGTACATGTGCCATTCCCAGCGGTCGTCGTCGACGTTGGCGAGCGCGGCGGTGATGCCGCCCTGCGCCGACACCGTGTGCGAACGCGTGGGAAAGACCTTCGACACCACCGCGACGGTGTAGTCGGAACGCGCCAGTTGCAGCGCGGCGCGCAGGCCGGCACCGCCGCCGCCGACGATCAGCGCATCGAAGCGGCGCGTGTTCATGCCGCGCGCCCCAGCGCCGCGTCAAACAAGATCGCGGCCAGCCACGTCACGCTGCCCGCCAGCGTGGCCATTACTGTCAAATAGAGCGCCAGCCGCAGACCGACGGGATGTACGTAATCCATCAAAATATCGCGCACCCCCACCCAGGCGTGCAGCGCCAGCGCCGCCGCCGAGAGCAGCATCAGCACGCGCATCCAAAGCGGTGCAAACAGTTTCTGCCAGCCGGCGAAATCGAGCGGCAAGGCGGCCAGGAAATAGGCCGTCAGCAGCGGCAAAGCCAGCGCCAGCACCACCGCAGTGGCACGCTGCAGAAGCCAGGTGCCGGTGCCGGTATGCGAGCCGGTGGTGGATTTCATGCGAACAGTCTCCAGGCGGCAAGCAGCGTGATCAGCCCGCTCGCCAGCAACACCGCGATGCTGCTTTGCCGCGCCCGGCGCAGGCCAACGCCCCGGTGCGCGTCCAGCGCCAGATGCCGCAAGCCGGCAAGGAGATGATGTGCCAGCGCCCAGACCAGAATGACTACGGCCAGCCTGGCCGGCGGATGGGAAAACGCATCCGCCATGCGCCGGAATCCGGCCGCGTCCGCCAGCGACACCGACAGCGCCCACACTCCGAGCGGCAGCACCGCGAACAGCAGCGCGCCCGAAATCCGGTGCAGGATCGACACCCAGCCCGCCAGCGGCAAATGGATGCGCAGCAGATCGAGATAAACGGGGCGCGCGGTCGGCTTCACGGCACGGTTCGGATCATCCGCTCGGCAGGTTTAACGACGCTTGCTTGCCGCCTTCGCCGCCGCCGGCTTGGCCGGCTTTTTCACCGCGGCTTTCTTCACCGCGGCCTTTTTGACCACAGCCCTGGCCACGGCCTGCGGCACCCGGTCAAGCAGCCGCGGATCGAACGGCTTCGGCAGGATGTAATCCGGGCCGAACTTGAGTTTCTTCAGCTTGTAGGCTTTCAACACCGACGCCGGCACCGGTTCGCGCGCCAGTTCGGCCAATGCGTAGACCGCGGCGATCAGCATGTCCTGGGTGATCTCCTTGGCCCGCGCGTCGAGCGCGCCGCGGAAGATGAAGGGAAAGCCGAGCACGTTGTTGACCTGGTTGGGAAAATCCGAGCGCCCGGTCGCCATGACCAGGTCGCTGCGCGCAGCCATGGCTTTTTCCGGCAGGATTTCGGGGTTGGGGTTGGCCAGCGCGAACACGATGGGGTTCTCGGCCATGCTCTTCACCATCGCCGGGCTCACCAGGTTGGCGCCCGACACGCCGACGAACACATCCGCATCCTGCATCGCCTCGGCCAGGGTGCGCAGCGTGGTCTTGCGCGCAAAGGCTTTCTTGAAGCTGTTGAGATCGGCGCGCTCCTTGTGCACCACGCCCTTGGAATCGACCAAGGTGATGTTGGCTTTTTTCGCGCCCATCGCCACCAGCAGCTTCATCGACGCAATCCCCGCCGCACCGGCGCCGAGGCAGACGATTTTCGCCGTTTCCAGCGCCTTGCCCTGCACCTGCAGCGCGTTGATGAGGCCGGCGCAGATGATCACGGCGGTGCCGTGCTGGTCGTCGTGGAACACCGGAATATCGAGCTTCTTGCGCAGCGCCGCCTCGATTTCGAAGCAATGCGGCGCAGCGATGTCTTCGAGGTTGATGCCGCCGAAGGTCGGTGCGATGGCTTCCACCACCTTGATGAAATCCTGCGGGGTCTTGGCGTTGACTTCGATATCGTAGACGTCGATGCCGGCGAACTGCTTGAACAGCACGCCCTTGCCTTCCATCACCGGCTTGGCGGCCAGGGGCCCGCGGTTGCCCAGCCCGAGGATCGCAGTGCCGTCGGTGATCACCGCGACCAGGTTGCCCTTGTTGGTGTAGTCGTAGGCGGTCTTGGGATTCTTGGCGATTTCCAGCACCGGCTGCGCCACGCCGGGCGTGTAGGCCAGCGACAGATCTTCCTGCGTGGAACAGGGCTTGGACGACTCGACCGAGAGTTTTCCGGGTTTCGGCAGGCGATGGTAATCGAGGGCTTTTTTCTTGGCTGAGTTCTTTGCGAGGGGAGCTTGGCTCATGGCGGCGGATACAGGCTGGATGAACAAGCCGCCATTATCGCGGATTTATAAGCGATCCGCCCCGCTTTGGCCTGCGCGGCCTTGCCGCGTCAGTCTTTCCAGATCTTGAGCTGGGCACGCAAGCGTGCCACCGCCTGCGAATGCAGCTGGCACACGCGCGATTCGGAGACGCCGAGCACCGCGCCGATTTCCTTGAGATTCATGTCCTGTTCGTAATACATGCCCATCATGCTGCGCTCGCGCTCGGGCAGATGATGAATCGCGGCAATCAGGCTGTCGCGGAAACCTTCGTCTTCCAGCACCGCGAGCGGATCGCTGCTGCCGTCGACCAGGTAGCGTTCCAGGAAACTGGCGCTGTCCTCATCGGAAAAATCCTCGTAATACAGCAGCTGCGAACATTTCACGTCGCCCAGCATGGACTGGTACTGATCGATCGGCATGCCCAGCTCGGCGGAGATCTCCTGCTCCGACGGCGCCTTGCCGTTGCGCTGCTCCAGCCTGTGGATGGCGGCCTCGATCTGCCGCGATTTCTGCCGCACGTGGCGCGGCAGCCAGTCGGCCTCGCGCAACTCGTCGAGCATGGCGCCGCGGATGCGCTGGGTGGCATAGGACTCGAATTGCGCCCCCTGGGTGCCGTCGAAGCGCGACACCGCGTCCATCAAGCCGATCAGCCCGACCTGAATGAGGTCGTCGACTTCCACGCTGGCGGGCAGGCGCGCCATCATGTGATACGCAATGCGCTTGACCAGCGGCGCATGTTTCGTGACTTGTTCGTCTTTTGACGAGGCTTTTTCAGCCATGCTTCAGGACCATATTCTAGATTTTTCCTGTTTTATCAACGAGCCGCCAGGCTCGCCTCCTCGCATGCCATTCTAACGGCAAGCGCGGCGAATAGGCCATCTTCGTGGGCCGCGCTGTAGATGGCTTGCGCGAAGCGCCGGTCGAGAAAGTGGCTGCAGGCAGCGCACACGCGATCGCAGGCAGCGGCGGCGCCCAACAGGCCGATGCTGCCCACCCCGTCGGCCCGCGACAGGGTCTTGAGCAGGGCGTAAGCACGCAGCATCGATTCGTGCGCAGCGTTCACCTCGATGACCACGGCGTGGACTGCGCCGGGCATCAGCGCCAGACCGTCGCGGCCGGCGTCGAACACCACGGCATCGTAGCCCTGGGCGATGCCCGCCAGGGCAGGGTCGTCCGCCCTGGCGCCGGGCGCATGCCAGCCGTCGCCATGCGACAGCGGCAGCGTGTGCAACTGTCCGCGTTCAAGCTGCTGGCGCCAGCCGAACAGGCTGCGGGCAGGCGCGTCGGCCAGCAGCCGTCCCCGCGCATCGACCAGCAGCGCAGTCCAGCCGCGCTGGTGCAGCGCCAGCGCCAGCCGGGAGGTGGATTGGGCGGAGTCGAAAAAACACTGGATGCAGCGTAGCGGCTGCCGGGCGCTGCGCCGCCGCAGCCCGGCGGCCTGGTCAGCCGGCATGCATGCCCTTCAGGGCAAGGCGCTCCTCGCGCTCGGCCTCGACGCCGGCAAACAGCGGCCAGTCTTCGGCCTGCAGCGCATAGGGCGTGGCAAGCTGGCCGCCCTTCAAAGCGCGGTCGACAAGGTAGGGGGCGCTGGGTGCGTGCAGGTCTTCCGGCACGCGCTGGCCGCCGCTGATGTACGCCAGCGGCAGGCGATGGCGGATCAGGCTGTCGAGCGCCGCCCCGGGTTGCGGGGCTTCGTCGAGTTTGGTGAGGATGCAGGCGGCCGCGCCCTGGCCGAAATGCGTCATCGCCTGCTCGATCGCCGCGCCCTGCTGGCCGGCGGAGATCACTGCAAGGCGGCGCACGCCGAGGGCGTCGAGCGCCCGCCCCTCGCGGGTGCGCGGGTCGGACGGCGAAAAACCGGCGGTATCGACCAGCACCAGCTTGTTGGCGGCAAGTTCAGGCAACAGCCGTGCCAGCCGGGCCTGGTCTTCCGCCACATGCAGCGACACGCCCAGCAGGTCGGCATACACCGTCAATTGCGCCGCCGCGCCGATGCGGTAGGCGTCGGCCGCCACCAGCGCCACCTTTGCCGCCCCGTGCGCATCCGCCGCGCGGGCGGCGAGCTTGGCCAGCGTGGTGGTTTTGCCGGAACCGGTGGAGCCCACCAGCGCGTAGCATCCTCCTCTGGCCAGCAGATCGGCTTCGCGCCCCTGTAGCGGCAGATTGCGGATCAGCACCTGGCGCAGCCAGCGCAAGGCGGCATCGGTATCGAGCCCGCGCGGCAGACGCGCGGCCAGGGTGCGGGCGAGCGTGCTGCCGAAGCCGGCGGCGAACAGGGTCTGCATCACGGCCACCCGCGCCGGATCGCGCCGCCGTGCCGATCCCCAGGCAAAGCCCGCCAGCTGGTTCTGCAGCAGGCCGCGCAGGCGCGCCAGCTCATTCAGGATGCGCGAGCCGCCGGTCGCGTCCGGCGCCTCGTCGGCAGGTTGCGCCGCCAAATCGCCGTAGGCGCTGGCCAGCAGCTCGACGCCCTGCGGATGCGGCCGGGTGGCCAGCACCACGGCGTCGTCGCCCAGTTCGCGGCGAATGCGCGCCAGCCCTTCGCGCGCATTCGCCGCCACGAACACCTGCGCGCTCATGCCGTCTCCTCGATGGTCAGTTCCGTGCTCACCTGCACCATTTTATCGGCAGGCACCTCGGCATAGGCGATCACCGACAGCTGCGGCAGGTTGCGCCGCAGCAATCGCGACAGGATGGCGCGCAGGCCGGGAGAAATCAGCAGCACCGGCGGGTAGCCCGCCTCCTCCTGCTCGGCCAGCGCACGTTCGGCCGCTTCGTTCAGCGCATCCAGTGTGGCGGGCGACAGCAGGGCTTCGCCTTCGTCGCCCATCTCGTTCAGCAGGCGGGTTTCGGTGGATGCGGCCAGGCCGATGACGTGCAGCGTGTTGCCGCCTTCGAACAGGCGGTCGACGATGCTGCGCCCCAGCGCCGCGCGCACGGTTTCCACCAGTTCGTCGATCGCCTGATTCTTCGGCGCGCGCGCCGCCAGCGTTTCGAACAGGGTGCGGGTGTCGCGGATCGAGACGTTTTCCGCGATCAGCTGCTGCAGCACCGCCTGCACGCTGGTCAGCGGCAGATGGCGCGGCGTCACGTCCTCGACCAGCCCGGGATGGCTGCGCGCCAGCGTGTCGAGCAGTTGCTGCACCTCGGTGCGCCCCAGCAGTTCCGGCGCGTGCTGGCGGAACACGGCTTCGACCTGGCGCGCGATGAGCTCGGCCGGTTCCAGCACCACAAAACCGCGCAGTTCGGCTTCCTCCTCCCGCCCCGCCTCGATCCAGGCCCCGGCCAGTCCGGTCAGCGGATCGGCCCCGGGCGTTCCGTCGATGCGCCCCAGCACGTCCCCCATGTCCACCGCCAGCACCTGGCCGGTAGGCAGCTCGCCGTGCGCTACGTCGACGCCCTTGAGGGTGATGCGATAGCTGCTGGGCTTGAGGTCGAGGTTGTCGCGCACGCGGATCAGCGGCACCACCAGTCCCATGTCGGTGGCGAAGCGGCGGCGCGCCTCGGTGATCCGGGTCAGGGCCGCACCGCCCTGGTTGCGGTCGACCAGCGGAATCAGCCGATAGCCGACTTCGAGCGCCAGCACGTCGACCGGCGGGATGTCGTCCCAGGTGACGTCGGCCGGCGCGACCTCTTCTTTCAGCAACGCCAGCGGCTCGACATCGAATGCCGCGTTCTGACGGCGTTTCAGCCAGAACCCCAGCCCGCCCAGCACGGCGGCGATGGTCAGAAACGCCAGATGCGGCGTCCCCGGAATCAGTCCCAGCACGCCCAGCACCGCAGCCGCGACATACAGCGTTTGCGGACGGCCGAATATCTGGGTGGAAAATTCGCGGCTCAAATCCTGTTCACTCGATGCACGGCTCACCACGATGCCTGCTGCGGTCGAAATGATCAGCGCGGGAATCTGCGTCACCAGCCCGTCGCCCACCGTCAGCAGCGCATAACGCCCTAGCGCTTCGGTGACCCCCAGGTTGTGCTGCAGCAGGCCGACCGCAACGCCGCCGATCAGGTTGACCACCAGGATGATCATGCCGGCGATGGCGTCGCCGCGCACGAATTTCGAGGCGCCGTCCATGGCGCCGTAGAAGTCGGCCTCGCGGCCGATCTCGTGGCGGCGTGCGCGGGCTTCCCCTTCGTTGACGAAGCCCGCATTCAGGTCGGCATCGACCGCCAGCTGCTTGCCCGGCATCGAATCGAGGGTGAAGCGCGCCGCCACCTCGGCGATGCGCCCGGCGCCCTTGGTGATGACGACGAAATTGATGATGACCAGGATCAGGAACACCACGAAGCCGACCGCGATGTTGCCGCCGACCAGGAAATTGCCGAACGACTCGATCACCTTGCCCGCCGCGTCCTGGCCGGTATGGCCCTGCATCAGGATGATGCGGGTCGACGCCACGTTGAGCGACAGGCGCAACAGCGTGGTCAGCAGCAACACGGTGGGAAACACCGAAAAATCCAGCGGGCGCCGCGCGTTCAGACTCACCAGCAGCACGATCATCGCCAGCGCGATATTGAGCGTGAACAGCACATCGAGCATGAAGGTGGGCAGCGGCAGCACCATCATCGCCAGAATCAGCAGCACCAGCCCGGGCACCGCCAGCCGGTTGACCGGCATGCCCAGCACCATCACGCCCTGCGCGTTCATCCGATCACCTCGTTAATCGTTTTTGGCGTGACGTTCGCGCCTTCTCCCGCTTGCAGGAGAGGGCGCTGCCCCGCCTGCTGCTGGCGGCTGCGAAGCTGCGCCCGTACTTCCGGACTAGCTGTGTAACCCCACCAGGTTATTCAGCGAATTCAAGCGGCTGACGGGAGGCAAGTATCCCAGACTGGCGTGGGGTCGATGCCAGTTGTAGCGATG
>NCIH01000005.1:0-56588 GCA_002281975.1 Hydrogenophilales bacterium 17-64-11 | reverse complement strand
GTCCTCGGCCGGGAAACCGACCGTTTCGGTCAGCAATTTATAAGCGCGCGCGCAGATCTCGGTCTTGCGCGCGTAGGTGTCGGCCTGGCCCGCTTCGTCGAAGGCCATCACGATCACCGCCGCGCCGTAGCGCAGGCAGAGTTTCGCGCGCTCGATGAATTCGGCCTCGCCTTCCTTCATCGAGATGGAATTGACGATGCCCTTGCCCTGGATGCATTTGAGGCCGGATTCGATGACGCTCCACTTCGACGAGTCGAGCATGATCGGCACCCGCGCGATGTCGGGTTCCGAGGCGATCAGGAGGAGGAAGCGCACCATCGCCGCCTCGGCATCGAGCATGCCCTCGTCCATGTTGATGTCGATCACCTGCGCGCCGTTTTCCACCTGCTGGCGTGCCACCGACAGGGCGTCGTCGTAGCGCCCCTCGATGATCATCCGGGCGAAGGCCTTCGAGCCGGTGACGTTGGTGCGCTCGCCGACGTTGACGAAGAGGCTGTCGCGGCCGACGTTGAACGGCTCCAGCCCGGACAGGCGCATCGCCGGCGCAAGCTTGGGCGGCTTGCGCGGGGCGACGCCTTCGACCGCTTTCGCGATGGCGGCGATGTGCGCGGGCGAGGTGCCGCAGCAGCCGCCGACGATGTTCAGGAGCCCCGAGCGCGCCCATTCGCCGATGTGCACCGCCATCTCGTCGCCGCCCATATCGTATTCGCCGAAGGCATTCGGCAGGCCGGCGTTGGGGTGGGCGGAGACGAACACGTCGGCCTTGCCGGAGAGCTCCTCGACATACTGGCGCAGCAGGTCGGGGCCGAGCGCGCAGTTCAGCCCGATGGATAAAGGCCGGGCGTGGCGCACCGAGTTCCAGAATGCCTCGCCGGTCTGGCCCGACAGGGTGCGGCCGGAGGCGTCGGTGATGGTGCCGGAAATCATCACCGGCAGCCGCATGCTGTTCTGTTCGAAGTATTCCTCGATGGCAAACAGCGCCGCCTTGGCGTTGAGCGTGTCGAAAATCGTCTCGACCATGAGGATGTCGGCGCCGCCCTTCACCAGGCCGTCGATCGCTTCCAGATAGGCTGCGCGCAGCTGATCGAAGGTCACGTTGCGGTAGCCCGGATCGTTGACGTCGGGCGAGATGGTCGCGGTGCGCGAGGTCGGGCCGAGCACGCCGGCGACGAAGCGCGGCTTGGCGGGATTGGCCGCGGTCGCCTCGTCGGCTGCCTCGCGTGCCAGGCGGGCGGCGGCGAAGTTGAGCTCCGGCACCAGATGCTCCATGTGGTAATCCGCCATGGAAATCGAGGTGGCATTGAAGCTGTTGGTTTCCAGGATGTCGGCGCCGGCGGCCAGATACTTGGCGTGGATTTCCTTGATGATCGCAGGCTGGGTCAGGCACAGCAGGTCGTTGTTGCCCTTCAGGTCGTGCGGGAAATCGGCGAAGCGTTCGCCGCGATAGTCCGCCTCGCCGAGCTTGTAGGACTGGATCATCGTCCCCATCGCGCCGTCGAGGACGAGAATGCGTTGGGCGAGCAGGGAATGCAGCTGTGCGGTGCTGGACATGGCGGTCGGCAGAAGCGGAGAACGCTGCATTATATAAGGTCCGCCACCGCGTCCCGCTGCGTCCCGCGCGGGCTTAACGAGTTTCTGCCGCTGCAGTCCGACTCTCGACAGGGGGAAACCCGGCGCGGCAGGGGCAGGGCACGAGAATGCCCGTTGCGCCGGGCGGCTCGGCAGCCGGCGCGGCAGGTACGATACTTGCGTTGAACGGACGGCCGATCAAGACCCGGCTGGCGATGACCGTTTTTGACGAATGAGACCCCGCTCCATGCTGAAATTTTTTCCGAGAAACCGCGATTCGCTGCGCGTCAAGGCGCGTGTGGAGTCGTATGCCCTGGTGGCAGGCCTGCTTGTCGGCCTGGGCGTGTCCCCGCTGGCACTGGCCGACCGCGAGGCCCAGGCCGCCCGCTATTACGAGGATGCATTGGCGCGCTACGAGCGCCGCGACGATGCGGGCGCGATCATCCAGCTCAAGAATGCGCTGAAAGAGGATGCGCGCATGCTGCCCGCGCTGGTGCTGCTGGGGCATGCGCATTTGCGCAAAGGCGAGCCGGCGGCGGCGGAGCGCGTGTTCGCGGATGCCGAACGCCTGGGGGCGGCGCGTGGACAGATCGCGGTTTATCAGGCGCAGGCCTACCTGGATCAGGGAAAATCGCGCGCGCTGCTGGAAAAGTTCGGCGCTGATGGCCTGGCGCCGCAAGCGCGGCTCGACATGCTGCTGCTGCGCGCGCGGGCGCAGATCAGCCTGAGCCAGCTTGATGCGGCGATGACTGGTGCCCGTCAGGCGGAGCAGATCAAGGGCGGCGAAGCGCGCGCCCTGGCCCTGCAAGCGCAAATCCACCTCAAGTCCGGCCGTGCACGGGAGGCGGGCGCGGCCGTGCAGCGTGCCCTGCAGCTGTCGCCGCGCAATGCCGATGCATGGAATATGCAGGCGTCGATTGCCCACACCCAGGGGGACCTGCAGGCCGCAGCGCGCGACTACGGGCGCGCCCTGGAAGCGCAGCCGCTGCATCTCGATGCGCGCCTGGCGCGGGCGGCGGTCTATCTCGACCTGCAGCGCGACAACGATGCCAAGGCCGACATCGACTACCTGCTGCGGCATTTCGCCTACGACCCGCGCGGCGCCTACCTGCGCGCGCTGTATTACAGCCGGCGCGGCGACGCGGCCGGTGCGCGCACTGCGCTGCAGGAGGCGACGCGTACGCTGGGTCAGTTGTCCCCCGAGTTTCTCGCCGCCAGCGACCAGTTAACGCTGCTGGGAGGGCTGGCCCATCATGCGCTGGGCGAGTTCGAGCGCGCCAAGACCTATCTCAACGCCTATCTGGGAAAACACCCGCGCGAGGCGGGGGCGCGCAAATTGCTGGGCAGCATCTACCTTGCCGAGCGCCAGTTCGAGCGTGCCGTCGCCATGCTGCAGCCGGCATTGAGCGCTAATCCGGACGATGCGCGGGCGATGTCCATGCTGGGTGCGGCCTATATGGGGCTGGGCAATCATGGCAAAGCCGCGTTGTTGTTCCAGGAAGCGGCCCAGGCGAGCGACAGCCCCGATATTCAGGCCGGACTCGGCATCAGCCTGCTCAGTACAGGCCAGAAAGAAGCCGGGTTTGATGCCCTGCTGCGCGCCTATCGGCAGGCGCCTGCCACCTCGCAGACCGGCGTGCCGCTGGCCCTGGCCTACCTCAAGCGCGGCGAAGCCGGGCGTGCCGTGGCCATCGTGGAGGAGATTCTCAAGCGCGAACCCGGCAATATTTCCACCCGCAACCTGCTGGGCGTGGCGAAGCTTGCGACGGGCGACCGGGCGGGTGCGCGGGCGGCCTATGTGGCCGCCATCCAGGCTGCACCGAGCTTTTATACGGCACATCTCAATCTGGCGCGGCTGGACGAAGCCGACGGCCAGCTTGAGCGGGCGCGCCAGCGTTATCTGGGCATCCTGAAAGTGCGCCCCGGCCATGCCGACGCCATGCTGGAACTGGCGCGGCTGGAAGAGGGCGCAGGGCGGGTTGATGAAGCCATCCGCTGGCTCGACAAAGCGCGCAGCCCGCGTGGGCAGGATGTCCGTTCGCCTCTGGCGCTGCATGGCCTGTACCTCCGCCTGGGCCGGGCCCAGCAGGCGCTGGAGGCCGCCAAGGATGCGCAGGCAATCGCGCCCAATCATCCCGCTGCGCTGATGGCGCTGGCGCAGGGGCAGATCGCCGTCGGCAATCCCGATCTTGCGAAAACCACGCTGCGCCGCTTGACGCAGGCGGCGGCGTTTAACGCATCCTGGCTCACGCAGACCGCGGCCAGGCAGATGCAGATCGGCGACACCGAGTCGGCCGCATACAGCCTGAGCAAGGCGCTCCTGGCCGATGCGGGCTTCCGTCCCGCGCGGATGCTGCAGGCGCGCCTGAATGTGCAAACCGGCAAGCTGGATGAAGCCGAGAAACAGGCCCAGGCCTTGCTGGCGCAAGGCAGCGCCCAAGCCGAAGCGCTGCGCTTGCTGGGCGAGATCCGGCTGGCCCAGCAGCGCAAAAGCGAAGCCGTCGAGGCGTATCGCCGCGCCTATGCCGACGATGCCGGCAGCGACAGCCTGTTTGGCCTGTATGGCGCCCTGCTGGCGACAAACCAGGCGCCGGAGGCCGCCCGTCTGATGGCCGACTGGCGCGGGCGCCATCCCGCCGACCGTCCGGCAGCCCATGCGCTGGGGGAAGCCTGGCTGGCGCTGGGCGATGCGACGCGGGCCCGCGCCGTCTATCGGGAACTGGTGCTGAGCGACCCGAAAGACGCGCGCGCCCACAACAACCTGGCCAACGTATTGCTGCAGCAAGGCGATCCTGCCGCGCTCCGGCACGCCGAGCAGGCGCACGTGCTGGCGCCCAGCCAGCCCCAGGTGAACGACACGCTGGGCTGGGTGCTGGTGCAGCAAGGGCAAGTCGAGAAAGGCCTGCGCTACTTGCGCGAGGCGGCCCTGCGCGCGCCCGATGATCCGGACATCCGCGCGCACGTGGATCAGGCTTTGCTGAAAATGCGCCGCTGACGGAGAACGCGCCTGCGTCGGATTTTTTTACATAGGGCCTGACCGCATCCGGTTAAATGAATTTAACAAAATGATTTTAAAGAGATAAATTTTTATGGCATCGAGCTTGCTTGGTATCGTTCCAGAAAACCATTATTCGGAGTGCACAATGAAAACCAACAAAAAAATTGCGGTCGCAGTGCTGGGCCTGGCCGCCGCGGGGGCGGGCAGCTTGGCGTCGGCGGCGACCTGGACCTTCAACAACACCGCCAGCAACACGCAGGGCGGGGTCACGGCGACGGCTTCCGCCTGGGGGAACACCGTGGGCAGTGCCAATACGGCGCTTGAAGGCGGCTTCCTCACGTATAACGGCAGCAGCGGCCTGGGGGTCAAGAACAAGGACTATGCAAACGGAGACACCAACGAGGGCATCAATCCCGAGCATGCGATCGACAATGACCAGCGCAAGGACTCCATCCTGTTCAGCTTCACCGGCGACAAGGTGAACCTGTCCTCGACCAGCTTTGGCTGGGTAAGCCAGGATACCGGCTACAAAGATTCCGATTACTCCGTTTATGCCTACACAGGCGCGGGTGTGGGCAGCCTCACCGGGCTGACCTACACCGACGCTGCCATGCTGGCAGCCGGCTGGACGCTGGTCGGGCATTACCAGGGCGGGAGCAGCGCAGGAGCCAAACCGATTGCCAGCAGCCTCTACTCCAGCTACTGGCTGATCGGCGCGCTGAACGGCACGAACGATTCCAAGAAGGATGCGTTCAAGCTGCTCTCGGTCAGCGGCAGCACCTGCAAAGACAGCCCGGGCGGATCGGGCTGCAGCGGCGGTGGCGGGGGGCAAATTCCCGAGCCGGGCACCCTGCTGCTGGTGGGCATCGGCCTGTTGGGACTGACGCGCGCGACCCGTCGGCGCAGCGCACGCTGAACCCCGTCGCAACGCCTCCGGACCCCGCATAGGCGGGGTTTTTTTCGCCCGGCGGGCAGAGCGTCACGGAGGAATCGGGCAAGTGCTGCTATGGTGGAAGCACGATTGCACAGGAGCCCGGCATGAAGCAGTTCAGCCCCACCGAAGCGCATGCTTTTTTACAGCAGCACCCCGAAGCCGTGTTCATCGACTGCCGCTCGGAAATCGAGTACCTGTTCGTCGGCCATCCCGTGGGCGCGATTCACATCGCCTGGCAGGACGGCCCGGACTGGGACGTCAACCCGGACTTTCTCGGCCACGCGCGCAAGGCGGCATCGGCCAGCCGCCCGGTGGTGCTGATCTGCCGCTCGGGCCGCCGCTCGGCCGACGCCGGCCGCTACCTGGAAAAGTACGGCTTTCCCGAGGTGTACAACGTCAAGCACGGCTTCGAGGGCGACATGGACGAATCGCGCCACCGCGGCACCAGGAACGGCTGGCGCTTCGACGGACTGCCGTGGGAACAGACTTGATGTTTTTCCGGGCGTTTGCGTGTCCGGCGTGGGCGAAAGAATGTTCAGCCTAGCGTCACGCCCAGCCAGGCGCCGATGAAATACGTGGCCAATCCCGCCGCGCCGCCGATGCCGAGCATGCGCACGCCGGAGAGCGCGGCGTGGCGCCCGGTGAACAGACTCATGCTGGCGCCGACGGCGAACAGCCCGAGCGCGGTCAGCGTGATCGAGACCGTCAGCGCATTGCCGTGGCCGAACAGGAAAGGCAATAGCGGCAGCGCGGCGCCGGCGGTGAAGGCCGAAAAGGAGGAAGCCGCCGCCACCCAGGGTGAGCCGAGTTCGTCGGGGTTGAGGCCGAGTTCCTCGCGCGCCAGCGTGTCGAGCGCACGTTCGGGGTCCTGCATCAGCGTGTCGGCCAGCCGCCGCGCCTCGTCCGCGGGCATGCCCTTGGCGGCGTAGATCAGCGCCAGTTCGGCCGCTTCTTCCCGCGGATATTTTTCCAGCTCGTCGCGCTCCAGCCCGATCTGGTATTCGAACATCTCGCGCTGCGAGCGCACCGAAATGTATTCCCCCGCCGCCATCGAAAATGCGCCCGCCAGCAGTCCGGCCACGCCGGTCAGCACGATGACGGCCGGCTCCGGCGCTGCGCCGGCCACGCCGTAGATCAGCGCGGCGTTCGATACCAGCCCGTCGTTGACGCCGAACACCCCGGCGCGCAGGACGTTGCCGGCAGTGCCGTTCTGGTGGCGCTTGCCGATGTCGTCGCGTCGGACCGGCATGCCGTGCGGCGGGGCTTGCGTATAGAGCGCCATGCCGCGCACTTTCATCGCCGCCAGCACCCCGCGCATGGCCCGCGGCCCGAAGGCGCGGGTGAGCCCGGCGACGAGGCGGGCGCGCAGGCCGGGCCGGAAAGCCGCCGGCGCCTCGCCGCCGCTCCGGGCGATGGCGGCCAGCCAGATGTCCGCCTGCTCGTCGGCAGCCTGCGCCAGTTCGTCGAACAGCGCTGCGCGCGGGGTGTCGCGCTCGCGCTCGGCCACCACGCGGTAGAGCCAGGCCGAGCGTTTTTCTTCCTGCCAGGCTCGACGCGGATCGCTCATGCCGCCTGTCTCCGGTACTGGATGGCCTCGGCGAGGTGGACGGACGTAATGGCGTCGCTGCCGGCGAGGTCGGCCACGCTGCGCGCCAGCTTGAGCACGCGGTGATAGGCGCGCGCCGACAGGTTGAGGCGCGCAATCGCCTGCTTCAGCAGGGCTTCGCTGGCCGCATCCAGCGCGCAGTGGCGGTCGATTTCCTGGGGGCCGAGCGCGGCGTTGGGCTTGCCCTGGCGCGCCATCTGGCGCTCGCGTGCCGCCTGCACGCGGGCGCGGATGGCGGCGCTGGGCTCGCCCGCAGCGGCCTGCATCAGTTCGTCCTGCGTCAGCGCGGGCACGCTGATCTGGATGTCGATACGGTCGAGCAGCGGACCGGAAATGCGCCCGCGATAACGCGCGATCTGGTCCGGGGTGTCGCGGCAGGCCTGGGTGGGATGGCCGAGGTAGCCGCAGGGGCAGGGGTTCATTGCCGCCACCAGCTGGAAGCGCGCCGGGAAATCGGCCTGCCGCGCCGCGCGTGAAATGGTGATGTGGCCGGTTTCCAGCGGTTCGCGCAGTACTTCCAGCACCTGCCGCGAAAACTCCGGCAGCTCGTCGAGAAACAGCACGCCGTGATGCGCCAGCGAAATTTCGCCGGGGCGCGGATTGCCGCCGCCGCCCACCAGCGCCACCGCGGATGCGGTGTGGTGCGGCGCGCGGAACGGCCGGCGCTGCCAGTGCCGCTGCTGGAAACCGCCGTTGAGCGATTGCAGCGCGGCGGCTTCCAGCGCCTCGGTCTCGTCCATCGCCGGCAGGATGCCGGGAAAGCGCGCGGCCAGCATCGACTTGCCGGTGCCGGGCGGCCCTGCCAGCAGCACCGAATGGCCGCCCGCGGCGGCGACTTCGAGCGCGCGCTTGGTGGCGGCCTGGCCTTTGACGTCGGCAAAGTCGGGATAGTCCGGCGCGAGCGGCACGGCATCCGGTTCGGGCACGGCGAGCGGGGCCTGCCCCGCGAGCCAGGCGCAGACATCGAGCAGGCTGGCCGCCCCCAGTGCCTCCACTCCGCGGGCCAATGCCGCTTCGCTGGCCGATTGCGCGGGCAGCACCAGCTGCCGCTGCGCGGCGCGGGTGGCCAGCGCCATTGCCAGCGCGCCGCGCACCGGGCGCAGCTCGCCGGTCAGCGCGAGTTCGCCGGCGAATTCGGCGTGCCTGAACTTGTCGGCGGGGACCTGCCCGGAGGCGGCGAGGATCGCCAGTGCGATCGGCAGATCGAAGCGCCCGGACTCCTTGGGCAGATCGGCCGGGGCGAGGTTGACCGTGATGCGGCGCGCCGGGAATTCGTAGCGCGCGTTCTGGATCGCCGCACGCACACGGTCGCGCGCCTCCTTCACTTCGGTTTCGGGCAGGCCGACCAGCGTGAATGCCGGCAACCCGTTGGCCAGATGCGCCTCGACCACGACCTCGGGTGCGTGCATGCCGTTTAACGCCCGGCTTGTGACGACGGCGACGGCCATTTTTTATTCTTCTTCGCGCTGCTGCTTTTCCAGTTCGGCCAGGCGGGCTTCCAACTGCGCGAGCTTTTCGCGGGTGCGCGCCAGCACTTCGGTCTGCACGTCGAATTCCTCGCGGCTCACCATGTCGAGCTTGCCAAGCATCGAGGTGACTCCGGCCTTGAGATTCTGTTCGATGTCCTTGGCGGGCGACTGTTTCAAGGCCTCGCCCAGCTTGCCGACCAGATCGTTGATGAATGCGGGGGTGGGAAATTTCGGATTCGGGTTCATGGCGCTCTCCAGTAACCAGAGAGTGTAGCAAGCACTGCGTCCATCCGGCGCAGCACCCGGCTGTGGCGCGCAGCACAAAGAGGGTGCATGGCGTTCTCATGGCGCACCACGAAAGTGCGGTCTATTCTTGATTTTGTAAGTTTATTAATTCAACCGTTTGTTTTTTAAATGAAATGTTATCTGGCACAGCTTGTGCTGAATGATTGGAGCAATCTTGCGCGTACTCATTTGGGAGACATTTCATGAAAAAACTTGCCCACGCTGTGGTTGCGGCCGGCCTCGCGGGCATGTCCGGCTTGGCCATGGCGGCTGAAGAAAGCAGCCCCCACAGCCTCACCGGCAACCTGGGGTTTTTCTCCGACTACGCCTTCCGCGGCGTTTCCCAGACCGACGAGGACCCGGCGATCCAGGGCGGTTTCGACTACGCCCACGCCAGCGGTTTCTATCTGGGAACCTGGGGTTCCAATGTCGAGTTTGGCGATGCCAACATGGAATGGGACGTCTATGGCGGCTACAGCGGCAAGATCACCGGCGATCTCGGCTACAACGTCGGCCTGCTGCAGTATTTCTACCCCGGCCTGTCCGATGCCGACACGCTCGAGGCCTATGCCGCCTTGACTTGGAAGGGGTTCGGCCTGAAGGCGTCCTACAGCGCCACGGATTATTTCGGCGCGGCCGATTCCGACGGCACGGTCTACTGGGATGCCAGCTTCAACTATGAGTTGCCCGCTGCGGTCATGCTCGGTCTTCACTATGGCTACACCGCGGGCGAAGGCGCCCAGGCTGACTACGCGGACTGGAAGATCGGCGTCAGCAAGGAATTCGGTGGCTTCAATTTCGGCCTTGCCTATGTGGCCACCGACGACGACGGCGAGGATCTGTACGGCAAGGTGGCCGACGATCGCGTCATCGTTTCAGTCGGCAAAACGTTCTGAATCATCGGGAGAGCAGGCATGAAATTCGTAACGGCAGTCATCAAGCCGTTCAAGCTGGACGAAGTGCGCGAGGCATTGTCCGCCATCGGCGTCACCGGCCTGACGGTCACGGAAGTGAAGGGGTTCGGGCGGCAGAAAGGCCACACCGAACTGTATCGCGGCGCGGAGTATGTAGTCGATTTTCTGCCCAAGGTGAAGATTGAAATTGCCATCAGGGCCGAGCTGCTGGAGCGCGTGATCGAGGCGATCGAGAAAGCGGCCAACACCGGCAAGATCGGCGACGGCAAGATCTTCGTCACCGGCCTGGAACAGGTCGTGCGCATCCGCACGGGCGAATCCGGCGCCGACGCCCTGTAAGGAGTTGACCATGAAAAAGTTATTCGCTTCGTTGGGTTTGATGTTCGCCCTGTCGTCGCCCGGCATGACGCTGGCGCAGGAGGCTGCCGCTCCGGTCGAAGAAGCCGCAGCGGTCGAAACGGTGGAAGCCGTCGCCGTGGAAGCCGCGGCCCCGGTGCCGGACAAGGGCGACACCGCCTGGATGATGGTTTCCACCCTGCTGGTGGTACTGATGATCGTTCCTGGCGTGGCGCTGTTCTACGGCGGCCTGGTGCGCGCCAAGAACATGCTGTCGGTGCTGACCCAGGTGATGGCGATCTTCTGCCTGATCGCCATCCTGTGGGCGGTGTACGGCTACTCGCTGGCGTTCGGCGACGGCGGCAGCCTCAATTGGGCGATCGGCGACCTGTCCAAGCTGTTCCTGGCTGGCATCACGCCGGCCAGTACCGCGGCGACCTTCACCCAGGGCGTGGTGATCCCCGAGTTCATTTTCGTCGCCTTCCAGCTGAGCTTCGCCGCCATCACCGTGGCGCTGATCGTCGGCGGCCTGGCCGAACGGGTAAAGTTCTCCGCGCTGCTGCTGTTCGGCGCGCTGTGGTTCACCTTCTCCTATCTGCCGATCGCCCACATGGTATGGGCAAGCGGCGGCTACCTGTTCGCGAAGGGGGATCTCGATTTCGCGGGCGGCACCGTGGTGCACATCAACGCCGGCGTCGCCGCGCTGGTCGGCGCCATCGCGCTGGGCAAGCGCATCGGCCTCGGCCGCGACGCGATGCCGCCGCACAGCCTGCCGATGACCATGATCGGCGCCTCGCTGCTGTGGGTGGGTTGGTTCGGCTTCAACGCCGGCTCCAATCTCGAAGCCACCGGCGGCGCGGCGCTGGCCTTCATCAACACCCTCCTCGCCACCGCCGCCGCGGGGCTCGCCTGGATGTTCGCCGAGTGGATGCTGCGCGGCAAGCCTTCCATGCTGGGGGTCGCCTCGGGCGTGGTGGCGGGCCTGGTGGCGATCACCCCGGCGGCCGGCCTGGTCGGCCCGATGGGCGGCATCGTGCTCGGCGCGGTGGCCGGCGTGGTCTGCCTATGGGGCGTCACCGGCCTGAAGAAGGCGCTGGGCTACGACGATTCGCTCGACGTGTTCGGCATTCACGGCATCGGCGGCATCATCGGCGCCATCGGCACCGGCGTCTTCGTCTCGCCGGCGCTGGGCGGCGTCGGCGTGGCCGACTACTCGATGGCGGGCCAGGTGGCGACGCAGGCCACCGGCGTGCTCATCACCGTCGCCTGGTCGGGCGTGGTCAGCCTGGTGCTGTTCAAGCTGATCGATCTGAGCATCGGCCTGCGCGTCAGCGAAGAACAGGAGCGCGAAGGCCTCGATACCGCCAGCCACGGCGAGCGGGCCTACACCCTCTGAATGCATTTCCTCGAAGGAAGCCGGGGCGCTCTGCGGGGCGCCCTTTTTTTTGCGCGCGTCAGACCGGCGGCATGCCCCGTTCCGCACAAAGCTTGCCCAGCAGGCTTTCCAAGCCCTCGACTTGCGCTTCCAGTCGCGCCACCCTGGTCTCGAGCGCGGCGATCCCGTCCATGGTTACGGCGGTGCCGGGCTCGGCCGCCGGGGGCGCTGCGGCTGTCTCGGCGGCCGGCGCGCCGCTGAGCAGATGGGCCCAGCGATTCTCGCGCGAGCCTGGCTGGCGCGGCAGCTCGACCACCATGGCGGCGTCGGGCCGTGCGGCCAGTTCCTGCAGAAAGGCGTCCGCCGCCGAGATGTCGGCGAACCGGTGCAGGCGTTCGCAGTTGATGCGCAGTTCGCCCACGGTCTGCGGGCCGCGCAGCATCAGCACGGTGAGCAGGGCGACGGCCTGGGAAGGCAGGCGCAGGGCTTTTTCCATGTTGTGGGCGTAGCGGGTGACGCGGCCGCCGCTGGATTCGACGACCAGGGCCGGCCCCTTGAGGTTGTCGATGGCGGCCTGCACCTCGGCCTCGCTGGCCTCGATGACGGGATGACGGCTGGTTTTCTGGTTGCAGCCGGCCACCAGGGCGTTGAGGGACAGCGGATAGGTATCGGGCACGGTGTGCTGCTTTTCGCAGAGCACGCCGAGGACGCGGGTTTCGAGCAGGGACAGGACGGGCAGGCGGGGAGCGGTCATTGAGGGCGTGGCTGATAGCGGTTGCAGCATTATGCCCCGCCGCGATGGGAGCGCTTGCCGGCGGTGCCTGGCGCCGGCTTGCTGTCGGGATCGGCTCATCTATATTGGTGAAGTACTGCTGCTTGGCACGGGGCGGCAGTCGAGCCATGCCGGCACGCCGGGCATCGGGCAACGCGCCCATGAAAACCCCGGAATGCCCCCGGCTTTTCGGTAGCCGGGCCGGCCCGGCCCTGCCAATGAAACCGGGCGGCGCCATCGCGCTTCGTGGCCGACAAGGACCGGCGCGTTCCGCAGTGAGACTGGGCGCATCCAGTAGCGGCATACGAAATTACCCATATTGTTTTTCAAGGAGCCGGACATGATGGCAATGCAACGAACCACCCTGCTATGCGCTCTCGCCGCGGCCCTGGCCATGCCGGTCGCAGCGAGAGCCGAGCACGAGCACGGCGGCGATCGCCCGGATGCGGACGCGGCGCATCTCCAGGATACGAGCGCGGCCGGCATGGCCTCCCTGCATGAGCGCATGGAGGAAATGCGCCGCACCGAGGACCCCGCCAAACGCATGCAGTTGATGGAAGAGCAGATGTCGCAGATGGACGCCGTGATGAAGGACATGCAGGCGTCCGGGCCCATGACCGGCAAAAAATCGGGCGGCATGGGCATGATGGGCGGCAGGGATTGCATGGGCATGATGGGCCATGGCATGAAGGGCGGCATGGGACACGGCATGCACGGTGGCATGGGGATGTCCGGCGACAGCGACACGATGGCCAGGCGCATGGACATGTTGGAAAAACGCCTGGACATGCTGCAGCAGAGGATGCAGATGAACATGGACAAACCCTAAGGGCGCACTCCGCCGCCGATGCGGCTGGGGTGAAGGAGGCGGGATATGCTTGGCTTCGAGCACTACGGAATGGGGTGGGGAATGATTCTGGGATGGCTCCTTCCCCTCCTGCTGCTTGTCCTGGTCGGCCTGTATTTCGTTCGCGGCCATGACGACAAGCCGAAGCGCACCGCACTGGACATTCTGGAAGAGCGCTATGCCCGCGGTGAGATCGATCGCGACGAATTCCTGAAACGGCGCGCCGATCTCATGCAATAAGCCTTGCCATGGACCACGTCCATCCCCCCCGGGCAGGCCTGGGCCGGCAGCCGCAGCCGGCTGTGCGGCCCCAGCCGGCGTCCGGAGAAACGATCTACACCTGTCCGATGCATCCGGAAATCCGCCAGCCGGCGCCGGGCGTGTGTCCCAAGTGCGGGATGGCCCTGGAGCCGCTGCAGCCTGCCATCGAGGACGAGGACAATCCGGAACTGAAGGATTTTCGCCGCCGTTTCTGGTGGACGCTGCCGTTGACGGCTGCGGTGACGATTCTGGCGATGGCCGGCCACCGCCCGGGATTGCCGGGATTGCAATACCAGAACTGGATCGAGCTGGCCCTGGCGTCGCCCGTCGTCCTGTGGGCGGGCTGGCCGTTCTTCGTGCGCGGCGTCCGCTCGGTGGCGACACGCAATCCCAACATGTGGACCCTGATCGGCGCGGGCACCGCCGCCGCCTATCTCTACAGCGTGGCGGCGACGCTGGCACCGCAGGTTTTTCCGGCGTCCTTCGTGTCCCACGACGGCCGGGTCGGCGTGTATTTCGAAGCCGCGGCGGTGATCGTGTCGCTGACCCTGCTGGGTCAGATACTCGAACTGCGCGCGCGCGCCCGGACCTCGGTGGCGATCAAGTCCCTGCTCGGTCTGGCGCCGAAGACGGCGCGGCGCATCGGGACCGACGGCAGCGAGGAGGATGTCCCGCTGGCGCACATCCATATCGGCGACCGGCTGCGGGTGCGGCCGGGCGAGAAGGTGCCGGTGGACGGCGCGGTCGAGGAAGGGGAGAGCGCGGTGGACGAGTCCATGCTGACCGGCGAGCCGATTCCGGCGTCCAAGCGGGCCGGCGACGCGCTGATCGGGGCGACGATCAACACCAGCGGCAGCCTCGTCATGCGCGCCGAGAAAATCGGCGCGGACACCGTGCTGTCGCAGATCGTGCAGATGGTGTCGCAGGCCCAGCGTTCGCGCGCGCCGATGCAGCGGCTGGCGGACGGCGTGGCGGGTTACTTCGTGGTGGTGGTCATGCTCATTGCCGTGGCGTCGTTTTTCGGTTGGGGGTTTTTCGGCCCCGAGCCGAGCTGGGTCTACGGCCTCGTCAATGCCGTGTCGGTGCTGATCATCGCCTGCCCCTGCGCGCTCGGGCTGGCGACCCCGATGTCGATCATGGTGGCCACCGGCAAGGCGGCCACCGCCGGCGTGCTGTTCCGCGACGCCGCCGCCATCGAAGGCTTGCGCACCATCGATACCCTCATCGTCGACAAGACCGGCACCCTCACCGAAGGCCGGCCGGCCTTCCATCGCGCCGTGGCGGCAGCCGGCTATGCGGCGGACGAGGTGTTGCGCATCGCCGCCAGCCTCGACCAGGGCAGCGAGCACCCCCTGGCGCATGCCATCGTCGCGGAAGCGCGGCGGCGCCAGTTGGCGCTCGACCGGCCCGATGCATTCGAATCGGCATCCGGCATCGGCGTGCGCGGGCAGGTGGCGGGCAGGACGGTCGCCCTCGGCAATACGGCGCTGATGGAGGACGAAAAAATCGACTGGCACGCGCTGGCCGACCAGGCCGAGGCGCTGCGCATTGAAGGCGCGAGCGTCATGTTTCTCGCAGTCGACTGGCAGCTGGCCGGCCTCGTCGCCGTATCCGATCCGGTCAAGGCTGCGACGCCGGAGGCGCTGGCGGGACTGCAGGCAGCCGGCATCCGGGTGATCATGGCGACCGGCGACGGACTGACTACCGCCCGCGCGGTGGCGTCCCGCCTCGGCATCGACGAGGTGTACGGCGAGGTGAAGCCGCGCGACAAGGTCGAGCTGGTGGCTCGCCTGCAGCGGGAAGGGCGCAAAGTGGCCATGGCGGGCGACGGCATCAACGACGCCCCGGCGCTGGCCCGCGCCGATATCGGCATCGCCATGGGAACCGGCACCGACGTGGCGATGCACAGCGCCCAGATCACCCTGGTCAAGGGCGACCTGCGCGGCATCTTGCGGGCGCGCGCGCTATCCGCCGCCACCGTCGGCAACATGCATCAGAACCTGGTTTTCGCCTTCCTCTACAACGCGCTCGGCGTGCCGCTGGCGGCCGGGTTGCTGTATCCCTTCACCGGGATGCTGCTGTCCCCGCTGATCGCTGCCCTGGCCATGAGTTTCAGCTCGGTTTCCGTTGTTTTCAATGCGCTGCGGCTGCGCCGGATACGGATCTGATTGCGCGCCCTTTTTAATTGGGTGGCTTTTCGGTAGGCTTCGCGCTAATTCCACGAAAGCCGGCCCCATGCATTTCACCCCCGAAACCTTCCGCGCCTGGCCGACCAAGCGCATCACCCTGCTCGGCATGTCCGGCGTCGGCAAGACGCACATCTCGTCGATGCTGCGCGGCCACGACTGGTTCCATTTTTCCGGCGACTACCGCATCGGGACGCGCTATCTCGACGAGCCCATTCTCGACCTGATCAAACAGCAGGCGATGCAGGTACCGTTCCTGCGCGACCTCCTGCGCAACGACTGGATCGACATCAAGAACAACATCAAGATCCACGATCTCGGGCCGGTGCTGACCTTCGTCGGCAAGCTCGGCGGGCCGGCGTGGGGGGGGCTCTCGCTGGACGAGTTCACGCGCCGCCAGGCGGCCTACCGCGACGCCGAGATTGCTGCGATGAAGGACGTGCCGGGCTTCATCCGCAAGGGCCAGGAAATCTACGGCTATCCGCACTTCGTCAACGACGTCGGCGGCAGCCTGTGCGAGCTGGACGAGCCCGGCGTGATCGAGCTTCTGGCGGAGCACACGCTGATCCTCTACATCCAGACCACCACCCGCGAAGAGGAGGACACGCTGATCAAACGCGCGCAGTCCGACCCCAAGCCGCTGTATTTCCGCCCGGCTTTCCTGGCCGAGCACCTGCCGCTCTACCTCCAGGAAAAGGGCCTCGAATTCGTGGCCGAGATCGAGCCGGACGATTTCGCGCGCTGGGTGTTCCCGCGCCTGTTCCACTCGCGCATCCCGCGCTACGAGGCGATCGCCCGACCGCACGGCTACACGGTGACTTCGCAGGAGGTGGCGCAGGTGCGCGACGAGCGCGATTTCCTGGCGCTGCTGGAAACCGCGATTGCCAGGAAAGGTGAGGCGTCAGGCGTGAGGCGTGAGGCGTAATCATGCCGCTGGTCGCGCATAACGCCCTGCCCACTTTCGACCGCCTGCGCCGCGACGGCATGACGGTGCTGGAGACCGGCCGCGCGGCCCAGCAGGAAATCCGCGAGCTGCATGTCGGCCTCCTGAACATGATGCCGGACGCCGCGCTGGAGGCGACCGAGCGGCAGTTCTACCGGCTGGTCGGCGAATCCAACCCGATCGCGCAGTTCTACATGCATCCCTTCACCCTGCCGACGCTGCCGCGCGGCGAGGCGGCGCAGGCGCACATCGCGCAGTTTTACGAAAGCTTCGACGCCATCCGCGCCGCCGGGCTGGATGCGCTCATCATCACCGGCGCCAACGTCAGCCATGCCAACCTGGCCGACGAGCCGTTCTGGCAGCCGCTGATCGAGGTGATCGACTGGGCCTGGGACAACGTCACCTCGACCCTGTGCTCCTGCCTCGCCACCCATGCGGTGATGCAGTTCCGCCACGGCCAGGCGCGGGTGAAGCAGCCGAAGAAGATCTGGGGCGTGTTCGAGCATCGCGTCACCGACGGTCGCCACCCGCTGGTGGCCGACGTCAACACCCGTTTCGACGTGCCGCATTCGCGCTGGAACGACGTCTCGCGCGCGCAGTTCGAGGCGGCAGGGGTCAAGGTGCTGGTCGAGAGCGCGGAAGCGGGCGTGCATCTGGCGGTGAGCCACGACGGCCTGCGCACCGTGTTTTTTCAGGGGCACCCCGAATACGACACCATTTCATTGCTGAAGGAATACAAGCGCGATCTGCTGCTCGCCGCCGCCGGCAAGCTGCCGGCGTTGCCGCCGTTTCCGGTGCGCTATTTCGACCGCCAGGCACAGGCATTGCTGGACGAGTTCGGCAGCCGCATGCAGGCGGGCGAGGCGCTGGCTTTCCCCGAAGCGCGCCTGCTGCCGCTGCTCGACAACACCTGGCACGACACCGCCGAGGCGGTGGTCGGCAACTGGATCGGCTGCGTCTACCAGGTCACTCATCGCGAACGCAGCCTGCCTTTCATGCCGGGCATCGATCCCGATAATCCGCTGGGCCTGGCGTGACGGAAGCCCGCGCGCACTTCGACGAGGCACAGGGCGCGCTGATCGCCAGCGGCGCCTGGCATGCCGAGGCCGCGCCGGCCTTGCCCGGGCTCGGCGGCAAGACGGTGCGCGTCCTCGACGGCGCCGGCATCACCCGGCTCGATACCAACGGCGCCTGGCTGCTGCTGGCCGCCGCCCGTCCGCAGGCCGGCGACCCGCTGCCCGAGTTGCGCGCGTTCCGGCCGCAGCATCTGGCGATGCTGCAACTGGTGGCGCAGCACAGCGCGGCGAGCGCCGCGCAGGCCGCGCCGCACCGCGAAGGCGTGCTCGAGGTTACCGGGCGCGGCACGCTGGCGATGGCGGGGCACGTCGTCGGCCTCACTAATTTCATCGGCCGCCTGTTCGTCGAGTTGATGGCCTTGATGGGCCAGCCGGGGCGCTGGCGCTGGCGCGAATTCGGCGCCCAGGTGAGTTCGGTGTTCGTCGGCGCGGTTCCCATCGTGGCCGGTATGCTGTTCCTGCTCGGCGTGGTGTTCGCCTACTTGCTGGGGGACCAGGCGCAGCAATACGGCGCCAACATCTTTGTCGTCGACGGCCTGTTGCTGGCGATCCTGCGCGAAATCTCGCCGGTCATCGTTGCCGTCCTGGTCGCCGGGCGGACCGGCGCGGCCATCACCGCGCAGATCGGCACCATGAAAATCACCGAGGAAATCGATGCCATCGCCACGCTCGGCCTGTCGCCGCTGGCGGTGCTGGTGATTCCGCGCATGCTCGCCCTACTGCTCGCGATGCCGCTGCTGGTCTTCATCGGCGACATCGCCGGCATCGTCGGCGGCATGCTGATCGCGCAGGAACAGCTGGATATCTCGTATCACATGTTCATGGACCGCCTGGCCGACGTGATCCTGCTGAAAACCTTGCTGGTGGGCTTGGGCAAGGCGCCGGTGTTTGCTCTTTTCATCGCGCTGATCGCCTGCCGCATGGGGCTTTCGGTCACCCGCGACGCCCGCAGCGTCGGCGCCAACACCACGTCCACCGTGGTGCAGAGCTTGGTCGCCATCATCATCCTCAACGCCATTTTCGCCGTCATGTTGGTGAAGCTGGAAATCTGATGGCCGGGCCCGTCATCGACGTCCGCGATGTCTCCACCACGCTGGGCGGGCACAGCATCCATCGCGGCCTCAGCCTGTCGGTGGCGCGCGGCGAGGTGGTCGCGCTGATCGGCGGCAGCGGCACCGGAAAATCGGTATTGCTGCGCGAGATGGTCGGCCTGTTGCGGCCGCAGGCGGGCCGCATCGAGCTGTTCGGACAATCGGTGTGGGACGCGACGCCGGCGCAGATGAATGTGCTGCGCCGGCGCTTCGGCGTGCTGTTCCAGGATGGCGCGCTGTTTTCCTCCCTCAGCGTGGAGGACAACGTCGCCACCCCGCTGTTCGAGCACACCGACCTGCCGCACGCCACCTGCCGCCAGCTTGCCCGCCTGAAACTCGCGCTGGCCGGGCTGCCGCCGGACGCCGCCGGAAAGCGCCCGAGCGAGCTGTCGGGCGGCATGCGCAAGCGGGTGGCGCTGGCGCGCGCACTGGCGCTCGATCCCGAGTTGCTGTTCCTCGACGAGCCGACTTCCGGGCTCGACCCGATTTCGGCGCGCGCGTTCGACTCGCTGATCCGGCTGCTGGCCGACAGCCTCGGGCTCACCGTATTCCTCGTCACCCACGACTTGGATACACTGTTTTCGATTATCGATCGCGTCATCGCGCTGTCGAACGGCCGCGTGCTCGGCAGCGGAACGCTGGCCGAACTGAAGCAAATCGACGATCCGTGGCTGCGCGATTACTTCGCCGCACGGGCGCCGAATGGAGAAACCGCGCATGGAAACTGAAGGCCGCTATACCCTCGTCGGCACGCTGGTGCTGGCAGTGATCGCGCTGATGACGCTGGCCATCGTGTGGTTGGCGGGAGCGGCGGATCAGATCGCGTATCAGACCTACACCATCTATTTCAAGCAGCAGTCGCTCGACGGCCTGGCGGTCGGCAGCCCGGTGAAAATGCGCGGCATCAAGGTGGGCGTAGTCGACGGCTACCGTTTTGCCAAAGGCGGCGACGAGGCCGTCAGCGTCACCGCGCGCATCGACGAAGGGGTACCGGTGCACGCCGGCGCCGCGGCCTATATCAAGCGCAATCTGGTCACCGGCATCGCTGCCGTCGAAATCAACAACGGCCCGAGCGACAGTGTCCTGCTGAGCGAGATTCCCCCGGGCGAGCGCTATCCGGTCATCGCCGAGGGCAGTTCCGATATCGACAAGGTCGCCACCGCCGTCTCGCGGCTGGCGCTCAACGGTGCGCAGGTGCTGGAAAAAATGAACACGCTGCTGTCGGAAGACAACCAGCATGCCATCAGCCAGACGCTCGCCAACCTCAACGAGCTGTCCGGCCATCTCGCCGCCAACAAGCAGAGTCTCGACGCTGTGGTACAGGGCATCCGCGACGCCGCCGATGAATTCCGCTTCGCCGGCGCCAGCATCGGCCAGGCCGCCACCCGTGCCGAAGGCAGCATCGTCGGCGTCGGCAACAATGCCGACGCCGCGTTGACAGAAGCCAGGGTCGCGATGGAAAAGCTGCAACGCGACGCCAGCCTGATTTCCGGACAAATCCAGCAGCTCACCGAAACCGGCACGCTGGAAATGACCAATGTCAGCCGCGATGTTCGCACCAGCGCCGAGGTGCTCACCACCGCCGGACAACGCCTGTCCAACCCGCGCGCTATTCTGTTCGGCCCCGGCCAGCAGCAGCTCGGCCCCGGAGAAAAACTGCCATGAAACGACTTCTCGCGCCGACTGCGCTCGCGCTCGTGCTGGCGGGCTGCGTCAATTTCGGCGAACAGCCCAATGCCCCCGCAATGGTGTATTACGTGCTGGACGACCCCGCCCCTGCGCCCGCAGCCGCATCCGTCCGCCGCGCCGCCGCTCCCGCCCTGCTGGTGCTCGATACCGCCACCGGCGGCTTCTACGACACCGACCAGCTGGTATTCAGCCGCAGCGCCGGCACCCGTGGCCAGTACCAGTATGCGCGCTGGACCGAGCGCCCCGGCAAGCGCTTCGCCGACCTCATGCGTGCGCGGCTCGACCGCCAGGGCGCCTGGCAAGTCAGCGCCGCCGGCGGCTATGTGCGCGGCGATGTGCTGCTGGATACGGTATTGATGGAGTTCTATCACGATGCCGCCAGCGCGCCGGGGCAGGTGCGGCTGGCGCTGCGCGCCGAACTGGTCGACCTGAGGCAGCGCAAGCTGCTGGGGCGGCGCGTCTTCGAGCAGCAGGTGCCGGTACCGACCTACGACGCCGCCGGCGCCGCCGAGGCCTCCAGCCTGGCCGTCAGCCGCGCGCTCGACGACCTGAGCGCCTGGCTCGCCACGTTTCAATAAACGCCTACAATTCGGGTAGCATCGCCCACAATAAGAGGAGAGTCGCCATGAAACGCCTGCTTGCCGCCCTGTGCCTGTGTTCCGTCGCCGTTGCCGCCCATGCCGAAATCGCGCAGAAATTCGGCCCGCTCGAAATTCACTACAACGCACTCACCACCGACGATCTGCTGCCCGAGGTTGCGCGCGCCTACAAAATCGAGCGCAGCAAGACGCGCGGCCTGGTGACGATGGCGGTGCTGAAGCAGAACAAGGTCGGCGTGCCGACGCCGGTTGCGGCCAAGATCGCTGTCTATGCCACCAATCTCAACCAGCAGCTGGCCCACGTGACCATGCGCGAAATCAAGGAAGGCACCGCCATTTACTACCTTGGCGAATTCCGTGTCGCCCCGCCGGATACCCTGAAATTCACCGCCAGCGTCGAAGTGGCCGGCGAGCCCAAGCGTGAAATGGTGTTCGAGCAGAAGTTCTACAAGTAAATCTGTCCACCCCGCAGCCCCGCCAGCCGGGGCTGTTTTTTTTTGCGTATCGGAGCGGGCGCCCCGGTCAGGGGTTCGGGAAGGCCGAACGGAGCAGCGTCAGCAGCCCCCATGCGCCGAAACCCGCCACCGTCAGGCCGGCGGCGCGGCGTACCCAGAGCCGCTGCATGAAAGGCTGGAGTTGCCGCGCGAACAGCCCCATGCCCAGCAGATTCGGCAGCGTGCCGAGACCGAATGCCAGCATCAGCGCCGCGCCGGACGTGGCGCTGCCGGCCGCCAGCGCCGACACCAGCACCGAGTAGACCAGCCCGCACGGCAGCCAGCCCCAGGCCATGCCCGCCAGCACCGCCTGCGGCAGCGACTTCACCGGCAGCAGTTTCTGGAACAGCGGCTTCACCTTCCTCCACAGGGCGCCGCCCGCGCGCTCGAATACCAGCACCCATTGATTGAAGCCGGCCAGATACAGCCCGAGCAGAATCATCACCAGCTGCGCCAGCACGAACAGCGCAGCCTGCGCCGGCATGAACCCGGCCAGCTTCAGCGTGGCGCCCAGCGCACCGGCCAGCGCGCCGAACATCGCATAGGACGACAGCCGCCCCAGGTTGTAGGCCAGGTGCAGGCGAAACGGCGGCGTGCTGCCGTCGGCGCGGAAGGAAAACGCCGCGACAATGCCGCCGCACATGCCGACGCAATGCACCCCGCCGAGCAGGCCGGCAAGCAGAGCGGTGAGGAGGGAGAATTCGATCATGATTGTTTACAAGGAGAACGGGAGAGATGGAGAAAACCTAAATGCGCTTGTCCGCTTCTCCCCCTCGCACAACTGCCTGTCGTCCCACCAGCCACACCAGCACCAGCACCGGCGCCCCGATCAGCGCCGTGCCGGTGAAGAAATTCGCCCAGCCCCATGCATCGACGAACTCGCCGGAAAAGCCCGCGATGAACTTGGGCAGCAGCAGCATCACCGAGGTGAACAGCGCGTATTGCGTGGCCGAATAGGCCTGGTTCACCAGTCCGGACAGGTAGGCGACGAAGGCGCTCGATGCGATGCCGGCGGAGAGGTTGTCCGCCGACACGGTGAACACCAGCGCGCCGACGTCGTGCCCGCGCCCGGCCAGCCAGACGAACAGCAGATTGGTCGCCGCCGACAGCACCGCGCCGAGGAACAGCGTGCGCATCACGCCCATGCGCATCACCAGCAGGCCGCCGAGCCCCGCGCCGACGATGGTCATGATCACGCCGTACACCTTGGATACGGTTGCCACCTCGTCCTTGGTGAAGCCCATTTCCTGGTAGAAGGGATTGCTCATCACCCCCATCACCACGTCGGAGATGCGATACACCGCGATCAGCGCCAGCATCAGCAGCGCCTGCCACTTGTAGCGCTGGATGAAGTCGATGAAGGGCGACAGCACCGCGCTGTACAACCATGCCGCTGCGGTCAGCAGCCAGCCGCGCAATCCGGCGGCGGCGAACTTCGCGCGCGCATGCGCCTCGCGCGCGCTGGTTTCGGTGGAAACCTTCTTTTCCGGCTCGCGGATGATCAGCGTGGTCAATATTCCGACCGCCATCAGCGCGGCCATCGCCGTGTACGCCACCTGCCAGGGGCGGAAGTCGTAGGTCGCCTCGGACGGGTCGACGCTCGCCGCGATCCACAGCGCACCCGCGCCGGCGGTGATCATCGCGATGCGGTAGCCCGCCTGGTAGGTCGCCGCCATCGCGCCCTGCTTCTCGGTTTCCACCGCTTCGATGCGGTAGGCGTCGAGCGCGATGTCCTGCGTCGCCGAGGCGAACGCCACCGCCAGCGCGAAGAACACCGTGTGCGTCAGGTTGACCACCGGATCGGTGTTGGCCATCCCCAGCAGCGCGGCGGCGATGCACACCTGCGACAGCAGCAGCCACGCCCGCCGGCGGCCCAAGGCGCGCGTCAGGAAAGGCAGCGGCAGGCGGTCGACCAGCGGCGACCACAGGAACTTGAAGCCGTAGGCCAGCCCCACCCAGGAGAGATGCCCGATGGTCGCGCGCGCGATGCCCGCCTCCGACAGCCAGAACGACAGCGTGCCGAGCACCAAGAGCAGCGGCAGCCCGGCCGAAAAGCCGAGGAACAGCATACCGGCGACGCGGGGATGGGTGTAGACCTTGAGGGCGGCGAGCCAGGGGTGGGACATGGGGTGGGCGAGCGGCAAGGGGGTGAGCGGAAAGCGGTCAGGCGCACGGCGCGGTGCGTTCGCGCAGCCAGGCGGCGAGGGTGGCCTCGTCCCATTCGCTGGCGGCGACGGCGAGCATGGCGAGCACGCACTCCGCGTCGGTCGCGTTCAGTTCATGGCCGTTCAGCGCCAAAAACAGCTCCATGGCGATAAAAGCCGTTCGCTTGTTGCCGTCGACAAAAGGGTGATTCTTGGCAAGGCCGACGCAGTAAGACGCCGCCAGCTCGCATACACCCGGCTTGCCATACGCGGCCAGATTGAGCGGGCGCGCCAGCGCGGAATCGAGCAGACCTTCGTCGCGAAATCCCGCCGCTCCGCCGTGTTCGGCTAGTTGCTCGTCGTGCGCCGCGATCAGCACCGCGCGGTCGAGCCACACCCAGCCGCTCACTTCGCCAGCTCGTGCAACACCGCGCGACGCTTCTTCATAATTGCGCGCGCTGCATCCATCTGATCCTCGAAGGCAGGATCGTAGGCGCGCAGCGCCACGCCGTCCGGCGTCTCGGTCACAAACACCGTGTCGCCTTTTTCCAGTTTCAGGCGTGCCAGCACTTCCTTGGGCAGGATCAGCCCGACCGAATTGCCGATCTGGGTGAGTTTCAGGGCATGCATCGCAGGCTCCCGGTTGTTATAACTGTTGTTATATTAGGCGCCCAAGCGCGCCTCGGCAAGAGGTCTTGCGGAAAGATAGCGAAGTGCTAGCATGACGCTGCCAAACGCGATCCGGAGCACGACATGAGCGCAGACACCAAACCCCTGGGCCAAACGCAATTCAACGTCCGTCTCCCTGCCGAACTGAAGGCCCGCCTCGAAACCTACGCGGACCTGGTCGGCCGTTCGCAGGCCATGGTCGCCAGCGAGGCGCTCGCCGACTATCTCGCCTGGCGCGTGCCACAGGTCGAGGCGCTCAAGCTGGCCATCGCCGCCGCGGATCGCGGCGAATTCGCCAGCGACAGCGAAGTCGAGGCTTTCTTCAAGCGTCATGGAGCTTAAGTGGTCGCGCAGCGCGCTGGCCGACCTGCAAGCCATTCTCGAACACGTTGCACGGGACAACCCGCAGGCGGCGCGCTCGCTCGCGGCCGGGTTCCGGCAGACGGCCGCACATCTCACCGCGCATCCCTTCATCGGCCGACGCGGTGAGCTCGAAGGCACGCGCGAACTGATGCTGCATCGCAATTACCTGCTGACGTATCGCGTCAGCAGCGAGGCGGTGGAGATTCTTCAGATCTGGCACGTGGCGCAGAAGCGCTATCACTGAGGGGCGGGTTCTTTCCTGCCCCACTTGGGACGCGCAGCAGGCAGCAGCGAGGTCAGCGCCTGGTAGCGCTCGAACAGAAACGCCACCCGCTCGGCGTCGGACTTGAAGCCGGTCTTGCCGTAGGCGCGGTCGACCGCCGCGTCGAGCTTCTGGTGCGCGCGCAACAAGGCGGGCGGCATGGTCAGCGGGTCGTAGAGGTCGGCGAGCGTGGCGCCGGGGAAGGCGGCGCGGGCGTCGAGCACGGCCTGGGCGGCGGCTTCGATGGCCTGCAGGGTCTTGTCGCTGGGTTTATCCGGCCACGGGAAGTTGTTGTAGACGATGCCGGCGGAGTAGCGGTAGTCGCTTTTCAGGCGGCCGCACACCGAGCGCACCCAGGCCATGTGCATGGTCGAAGTCAGGATGGCAAAGTGGTAGAGGGCGGCATTCGGCAGCATAAAAACAAGATCGCTGCAGAATGTATCGGGCTGTTCGAGCCCGATGGGAATGAAACTCCTGCGCTCAGAAGAAACTTTGGGAATCAACAGATACGGCGCGGTCGGAATGAGTTCGGTGCCGAAATGCGCCGGAAAATCCGCTGCCGCGAGGGTCTGTTTGCGTTTGCTCGCCAGACGAAACTTCTTCACCGCCTCGACGCGCGCCATCGCCTCGGGCATCTGGCGCAGTTCGTTGGGCGGGCAATCGCCCAACCACAGACACCAGCGCTGGTGGCCGTTCAGGAATTCGACCGCGCCGAGCCAGCGATGAAAGTAGTTCTTCGCCTTGGGTTCGCGCGCCAGAAAGGCGTCGCGCTCTGCGGTGGTGAAAAGATAGTTGCCGTCATCGATGGGCTGGCTGCCGATGCCGATTTCCGGCACCGGGCAGATCGGTTTTGACCGGCGCGTCAGCACCACATCCGGCGCGTCCACCAGATACGGGTTGATGTTGGCGGCCGGCAGGGCATACGGCTCGCCCTTGATGTCGGCGTATTCGTAGATCGTCTTCTCCGCCACCTCGCCCAACCCGAAACCGACGATGACGCAGTGCACCGCGGCCTTGCCGCGCGCCTCGTTGCTCCACGAGAAGGTGCGGTGGGCGAAGTGGATTTTCACGCCCTGGCTCAGCAGCCAGCCCCACAGCGCGCCGACCTGCTCGCCCTGGGTGATGGAATTGGTCGAGACGAAGGCGCAGCGGGTGGATTGTCCCTGCAGGTAGCGCGCCGCCTTCACGTACCAGGCGGCGACGAAATCCAGCAGGCCGGCGTTATGGATGCCGTCGAACACGGCGCGGGTGTCGGCGCGCTGGGCGTCGTCCATGAACTTGGCGCCGACGAAGGGCGGATTGCCCATCACATAACTGCACCGTTCCGCCGGCAGCACCTCGTTCCAGTCGAGCGTGAGCGCGTTGCCGTGCATGATGCGCGGGCTGGTGACGAGCGGGATGCGGGCGAAGTACAGGCCGAACTCTTCCGACACGCGCACGTTCATCTGGTGGTCCATCAGCCATAGCGCAACCTGGGCGATCTGGGCGGGGAATTCCTCGATCTCGATGCCGTGGAACTGGTCGACGTCGATCTGGATTTCCTGGTGGATGTCGAGAAAGCGCGAGCCGGGGCCTTCGTGCACGGCGCGCAGCACGTCCAGTTCGAGAATCCGCAATTCGCGATAGGCGACGACGAGGAAATTGCCGCAGCCGCAGGCGGGGTCGAAAAAGGTCAGCACGCGCAGCTTTTTATGAAATTCGAACAGCTTGTTCTTGTTCTTCCTGGCCTTGCCGAATTCGTCCCGCAGCGCATCGAGAAACAACGGCTTGATCAGCTTGAGGATATTCTCCTCGCTGGTGTAGTGCGCGCCGAGATTGCGGCGCGCCTTGCCGTCCATGATGCTCTGGAACAGCGCGCCGAAGATGGCGGGCGAGATCGCGGCCCAGTCGAGCGCGCAGCAGTCGAGCAGGGCGTCGCGCATGGCGGTATCGAAGCCGGCAATCGGAATGGTTTCCTCGAACAGCCTGCCGTTGACGTAGGGGAAGGCGGCGAGCTGCTCGTCGAGCTTGTTCGAGCGCCTGTTGTCCGGCGTGTTGAGCACCTGGAAAAACAGGGCCAGTTGCGGGCCGAGGTCGGAGCCGTCTTGTGCGGTTCGCTCGTCGAGCCAGATACGGAAACTGCCGGCAGGCTGGAAGATGCCGGTGTCCTCGGCGAACAGGCAGAACAGCAGGCGCACCAGCAGCACTTCCAGGGGGTGGCCCTCGTAACCGCTGGCCTTGAGCCGGTCGTGCAGCTTGCCCATGCGCTCGGCCGCCTTGATGTTGACCGGGTTCTGCGGCGTGATGACCTGGGTGCGGTAGCCGGCGATGAAGGCGAAATGCTTGATGCGCTTTGCGAGATCGGCGAGGCGGAATTCGATTTCGGTGTCGTCTTCCAGGTCATAGAGGTGGAAACGCTCGAAGTCCGACACCAGGATGTATCGGGGGAGGTCACGTTCGGCGATGCCGTCGAAATAGTCGGCAGCCTGGAAAAAGGCGCGGTCGAGGTCGGCGCCGCGGCTCTTGTGCTCGATTAGCAGCATGCCCTTCCAGAAGGCGTCGATGCGTCCGTGCTTGAGCTTTTCGCCGGCGCGGTCGAGTTGCACCTGCTTTTCGAAAATGGCGACACGCCTGCGCTCGATGCCGAACACGGCGAAGAAATCGTTCCAGAAACTTTGCGCCTCGGCACGCTCGGAATCCTCGCCCGCCCACTTGTGCGAGAACGCGTGGGCGCGGCTGCGGATTTCGTTCCAGCTAAGCGGCATGGCGGCAACCCAACCCAAGTCCGATCATTGTGCCGGCGCCGGCACAATGATGCTCCGGGTTATTTCCTGATTGCGTACAAGAGCTTATGGCGCGCCTGATGGCATCCTCAAACCGTCTGTAGCCAAGCAAGGGATGTAACTTACAGGCGCTCCAGTATACGGCGTCATGATCGTTGACCTGTTTAAGGTCCTCGAAGGATTGCCCGCCGATGCCGGGCAGTTCCTTTTTTGCCATGTCTTCCCCCCCTGTTTTTCCCGTTGGATCGTTGTTTTTCCAAACGGGTTATGGAGCGTAATCGTAATCGACGATCAGCGGCGCATGGTCGGAGAAGCGCTGGTCCTTGTAAACGCTGGCGGATTTGGCTTTGGCGGCGATGCCGGGGGTGGCGATCTGGTAGTCGATGCGCCAGCCGACGTTCTTGGCCCAGGCCTGGCCGCGGTTGCTCCACCAGGTGTAGGCCTCGCCGGTGTGTTCCGGGTACAGACTGCGGTAGACGTCGACCCAGCCGAGTTCGTCGAACAGGCGCGTCATCCAGGCGCGCTCCTCGGGCAGGAAGCCGGAGTTCTTCTGGTTGGATTTCCAGTTCTTGAGATCGATTTCCTTGTGGGCGATGTTCCAGTCGCCGCAGATGACGATTTCGCGGCCGGATTTGATCAGCGCTTCGAGGTGCGGGAAGAAGGCGTCGAGAAAGCGGAACTTGGCCTGCTGGCGTTCCTCGGAGCTCGACCCGGAGGGCTGATAGAGCGAGATGACGGCAAGCTTGCCGTAATCCGCTTCGATGTAGCGCCCCTCGGCGTCGAATTCGGGGACGTTCAGGCCTTCGACGATTCTTTGCGGTGTCTGGCGGGTGTAGACGCCGACGCCGCTGTAGCCTTTCTTTTCCGCGTAGTGGAAGGCGCCGCTGAGGCCGTCGCACTGGATGAATTCGGGCTTGAGGTCGGCGGCCTGCGCCTTCAGTTCCTGCACGCAGACGACGTCGGCGCCTTGCGTGGGCAGCCAGTCGAAGAAGCCCTTGGTGGCGGCGGAACGGATGCCGTTGAGGTTGGCCGATATAATTCGCATTGCGTTTTTATTCAAGAAAAGTCAGGAAATGTCCGATTACAAAGCCGAGTTTGTGGAGTTCGCCATCGCGTCGCAGGTGTTGTGTTTTGGCGAGTTCAAAACCAAGGCGGGGCGCATGAGCCCCTACTTTTTCAATGCGGGGCTGTTCAACGACGGCGACAAGCTGAAACGGTTGGGCGAATTTTACGCGAAAGCCATCGTCGACTCCGGCATCGCCTTCGACGTGCTGTTCGGGCCGGCCTACAAGGGGATTCCGCTGGCGGCGGGCATTGCGATCGCGCTGGCGGGCATGGGCAGGAACGTGCCGTACGCCTACAACCGCAAGGAAGCCAAGGATCACGGCGAGGGCGGTACGGTGGTCGGCGCGGCGCTCACGGGGCGGGTGCTGATCGTCGACGACGTGATTTCGGCGGGCACCTCGGTGCGCGAATCGGTGGACCTGATCCGCAGCGCGGGCGCCGAACCGGCCGGGGTGGTGATCGCGCTGGATCGCATGGAGCGCGGCACCGGCGACAAGTCGGCGGTACAGGAAGTACGAGAACAATATGGCATTCCGGTGGTGGCGGTGGTCACGCTGGACAACCTGGTGGAGTTTCTGGAACGTGATGCGAACCGACAAACTGAATTGCAGGCTGTGGCGGGTTATCGGGAGAAATACGGCGTTTAGCGCACTGGCGGTTGCCGTGCTGCTGGCCGCGGGCACCGCGCAGGCGGCGATGTACCGCTGGGTGGACGGCAACGGCCGCGTGCATTACAGCGACACCCTGCCGCCGAGCTACCAGAAAAGCGGCGCTGCCGAGATGAACAAGCAGGGCAGCGTCATCAGGCGCACCCAGTCGGAGGCGGAGCGCCGCGCCGAAGCCGAGCGCCTGTCCGCGCAAAAACGCCTTCAGCAGGAGCAGCAAAAACAGGCGCAGCTCGACCGTGCGTTGACCTCGACTTACACCACCGAAGCGGAAATCGACCTGGCGCGCGACCGTGCGCTGGAACACCACAAGCTGGCGATCAAGGGCGCCGAAATCCGCGGCAAGGCGGTGGAAGCGAATCTGACCGACTTGCGGGCGCGCATCGCCAAGATCGAGCAGGCAGGCCGCAAGGTGGGGGCGGGACTGACGGAGCAACTGGAGCAGGCCACCCGGGAGCAGCAGGAATTGAAGCGCACCATCCAGAGCAACGAGGAGGCGATGGAGAAGGTGCGTGGAAAATATGCGGCCGACAAGGCGCGCTTCGTCGAACTGTCGGGCAAGCAGTAAGGAACGGAATCGGGAAAGCGGCCTGGCCGGACATCCGGCCAGGCCGCTTTTTTCAATTCTGCAGCTTGGCTTTCAGCAGTTCGTTGACCTGCGCCGGGTTGGCCTTGCCGCGGCTGGCTTTCATCACCTGGCCGACCAGCGCGTTGAAGGCCTTGTCCTTGCCGGAACGGAATTCCTCGACCGACTTCGGGTTGGCGGCCAGCACCTCGTCGACGATCTTTTCCAGTTCGCCGGAATCCGACATCTGCCTGAGACCGCGTGCGTCGATGATGGCGTCGACCTCGCCGGCGCCTTCCCACAGCCCTTCGAACACCTGCTTGGCGAGCTTGCCGGACAGCGTGCCGTCCTGGATGCGGGCAATCAGCGCACCGATCTGGGCGGCGGAAACCGGGCTCGCCGCGATGTCGAGTTCGGCCTTGTTGAGTGCGGCTGAGAGTTCGCCCATCACCCAGTTGGCGGCGAGCTTGCCCTGGCCGCAGGCGCGGGCGGCAGCTTCGAAATAGTCGGCGAGCGCACGCGAACCGGTGAGCACCGCTGCGTCGTAGGCCGACACGCCGTAGTCGCTCTGGAAGCGTGCCTGCATCGCGGCGGGCAATTCAGGCAGCGCGGCACGCACCGCCTCGATCCAGTCCTCGTCGAGCTTCACCGGCAGCAGATCGGGGTCGGGGAAGTAGCGGTAGTCATGCGCGTCTTCCTTGCTGCGCATCATGCGCGTCTCGCCGCTGTCGGGGTCGAACAGCACCGTGGCCTGCTCGATGCGGCCGCCGTCTTCCAGCGTCTCGATCTGCCAGCGCACTTCGTAGTCGATCGCCTGCTGCAGGAAGCGGAAGGAGTTGAGGTTCTTGATCTCGCGGCGGGTGCCGAATTCGGCCTGCCCGACCGGGCGCACCGAGACGTTGGCGTCGACGCGGAAGCTGCCTTCCTGCATGTTGCCGTCGCAGATGCCAATCCAGGTCGCCAGGGTATGCAGCGCGCGGGCGTAGGCGACGGCCTCGGCGCTTGATCGCATCTCCGGCTCGGAGACGATCTCCAAAAGCGGCGTGCCGGCGCGGTTGAGGTCGATCCCGGTCATGCCGTGGAAGTCTTCGTGCAGCGACTTGCCGGCGTCTTCCTCCATGTGGGCGCGGGTAAGGCGGATGGTTTTTTCTTCTCCATCCACCACGATTTTCAGCGCGCCGCCTTCGACGATGGGTTTCGCCAGCTGGCTGATCTGGTAGCCCTTGGGCAGGTCGGGGTAGAAGTAGTTCTTGCGGTCGAACACGTTGACGCGGTTGAGCGTGGCGCCGATCGCCAGGCCGAACTTGATCGCGCACTCGACCGCGCCGCGGTTCAATACCGGCAGCACGCCGGGCAGTGCGATATCGACCGCGGAGGCCTGGGTGTTGGGCGCGGCACCGAAGGCGGTGCTGCTGCCGGAAAAGATCTTGGACTGGGTAGCGAGCTGGGTGTGGACCTCCAGCCCGATGACGGTCTCCCACTTCATGTTTTTTTGCTCCGTGAACGGGGCTTGTCTTTGGACGAATTAAAGGCAACGAGTTTAGGCCAGTCTATCCCGCCATCTGCATGGCAGAAATCCTGGATAAAACTAGCGGTAAAGCGATTGACGACCTTGGCATAGGCTGTGGCGAATTCGTCATTCCTGATTTTCGCTTCGTGACCCAGTGGTTCGATAATTTCACGGTACATGTTCTCATCGCCTGAAATCAGTTCCCAGAAAGATTGGCCACAAAGTTTTGTGTAATCGCCTTTTTCCGGTTTTGTATCTCGGCCATAGCAGCATCCATTCACAGCAATCAAGTGCTTTTTCTGGCCATAAATTCGTTTTGCTTGCTTGAAATGATCGAGCATTTTTTTGATCTGGCTGGAATTTCCCCAGTTTGGCCCTGATTTGATAGAGACGATATATCGTGCGCCCTCGCGGTCAAACTCAAGGTCAATTCCCTCAGCATTTGATTTTCTGCCGTCATAGGCAAGCGAACAGACGTGGATAGCAAGCAATTCGAGAAAATCACCAAAAATTGTTTCCTCCTGAGATGACAGGTGGGCGTCAAGCAGTTGCTTTACGAGGTCTGGTGCTGTTTCGAGGTGTTTTGCCTTGAACAGATAGGGGTTTTTCCGAGCCAGTAGCGTTGTGAGCTTCAGTCCTTCCAGACTTTGCAATTTTTTTCCGTGGAATTGCGGGATGTTCAGTTTGATGAACGCCGTCAGTTTTGCTTTTGTTGGCTTGGCCATAAGGTTTTTTTTCCTGCAATAAGACCAGTTGAACACCCGTCGCTCGACGCGACATTTCGCAATATTCCTCCAGCGCATCGATACCGATGGCATTTCTGCCAAGTTGCTGGGCGGCCTTGAGCGTGGTTCCTGAGCCCACGAACGGATCAAGAACAGTATCGCCCGCGTCCGTGAAAAGCTTGATGAACCATTCAGGCAAACTTTGCGGAAAGGCGGCACTGTGATTCTTGTTGCCGCACTCCGTTGCGAGATGCAGCACATTGGTCGGGTAAGCCATCGGCCGGTCAAGCCAGTTGGCGATGTTCTTGCCAAAACCGCTGCCGACCTGGGAATCAAAACGAACAGAGTCGTTCTTGCCGAGGGATTTCAGTCGGGCATCAGCCCAGTCACCCATCGGCACCATAACGGCTTCCTGATTCATTTTAAATTTTCTCGTCTTGGTGAAATGCAGGCACCGTTCCCAAGAGTCTCTGAAACGATTGGGCCATTTTCCGGGATAGCAATTGCGCTTGTGCCAGATGTATTCCTCGGTCCATAGCCATCCTTGTTTGCGCAGCGCGAGGATCAGCTCGATCACATAGGTGTGGCGTTCGCCGTGTTCGGCTTTTTCCTTGATATTCAGCACGAACGACCCTGTAGGTTTCAGCACGCGGAGAAACTCGGTCGACCGCTCTAGAAACCAGTCAACATACTTTTCAGGCGGAATCCCGCCATAGGTGTTTTTGCGGCGATCTGCATAGGGCGGGGAGGTTACGATCAGGTCGATACTGGCATCGGCAAAAGATTTCAGTACCGCTCCGCAGTCTCCATGTATGACATCGATAGTGGGCATGTGGGCAATCGCTAAAGTGTGGGCGTTCGGCTGTGCCAGTCGGTGGCGCGCTGGTATTGATGGGCAACGTTGAGCATCTTCGCTTCGCTGAAATAGTTGCCGACGAGCTGCAGGCCGATTGGCAGGCCCTGGCTGTCGAAGCCGCACGGCAGGCTCATGCCGGGCAGGCCGGCGAGGTTGGCGGGAATGGTGTAGAGGTCGTTCAGGTACATCTCCACCGGGTCGTCGGATTTTTCGCCCAGCCTGAACGCGGTGCCGGGCGCGGTGGGGCCGAGGATGACGTCGCAGGCCTCGAACGCCGCGCTGAAGTCGTCGGCGATCAGGCGGCGGATTTTCTGCGCCTGCAGGTAGTAGGCGTCGTAATAGCCATGACTCAGGACATAGGCGCCGATCAGGATGCGGCGCTTGACCTCGGCGCCGAAGCCCTGCGCGCGGGTCTTGCAGTACATGTCGTCGAGGTTGGCGTAGTCCGGGGCGCGGTAGCCGTAGCGCACGCCGTCGAAGCGCGACAGGTTGGACGAGGCTTCGGCGGGCGCGAGCACGTAGTAGACCGGGATGGCGAGCTGCGAATTGGCGAGCGAGATGTCGACCGGAGTGGCGCCGAGCTTCTTCAGCTCGGCGACCGCCGCCTCGACCGCGGCGGCGACTTCGCTGTTGAGGCCCTCGGCGAAAAACTCCTTCGGCAGGCCGACGCGCAGGCCGGCGAGCGGCTTGTCCAGGTCGCGCGCGTAGTCTTCCTTCTCGCGCTCGAGGCTGGTCGAGTCGTTGGGGTCGAAGCCGGTCATCACGTTCAAGAGCAGCGCGCAGTCCTCGGCCGACGGCGCCATCGGCCCGGCCTGGTCGAGGCTGGAGGCGAACGCGATCATGCCGAAGCGCGACACCAAGCCGTAGGTCGGTTTCAAGCCGGTGATGCCGGTGAAGGCGGCCGGCTGGCGGATCGAGCCGCCGGTGTCGGTGCCGGTGGCGGCGGGCGCCATGCGTGCGGCGATGCAGGCGGCGGCGCCGCCCGACGAGCCGCCCGGCACGCGGGCGATGTCCCAGGGATTCTTCACCGCGCCGAAATAACTGGTTTCGTTGGACGAGCCCATGGCGAACTCGTCCATGTTGGTCTTGCCGAGGCTCGGCATGCCGGCGGCCTTGAAGCGCTGGATCACGTGCGCGTCGTAGGGCGCGACGAAATTGTGCAGCATTTTCGAGCCGCAGGTGGTGAGCCAGCCGTCGGTGCAGAAGATGTCCTTGTGGGCGATCGGCACGCCGGTGAGCGGGCCGTTCTTCCCGGCGGCGATGAGCGCGTCGGCGGCGGCCGCTTCGGCCAGGGTTTTTTCGGCGTCGACCGTGATGAAGGCGTTGATCGACGGGTTCAGCGCGGCGATGCGGTCGAGGTAGGTCTGCGCCAGCTCGCGGCTGGACACCTGCTTCGCCGCGAGCTGCGCGGCGAGCGCGGAAAGGGACGTGTCGGACATGGCTTATTCGATGACTTTGGGCACGAGATAGAGGCCGTTCTCGACCGCCGGGGCGATGGCCTGGAAGGCGGCGTGGCGGTCGGTTTCGGTCACCGCGTCGTCGCGCAGGCGCTGATGGACCTCCTGCGCATGGGCCATCGGGCCGACGCCGCTTGTGTCCACCGCCTGCATGGCGGCGATGAGGTCGAAAATGCTGTTGAGCTGGGCCTGCGTGGCCTGCGCCTCGACATCGCTGATTTCTATGCGCGCAAGGCGGGCGATGCGCTTGACGTCGTCCGGGCTGAGGGACATGGAAGCACCTGGTGACTTACGGGAACGAAGCCCGTTAGGGTATCATAGGACCCTTGTTTTTTCTGCCCTTTCGCCCGCCTGTGCGGGTGCAGCCGCCACCATGTTCAAGTTCCTGACCAGCTATTTTTCAACCGATCTGGCGATCGACCTCGGCACCGCCAACACACTGATCTACGTGCGTGACCGCGGCATCGTGCTGGATGAGCCCTCGGTAGTGTCGATCCGCACCGATGCGTCGGGCAGCGGCAAGAAAAGCGTGCAGGCGGTGGGCGCGGAAGCCAAACAGATGCTGGGCCGCACGCCGGGCAACCTGCAGGCGATCCGGCCGATGAAGGACGGTGTCATCGCCGATTTCACCGTCACTGAGCAGATGCTCAAATACTTCATCAAGAAGGTGCACGACACCCGCATGCTGCGCCCCAGCCCGCGCATCATCATCTGCGTGCCGTGCGGCTCGACCCAGGTGGAACGCCGCGCGATCCGCGAATCGGCGATCGGCGCCGGCGCAAGACAGGTCTATTTGATCGAGGAGCCGATGGCAGCGGCGATCGGCGCCGGCATGCCGGTGGCCGATGCCACCGGCTCGATGGTGGTCGACATCGGCGGCGGCACCACCGAGGTCGGGGTGATTTCGCTTGGCGGCGTGGTCTACGCCAATTCGGTGCGCGTCGGCGGCGACCGCATGGACGAAGCCATCATCAGCTATATCCGCCGTAACTACGGCATGCTGATCGGCGAGGCCACGGCCGAGCTGATCAAGAAAAAAATGGGCTCGGCCTTTCCCGGCGCCGAAGTGCTGGAAATGGAAGTCAAGGGCCGCAGCCTCGCCGAAGGCGTGCCGCGCAGCTTCAATGTGTCGTCCAACGAAATCCTCGAGGCGCTGACCGAGCCCTTGAACGCCATCGTCAGCGCGGTCAAGCAGGCGCTGGAACAGACCCCGCCCGAACTCGGCGCCGATATCGCCGAACGCGGCATGGTGCTGACCGGTGGCGGCGCGCTGCTGCGCGACCTCGACCGCCTGCTGATGGAAGAAACCGGCCTACCGGTGATCGTCGCCGACGACCCGCTGACCTGCGTGGTGCGCGGTTCCGGCCGCGCGCTGGAAGAAATGGACAAGCTGGCATCGGTGTTCACCAACGAGTGAGCGTGGCGGCGCGGCATCCTGGGGTGTAACCGATGGCGACGCCGGGTCAGCTCATGTTCGCCCGCCGGCTGGGGCCGACGGCACGCCTGTTGATCTGGCTGCTGGTCGGCGCGAGTTGCGTGGTGCTCGATACCCGCTATCACGCGCTCGAAGGCGTGCGCAGCGGGTTTTCGCTGCTGCTGCAGCCGGTGCGCGAAGCCATGCGCGCGCCTGCCGCGGTCGCTGCCGAACTCGGCGGATTCTTTACCCGCCACCGCCTCCTGCAAAAAGAGCGCGATACGCTGCTGGCCGAACGGGCGCGGCTGATCGCCGGCGTGAATGCGGCGCGGGATCTGGCGCGCGAAAATGCCGAATTGCGCGCCCTGATGCAACTGCAAACCCGCCCCGGGCAGCAGATGGCGCGGGCCGCCTTGCTGTATCAGGGACACGACTGGTTCTCCCAGCGCATCACGCTGGATCTCGGCGCCGGAGCAGGACTGCGCAGCGGGCTGCCGGTGATCGACACTATCGGGCTGGTAGGACAGGTGAGCCGGGTTTTTCCCGGCGCGAGCGAAGTCACGCTGGTGAGCAATCCGGACCAGCTGACGCCCGTGTTCGTCGAGCGCACCGGCCAGCGCGGTCTGGCCGCCGGCAGCGGGCACGGCCAGATGGAGCTGCGCTACATGCCCACCCAGACCGATATCCGGCCCGGCGACCGTCTGCTGACATCAGGCATCGACCGGGTGTACCCGGCCGGCATCCCGGTGGCGCGCGTGAGCCGGGTTTCCCGTTCGCAATCCAGCCCCTACCTGCGGGTGGAATGCCTGCCGCTGGCGGGCCTCGACCGTTCCCGGGCCGTGCTGGTACTTGTCGCTGAACCGCGGGTGGCCCAACCATGAACGCAACCCCCCAAACTGTTGGCAGCTGGCGCCGTATCCTTGGCAGCCTGGCCCTGGCGGTGCTGCTGGAGCAGCTGCCGTGGTCGGGCTGGGCGCTGGCTTTGCGGCCGGATTTCGTGCTGGTTGGCGTGCTGTTCTGGGCCTTGCATCAGCCCGCCCGCATCGGCTTCGGAACGGCATTCTTTCTCGGTCTGCTGGCCGACTTTCAGGACGGCGCGGTGTTCGGCCAGCACGCCATCGCCTATGCGATCGGCGTCTACCTGGTGCTGTTCCTGCGCCTGCGGCTGCTGCAGTTCGATCCGTTCCGGCAGGCGGCGCAGCTGTTCCCCATCCTGCTGACGGCGCAGCTGGCGGTGCTGCTGGTTGGCTGGCTGGCGGTCAATCCGCCGACCGGGCTGGTGATCCTGCTGCCGGTGCTGAGCAGCACCCTGCTGTGGTATCTGATCGCCGGGTTTGTGCGCCTGTGGCACGGCAAGGGCCTGCGGGGCCAGGCATGAGCCTGGCGCAAGCCCGTCGGCAGCATCGCGACGCGTGCGGCGCGGAAGGCCGGGCATGCTGCTAGCGCCGCAGATCAAGAATCTGGACCGCGAGCTGGCCCGCTTTCACGGGCGGCTGAAAGCGGGCGCGGCGTTCGTCGCGCTGCTGGCGACCGCGCTGCTGGCGCGTGCGTTTTATCTGCAGATCGTGCAGCACGATCACTACATCCAGCGCGCCGAAAGCAACCGTATTTCGCTGGTGCCCGCTGCGCCCAACCGCGGCTTGATCCTGGACCGCAACGATCGCATCCTGGCGGAAAACTATTCGGCTTACACGCTGGAACTGACGCGGGCGCAGACCCACGATCTGGAGGCCACGCTGGCCATGGTCGGCCAGCTGATCGAGATTACGCCGGGGCAATTGCGGCGTTTCCGGCGCCTGCTCGCCGAATCGCACGAGTTCGAGACCGTGCCGCTGAAAAGCAAGCTCACCGACGAGGAGGTGGCGATCCTGGCGGCCAACCGCTATCGCCTGCCGGGGGTGGAAGTGAAGGCGAGGCTGTTCCGCAATTATCAGGCCGGACCCGGCATGGCGCACGTGGTGGGGTTTATCGGCCGCATCAACGACGGCGACCTGAAACGCCTGCGCGCGGACGGCCGCGAGCAGAATTACAAGGGCAGCGTCCACATCGGCAAGACCGGCCTGGAACAGAGTTACGAAACCCTGCTGCACGGCCGCACCGGCTTCGACCAGATGGAAACCGATGCCAGCGGCCGCGCAGTGCGCATGCTGTCGCGGATTCCGCCGGTGCCGGGCAAGGACTTGCGGCTGTATCTCGATGCGGAGCTGCAGGCGGTGGCCGAACACGCGTTCGGCGATTACCTGGGCGGGCTGGTGGCGCTCGACCCCAATACCGGCGGCGTGCTGGCGCTGGTGAGCAAGCCGGGATTCGACCCCAACCTGTTTGTCGACGGCATCGACCCGGAAACCTGGAAGTCGCTCAACGAATCGCCGGAGCGGCCGATGGTGAACCGCGTATTGCGCGGCATCTACCCGCCGGGCTCGACCATCAAGCCGCTGATGGCGCTGGCCGGGCTGGAGCTGGGCTTGCGCAAGCCCGCGGACAGCATCGTCGATCCGGGCTATTTCACGCTGCCCAACAGCAGCCATCAGTTCCGCGACTGGAAGCGCGGCGGCCACGGCAGCGTCGACCTGCGGCGCTCCATCGCCCAGTCGTGCGACATCTACTATTACAAGCTGGCAGTGGACATGGGGGTCGACCGCATGCACGACTACCTGGCGCAGTTCGGCCTCGGCGAGAAAAGCGGCATCGACCTGGAAGGCGAGTCGTCCGGCCTGCTGCCTTCGCGCGACTGGAAGCAGCGCCGCTTCAAGCAGGCCTGGTATCCCGGCGAGACGGTGATCGCCGGCATCGGCCAGGGCTATCACCTGACCACTCCGCTGCAACTGGCGACGGCGACCGCCATGCTCGCCAATGGCGGCAAACGGATCGAGCCACGTCTGGTGCAGGCGGTGCGCGACCCGCTCAACCATGTCTGGCAGCCGCAGCCGGCCGTCGTGCGCCGGCAGGTGGCGATTGACCCGGCCAATCTCGGGGTGGTGCGCGCAGGCATGATGGACGTGATGCGTCCGGGCGGCACGGCGTCGGTAGCCGCGTCCGGCGCGCCGTACACGATAGCCGGCAAGACCGGCACGGCGCAGGTGGTCGGCATCAAGCAGGGCGCACGTTACGACGAAAGCCGCCTGGCGCGGCAGCATCGCGACCATGCGCTGTTCATTGCCTATGCCCCGGCCGAAAACCCCACCATAGCGGTCGCGGTGATGGTGGAAAACGGCGGCCATGGCAGTTCGGTCGCGGCGCCGGTCGCGCGCGCGGTGTTCGATTATTACCTGACCGGGAAACGCCCCGGCAACATGAAGCGGGAGGCGGGCAATGCCACAGAGTAGACACTGGATCGTGCGCCGGCTGAGCCACCTCGACGGCATCCTGCTGGTCCTGGTGCTGCTGCTGCTGGGCATCAGCCTGGCCGTGGTGGCGAGCGCTTCGGGCCAGAGCCCGGCGCGCATCAGCGGCCATCTCGTCAACATGGGGCTGGCGCTGTCGGTGATGGTGGTGATGGCCAACGTGCCGCCGCATCTGCTGTCCAAGGTCGGCCCGCCCCTGTATGCGGCCGGGGTGGTGCTGCTGATCGGGGTGGCGCTGTTCGGCGAGATCCGCAACGGTTCGCGGCGCTGGCTGAATCTGGGCGTGATGGCCTTCCAGCCGTCGGAACTGCTGAAGCTGGCGCTGCCGCTGATGCTGGCCTGGTATTTCCAGCGCAACGAGGCGGTGCTGCGCGCCAAGCATTTTCTGGTCGGAGGCGCCCTGCTGCTGGTGCCGTTCCTGTTGGTGCTGCGCCAGCCCGATCTGGGCACGGCGCTGATGCTCGGCGCTTCGGGCTTCTACCTGCTGTTCTTCGCCGGCCTGCCGTGGAAGGCCATGTTCGGCGGCGCCGCACTCGGGGCGGCGAGCCTGCCGGTGGTATGGGGGCTGCTGCACGACTACCAGCAGCGGCGCGTGCTGACCCTGCTCGACCCCACGTCGGACCCGCTTGGCGACGGCTACCACATCATCCAGTCCACCATCGCGATCGGCTCGGGCGGGCTGTTCGGCAAGGGCTGGACGCAAGGCACGCAAAACCAGCTCGACTTCATTCCCGAGCGCACCACCGATTTCATTTTCGCCGTGTTCGGCGAGGAGTTCGGCTATATCGGTGCGATTCTGCTGGTCGCGCTGTATCTGGCCATCGTCGCGCGCGGCCTGACCATCGCTGCGCGCGCGCCGACCCAGTTCGGGCGCCTGATGGCGGCCACGCTGAGCCTCAATCTGTTCACCTACGTGTTCGTCAACATGGGCATGGTGTCGGGCATCCTGCCGGTGGTCGGCGTGCCGCTGCCCTTGATGAGCTATGGCGGGACGGCGCTCATCACCTTGCTCTTGGGGATGGGCATCCTGATGAGCGTGGCGACGCACCGTCAGCTGAACAAAACGTGACGCGATAAAATACCGCCATGAAAACGATCCTGATTCTGGGACTGGCCGCCGCCGCCCTGGCGCTGGGCGGTTGCGGCAGCAGCCCGTCGGTTCCCGCCAAGCAGCCGCCTCCTGCCGCGACGGCAAAGAAGGGCGGCTATTACCTCGACGACGGCCCGGAGGCCAATCCGCCGGCGAATCTGGATGCGGTACCCGACGCGGAGCCGCGCGACGAACCGCTGCATCGCTTCGCCAACCGCCCCTACGTCGCGCTGGGCAACGCCTACACCCCGCAGACCGAGCGCCGCGTCCATCGCGAAGAAGGACTGGCCTCGTGGTACGGTCGCCGCTTTCATGGCAGGAAGACCGCGTCGGGCGAGCCGTACGACATGTACGCCATGACCGCGGCGCATCCCACGCTGCCGATTCCCAGCTATGCGCGGGTCACCGCGCTTGGCACCGGCAAATCGGTGGTGGTGCGCATCAACGACCGCGGGCCGTTCCACAGCAAGCGCGTCATCGACCTGTCGTATACCGCCGCTTACAAGCTGGGGTATCTGGGGGGCGGCAGCGCGCGCGTGCGGGTGGAAAGCCTCGATCCCGCCGCCTACGATACCCGTGGCGAAGCGCTGCTCGACGGCGTCTATCTGCAGGTGGGCGCGTTTTCGCGCCCGGATAACGCGCAGCAATTGCGCGAACGCCTGGCGCGGGCGCTGCAACTCGATGCCGGCCGCACCCGCGTGGTGCTCAACGATGCGCTGCACCGCGTGCAGGTCGGTCCCTATCCCAGCGACGACGCGGCGCATGCGGATCGTGCGCGGCTGCGGGAACGTCTCGACCTGAACGCAGTCCTGGTTAGACGCGATTGACAATGGGACTGCGCATGAAATTGATCTGGTTGGGGCTGGCATTGCTGTTCTCCGCCCCGCTATGGGCCGCCCCCGCCGGCGTCTCGGCGCGCGCCTGGGTGGTGATCGACCAGGCGAGCGGACGCGAGCTGGCGGCGCATCAGGCCGACCTGCCGCTGGCGCCGGCGTCGCTGACCCAGCTGATGACGGCCTATGTGCTGCTGGGCGATATCCGCAAAAACAAGCTCCGCCTGGACGCGACGGTCGCCGTGCCGGAAGCCGCCGTCCAGGCCGATGGCGCGCGCGTGTTCCTCGTGGCGGGCGAGCAGGTGCGCGTCGACACCCTGCTGCAGGCGATGCTGGTGCAGTCAGCCAGCGACGCCACGCTGACGCTGGTGACGGCGACCGACGGCAGCGAGGCGGCATTCGTCGAACGCATGAACCGCGAGGCCAGGCGGCTCGGTATGAGCAAGAGCCGTTTCCTGAACGCCACCGGATTGAGCGAGCCGGGGCATGAGTCGAGCGCGCGCGACCTCGCCTTGCTGAGCCGGGCACTGGCGCGCGACTACCCGGATCGGCTGGCGCTGTTCGCCCAGAAGGAGTTTGCGTTCAAGGGCATCACCTATTACAACGGCAATCGCCTGTTGTGGCGCGACAGCACGGTAAACGGCCTGAAAGCCGGGCGTACGCCGCAGGCCGGCTATTGCATGGCGGCATCGGCGCAGCGCGGCGACCAGCGCCGCATCGCGGTGGCGCTGGGCACGCGATCGGACGCGCTGCGCACGCAGGACACCCTGAAGCTGCTCAACTACGGCTTTGAAAGTTTCGACAGCGTGCTGCTCTTCCGCGCGCAGCAGCCGGTCAAGGTGTCGAAGCTGTACCGCGGCGTGCGCCCTTCGGTGAGCATGGGGTTTGCGCAGGATTTCCATGTGCTGGTACCCAAGGGCGGCGGCGCTCGCATCAAGGCCCAGGTCACCACCCAGCAGCCGGTCGTGGCGCCGGTGCGCAAGGGCCAGCGCCTGGGCACCCTGCTGCTGACGCTCGATGGCCAGCCGCTCGGCGATTACCCGCTGGTTGCCCTGCAGGATGTCGGCGTGGCAGGCATTTTCGGCCGCGGCTGGGATTCGATCCGGCTGCTGTTCGCGCAATGAGCGCCTACCTGAACGGCCAATTCCTGCCGCTTGCCGAAGCGAAGATCCCGGCGCTCGACCGCGGCTTCGTCTTCGGCGACGGCGTGTACGAACTGGTGCCGGTGTATTCGAACAAGCCGTTCCGGCTCGACGATCACCTGCGCCGCCTGCAGGGCAGCCTCGACGCGATACGCCTGGCCAATCCGCACGGGATCGATGCGTGGCGCGACCTGATCCTGCGCTTGATTGAACTGCAGGATTTCGCCGACCAGTCGATCTACATCCAGGTCACCCGCGGCGTTGCGCCGCGCGACCACGCTTTCCCCAAGGGCGTGCCGCCGACGGTGTTCATGTTCGCGCAGCCGCTGCTGACGGCCACCCCCGAGCAAAAAGCCGCCGGGGTGTGCGCGGTCACCGCCGTCGACAACCGCTGGCTGCGCTGCAACATCAAGGCGATTTCGCTGCTGGCCAATATCCTGCTGCGCCAGCAGGCGGTCGACGCCGATTGTGCCGAGACCGTGATGCTGCGCGACGGATTTCTGACCGAAGGGGCGGCGAGCAACATCTTCGCGGTGAAGCGCGGCGTGCTGCTGGCGCCGCCGCCATCGAACCTGATGCTGACCGGCATCACCTACGACGTGGTGCTGGAACTCGCGGCGGCACACGGCATTCCGCATGAGGTGCGGGCGGTCGGCGAGGCCGAGGTGCGCGCCGCCGACGAACTGTGGATGACCTCGTCGACCAAGGAAATCATGGCCATCGTGAAGCTGGACGGCGCCCCGGTCGGCGCCGGCGTGCCGGGCCCCATGGCGCGGCGGATGGACGCGTTGTACCAAACCTTCAAACAACAGGTGATGCGCGCATGAGCGAAGAAGACACGCTGCTGCAATTTCCCACCGACTTCCCGATCAAGATCATGGGCCAGCGGCGCGACGACTTCGCGCAGACCATGGTCGAACTGGTGTTGCGCCATGCGCCCGATTTCAAGGCCGAAACCGCCGAGATGCGCGTCTCCAGCAGCGGCAATTATCTGTCCGTGACCTGCGTGGTGCGCGCCACCTCGAAGGCGCAGCTCGATGCGCTGTATCGCGAGATCACCGCGCATCCGTGGGTGAAGATGGCGTTGTGAGCGCCAGCGGTCGGGAATCAGGATTCAGGGAGCAGGAAGGCGTGGCAGTCGTGCGCAGCCTGGGGCGGGTCGAATACGTGCCGACCTGGCGGGCGATGCAGGACTTCACCGCGCGGCGCACGGCCGAGACCCCCGACGAAATCTGGCTGCTGGAGCATCCGCCGGTCTATACCCAGGGGCAGGCCGGCAAACCCGAGCACCTGATTGCCGAAACCGACATTCCCGTCGTCCCGATCGACCGCGGCGGGCAGATCACCTATCACGGGCCGGGACAGGTGGTGGCCTATGTGCTGGTCGACCTGCGGCGGCGCGGCTACGGCATCCGCGAACTGGTGGCGCGCCTGGAGCAGGCGGTGATCGACCTGCTGGCGGCGCAGGGCGTGGCCGCCGCACGGCTGGCGGGGGCGCCGGGCGTGTATGCCGGCGGCGCCAAGATCGCCGCGCTCGGCCTGCGTGTGAAGCATGGCTGCACGTACCATGGGCTGGCGCTCAACGTCGACATGGACCTGGCGCCGTTTGCCGCCATCAATCCCTGCGGCTACGCCGGCATGCCGGTGACGCAATGCCGCGACCTCGGCATCGCCCTGCCGCCCGCGCAGGTCGAAGAAGCCCTCGGGCAGGCGCTGCTGAACACGATCCACCGGCCCCTGGCCCCTGGCCCCTAGTCCCTACTTCCCCATTACTTCGCGGATCGCCTTCACCATGTCCGGGTGGTCGAACTCGCGCCCGCCGATGGCGCTGGCGACGATGCGCCCCTGCTTGTCGACCAGGAAGGTGGTCGGCAGCCCCGCCACCTTCCAGGCCTGCATGGCGCGGCTCGTGCTGTCGAGCAGAATGGGAAAGTGCAGCGCGGTGTCGAGCTGGCTGGTGAAGGCGTGGATGGTGTCGGCGTCTTCGCCGACATCGACTGCCAGCACCGCAAAGGCCTCGCCTTTGAACGCCTGCGACAGGCGTTCCATCGACGGCATTTCGCGCCGGCACGGCGGGCACCAGGTTGCCCAGAAATTGATCAGCACGACCTTGCCCCTGAGCTTCGCCAGATCGTGCGTTGCGCCGTCGATGTCTTTCAGCTTGAGTGCCGGAGCGGGCTTGGGCGCCTGCTTCATCAGGCTGTGCGACAGCGGCGGGAGGTCTGCTGCGTGGGCGCCGGTCGCGGCCGGTAAGCCGAATATCAGCGCCGCCCCCAGCAGCGTGCCTGCGATGCGATCAAGACGTTTCATTTGCACACCTCACCTGTTCGAGTTTTCCTGAATGGGTTTTGCCGTCCGCGCGCCAGACGAAGCGCAGGTCGAATTGGCCGTTGCGCGGCACGCTGTAGGTCGTCATGCCCTGGTTCCAGTCCCCCGGCGCGAAGGTCTGCGCGGCGGGGAACTGCGCCCAGTTGAAGGCGATGCGCGCGGCCTCGTTCACGCCCTGCCGTTTCCAGATGCGTTCCCACTCGACCTTGCTGCGAATGGCGCGTGGCGGCTGCCCGGCCGGTTCATAGCGCCAGTCGGCCAGGCGGTGCTGAATCGGCGCCTCGCCGATATTGCGCACCACCGTCATGAAGACGCATTCGGCGGCGTAGCGTTCCGCCGCCGCGGCGGAAAAACCGCGCGCCTGATAAAAACCGCGCGCCTGGTCCGGGCTGATCTGGGTCAGGCGCACCTGGATGGCGCCGCTTTCGGCTTGCCAGGTGGCCAGCCCGGTTTCCGCATCCACGCTGAAATCGGCGCCGGCCATGGCGGTGCTACTCCATGCAGCCAGCAGGGTCAGGGTCGACAGGCGCATAAGCTAAAATCCCGAGAGTTGATATTTCCGACGTTGTTCCGAGCATATTATGGCAGACCCTCTCCAGCACAAAGGCGCCGCCAAGACCGCGCGTATCCCGATCAAGATCGTGCCGCAGCCGCGCATGCGCCTGCCGCCCTGGATCCGCGCCAAGTCGCCCAACGTGCCGAACGTGGCGCGGCTGAAAGGCATCCTGCGCGAGGCGAAGCTGCACACGGTGTGCGAAGAGGCCTCGTGCCCCAACCTCGGCGAGTGCTTCGGCCACGGCACCGCCACCTTCATGATCCTCGGCGACCTCTGCACGCGGCGCTGCCCGTTCTGCGACGTCGGCCATGGCACGCCGCTGCCGCCGGACGCCGACGAACCGCGCCACCTGGCCGAAACCATCGCGCTGATGGCGCTGCAATACGTGGTGATCACCAGCGTCGACCGCGACGACCTGCGCGACGGCGGCGCCGCGCATTTCGCGCAGTGCATCGCGGCGGTGCGCGAAAAGTCGCCGGCCACCCGCATCGAAATCCTCACCCCGGATTTCCGTGGCCGTCTCGACAAGGCGCTCGATATGCTCGATACCGCACCGCCCGACGTCATGAACCACAACCTGGAAACCGTGCCGCGCCTGTACAAGGCCGCGCGCCCTGGCGCCGACTACGCACATTCGTTAAGGTTGCTGAAGGATTTCAAGGCGCGCCATCCCGGCATCCCGACCAAGTCGGGCCTGATGCTAGGGCTGGGCGAGGAGGACGACGAGATCCTGGATGTGATGCGCGACCTGCGCGCGCACGACGTCGACATGCTGACCCTCGGCCAGTACCTGCAGCCTTCACAGCACCACCTGCCGGTGCTGCGCTTCGTCACCCCGCAGCGCTTTGCGCAGTTCGAGCAGGAGGCGCTGGCGATGGGCTTCAGGCACGCCGCCTGCGGGCCGATGGTGCGCTCGAGCTATCACGCCGACCAGCAGGCCGCGGGGGTTTGACTATTTGAGCAGTCGCCGCCGCGTGAGCGCCAGCGCGACGACATAGCCCAGGCTGCCGTAGATCACCAGCGCGGCGGCATGCAGCGCGATGTTGCCGGGCACGGTACCGACGACCAGCGGCCGCGCCAGATCGATGGCATGGGTGAGCGGCAGCCAGGCCGACACGCTTTGCACCGGCGGCGGCAGTTGCGATACCGGAAAGAACACGCCGCACAGCAGCACCATCGGCGTGATCACCAGCGTGAAGTAGTAGAGGAAGAAATCGTAGCTCGGCGACACCGCATTCATCACCAGCCCCATGCCGCCGAAGCAGAAGCCGACCAGCGCCACCACCGGCACGATCCACAGCGTCATCCAGAAATCGCCGTAGAGCCCCAGCCCCCAGATCACCGCCAGGATCGCCAGCCCGGACAGCAGGCTCTTGGCCACTGCCCAGGTCAGCTCGCCCAGCATCACGTCGTCGAGCGTGAGCGGCGCGTTGAGGATGGCGTCCCAGGTGCGCTGCACGTGCATGCGCGAGAAGCTCGAATACAGCACCTCGAACGTGGCGGCGTTCATCGTGCTGTAGGCGACCGTGCCGGCGGCGAGGAAGGTCAGGTAGGGCATGCCGCCGACATCCGGCAGCAGGCTGCCGAGACCGTATCCCAGGCCCAGCATGTACAGCATGGGGTCGGCCAGGTTGCCGAGGATGGACGGGATGGCCAGTTTTCTCCACACCAGGTAGTTGCGTTGCCATACCGGGATGAAGCGCCACGACAGGCGCGGGAGGCGAAAAAAATGCGTCATGCGCTCAATCCCTCAAATCGCGCCCGGTCAACTTGAGGAACACGTCCTCCAGATTCGACGGCCGGTGCAGGTAGCGCAGCGCGGGCGCCTGCTTCAGCGCGCCGATCACGGTGTCGGGGCTGTCGGTATAGCAGAACAGGGTCTCGCCGACGGTTTCGAAACGCTGGCACAGGTCGGCCGCGCGCGCGTGCGTCCAGTCGGCCAGTCCTTCGCCGAACACTTCGACCACGGCGGGCTCGATGTGCGATTCGATCAGCGCGCGCGGTGCGCCTTCGGCGACCACGCGGCCATGGTCGAGGATGGCGAGGCGGTCGGTGAGGCGTTCGGCCTCGTCCATGAAATGCGTGGTGAGGACGATGGTCTTGCCCTCGTTGAGCAGCCGCCGCAGTCCCTGCCAGATGAGGTGGCGCGCCTGCGGGTCGAGCCCGGTGGTGGGCTCGTCGAGGAACAGGATGTCGGGGTCGTGCACCAGCGCACGCGCCAGCGTGAGCCGCCGCTTCATGCCGCCCGACAGCTGCGCGATCTGCGCGTCGGCCTTGCTGGCGAGCCCGGCGAATTCGAGCAGCTCGGGCACGCGTGCGGCGATGGCGGACTTGGCCATGCCGAAATAGCGGCCGTAGGCGAGCAGGTTTTCGCGCACGCTGAAATCGGGGTCGAGGTTGTCCATTTGCGGCACCACGCCGACTTTCATGCGCGCCTCGCGTGCGCGTTTCGGCACCGCAATGCCGGCCAGTTCGATGCTGCCGCTGTCGGGTTCGATCAGCCCCAGCAGCAGCCGCAGGGTGGTGGTCTTGCCGGCGCCGTTGGGGCCGAGCAGGCCGAAGCATTCGCCGCGCCGCACGTGCAGATCGACTCCGCGCACCACTTCGGTGCCGCCATAGCGTTTGGTGAGGCCGCGCACCTTCAGCACGGGCAGGCCTCCGTGAACGCCCGCTTCAACTCCTTGAGCCTGCCGTGAAAGAAGTGTCCGGCTTCGGGGACGATTTTGGTGGAAAGCTGCTGCTGCTCCGCCCACAGGCGAATGGCGGCGGGCGGAATGAGTTCGTCGGCGTCGCCGTAGATCACCACGGTGTCGGGCGGTACCGGGTCGAATTCGTACATGGTGACCGCCGGCGCGACCAGGATCAGCCGCTGTGCGTGGAGTTGCTGGCGCAGCCGGTGCTGCACGAAGGCGCCGAACGAAAATCCGGCCAGTACCCAGGGCAGGCCGGGGTAGCTGGCTTCGACGAAGCGGACAACCGCCAGCAAATCCTCGGCTTCGCCGACGCCGGCATCGAATTCGCCGTCGCTCATGCCGACGCCGCGGAAATTCGGGCGCACGCTGACCCAGCCCGCTTCGTTGGCCGCCTTGGCCAGGGTGGTGACGACCTTGTTGTCGAGGCTGCCGCCGTGCAGCGGGTGCGGGTGCGCGACCAGCAGCAGGCCATGGCGTTCGGTTTCCGGGTCGTCGATCACGGTTTCCAGCCTGCCTGCCGGCACCGGGATGCGCAGCTTGTAGCGTTTCATTCTGGCCGCTTCGCCCGGCCGTTTCACTTCAGCTGCAAGCGTTCGACGATACGCCCCTGTTTGAGATGGACTTCGAAAATTTCATCGATGTCGGTTTCGTCCACATAGGTGTACCAGACGCCCTCCGGATAGACGACCAGCAGCGGGCCTTCGTCGCAGCGGTCGAGGCAGCCGGCGCTGTTGATGCGGCATTTGCCTTCGCCATTGAGATTGGCGTGCTTGACCTTCTTCTTCAGGTAGTCGCGCATGTGCTGGCCGCCGGATGCGCCGCAGCATTTGGCGCCGTCGTCGCGCAGGTTGGTGCAGAAAAAGATGTGGTGTTTGAAATACAGGTCAGTCATCCGAAAAATCCGAGTATTTGAGCGCGTTGCCATGCGCTCTGTCGATGGGATACTTGCGCGCATTGATCGCCAGTTTGTCGGCGGCGGCATCGAGCAGGTCGATCTCCAGCACGTCGGCCAGCCGGGTCAGATAGATCAGCACGTCGGCAATCTCCTGGCGCACCGCCTCGTGCTGTTCGGCGCTCAGGTGGCGGCTTTGTTCCGCCGTCAGCCACTGGAAGGGCTCGAGCAGTTCCGCCGTTTCCACGCTCAGCGCCATGACCAGGTTCTTGGGAGTATGGTAGCGTTCCCAGGCGCGGGCCTGCGCAAATTCGCGGATGCGCCGGCGCAGGGCATCGAGGCTGTCGATCTCGTGAGGGCTCATGGACGGCATGATACCGCGGCAGGCGACGGCCCTACGACAACGCTGTCAAGCGGCCAACGCTTCCGGCAGGGCGGGGCGCGTGAAACCCTTTGTTTATCAAGGCGCTGAAGTGTTTGCGGTTTGGCCTGCGGCTTGCTTGCTGTCTGTGGCGATGAAACCGTTTTTTTAATTCGCTCTGGCATAATGCCAGCGGATTGACAGCCTATAAGGGAGGGTGGAAATGTTTACGAGCAACAAGCGCATTGCACGCGTCGGGGTGGTGCTGGCCGTGGCCGCCATGGCGGGCTGTTCCAGCACGCCGACCTATCCACCCGCCCCCACGCAGACGGGCAGCTACGACTGGAACTATCTGGTCGGGCCGGGCGACTCGGTGCAGGTGTTCGTCTGGCGCAATCCCGAGGTGTCCGGCAGCTTCCCGGTGCGCCCCGACGGCAAGATGACCATGAATCTGGTCGAGGATATCCAGGCCTCCGGAAAAACCCCCAGCCAACTGGCGCGCGACATCGAGAAGGCGCTCGCCAAATACATCCAGGAACCCATCGTCACCGTCATCGTCGCCGGCGGTATCGGGCCGTTCGACCAGCAGATCCGCGTGGTCGGCGAAGCGGCCAAGCCGCAGGCGCTGAACTACCGTGAAAAGATGAGCCTGGTCGATCTGATGATTTCGGTCGGCGGCCTCACCGATTTTGCCGCGGGCAACAAGGCCTACATTCTGCGTACCGTGGACGGCAAGCAGCAGCGCCTCGGCGTGCGCCTGGAAGACCTGCTGAAAGGCGGCGACGTTTCGGCCAACGTCGACATGCGGCCGGGCGATGTGCTGGTGGTGCCTGAAAGCCTGTTCTAAGCAAGTAAGTCTGTGCCGCCTGAGCGGCGCTTGTGCCCGAGCCTCAGGCTGGCGGGTACTTTATTGATGGTGGGACGTCCGCATGGATCAAATGCTGCAACAAATTCTGGGTTATGCCAAAGCCGCCTGGCAGCGACGCTGGTGGGGCGTGGCGATGGCCTGGTTGGTGTGCATTGTCGGCTGGACCTGGGTGATGATGATTCCCGACCGCCATCAGGCGTCGGCGCGCGTCTATGTGGATACGCAAACGCTGTTGAAGCCGTTGTTGTCGGGGCTGGCGGCCGAACCCAATGTCGAGCAGCAGATCAAGCTGATGACGCGACAGCTGGTCAGCCGCCCGACGCTGGAACGGGTCGCGCGCATGACCGACCTCGACGTGAAGGCGAAAACGCCCGAACAGACCGAAGCAATGCTGAACGGCCTGGCGAGCAAGATTTCCATCGCCGACGCCGGACGCGAAAACCTCTACACCATCAGTTATCAGGATGCCAACGGCGATCTCGCCAAGAAGGTGGTGCAGTCGCTGCTGACCATTTTCGTGGAAACCAGCCTGGGCAAGACCCGCCAGGACATCTCCAGCTCGCAGCGCTTCATCGAAGAGCAGCTGCAGCAATACCAGCAAAAGCTGACCGACGCCGAAAACGCGCTCAAGGAATTCAAGCAGAAGCACATCGGCATGATGCCGGGGCAGGGCGGCGACTACTATGCCAAGCTGGCTGAAGCGAGCGGCCAGTTGCGGCAGGCGCAGCTGGACCAGCAGGAAGCCACCAACCGCCGCAATCAGCTCAAGCGCCAACTGGCCGACGAAGAGCCCGAACTCACCGCGGCTGCCGCCGCGGTATCGACCAACAGCGAGATCGACGGCCGCATCCAGGCGCTGCAGAAACAGATGGACCAGCTGCGCCTGCAATACACCGACATGCATCCCGACATCCAGGCAACCAAGCGCCTGATCGACAAGCTGGAGGCGCAGAAGAAAATCGATCTGGCCGAACGCAAGGCCGATCCGGCGGGCGCCAAGATCCAGAACCCGGTCTATCAGCAGCTCACCATCGCCATCGCCGAGGCGGACGCCACCGTCGCGTCGCTGAATGCGCGGGTGGCCGAATATCAGCGCCGCTACGGCGAGCTGCGCAATGCATCCAACATGATTCCGCAGGTTGAGCAGGAATACACCCAGTTGACGCGCGACTACGACGTGTATCGCCAGAACTACGATGCGCTGCTGAAGCGCCGCGAGTCCGTCACCATGTCCGGCGAAGTCGAGAGCAAGACCGATACGGTCGACTTCCGGGTGATCGATCCGCCCTTCGTGCCGAGCCAGCCGGCGTGGCCCAACCGCCCGCTGCTGCTGTCGCTGGTGACCCTGGGCGGCCTCGGCGCGGGCGTGGCGGTGGCTTTCCTGCTGAGCCAGTTGCGCCGTACCGTGGCCGACCGCCGCGCGCTGCGCGAACTGACCGGCCTGCCGCTGCTGGGCGCGGTATCGCGGGTTGAAACCGATGCAACTCGCCGCCGCAAGCGCAAGGGCCTGCTGACCTATCTGGCGGCGCTGGGCAGCCTGATCGCGGCATACGGCGCGGTGATGATCCTGCAACTGGTCGTGTCGCGTGCGGGCTAGGAGAAACCATGAGCATTATTGAAAAAGCAGCGGGCAAGATCGGCATGGGCGCACCCCGTCCAGATTCCCCCGGCAGCAACGGCGACCCCGGCCACGACGCCAGCCTGATCGAAAATGCGCTCAACAAGCAGCGCAGCAGCCATGCCACGCCCTTCGTCGCCACCCCGGTCGAGCCCATATTCAGCGCGCCGGCTGGCGATGCGGTGGCGGAAGGCAACAGCCAGGTGCAGTCGATCAATCTGGCGCGCCTGCACCGTATGGGCGTGGTGGCGCCGGATGCCGAAAAAAGCCAGATCGCCGAAGAGTTCCGCATCATCAAGCGCCCGCTGATTGCCAATGCCTTCGGCCAGGGCGCCGCGCGGGTCAAGAACGGCAACCTCATCATGGTCACCAGTTCGCTGCCGGGCGAGGGAAAGAGCTTCTGCGCGATCAACCTCGCCATCTCGATGGCGATGGAAATGGACCGCACCGTGCTGCTGATCGACGCCGACGTCGCCAAGCCGCGCGTGCCCGAATATCTCGGCATCCATGCCGACAAGGGTTTGCTGGATGTACTGCAGGACAAGGATCTCAAGCTGTCCGACGTGCTGATCAAGACCGACATCTCGAAGCTGACGGTGCTGCCGGCCGGCCGCACCTACAAGCGTGCAACCGAACTGCTGGCGAGCGCCGCCATGACCCGCCTGGTCGAGGACATCGGGAATCGTTATCCCGACCGTATAATCCTGTTCGACTCGCCGCCGCTGCTGGCGACCAGCGAATCGAGCGTGCTGGCCACCCATATGGGGCAGATCGTCATGGTGGTGGAAGCCGAAAAAACCTCGCAGGAGGCGGTGCGCGAGGCGCTGAGGCATATCCAGTCATGCGAGGTGGTGGGCATGCTGCTGAACAAGACCACCCCGACCCCGGGCGCAGATTACTACTATGGCTACTATGGCAGTTCCGGCAAATAAGCTCCGCTCGGGCAGCGCCAGCCCGGCGCCGCACCGGCAAGCTCTCCGCGCAGGCGCTGTTTCTGTTTTCACCGCTTTGGCATTCGCACCTGCGGCAGCCGATTGGCGCTTCGAGCCGACTCTGAACGCGTCCGCCATTTACACCGACAACGTCAATCAAAGCGCGACCAAGCCTGAAGACGCGATGATTCTGAGCGCAACCCCGGGCTTCACGCTGCGCTCCAGGGGCTTGCGCCGGGCGCAGGCCACGCTGCAATACGGCCTGACCGGCGTGGCGCGCTTCGGCGGCGACGACAGCGACGACCTCTACCACAACCTCAATGCCGCCGGCAAAGCCGAACTGGTCGAGGATTTCCTGTTCGTCGACGGCAGCGCGCGCGTCTCGCAGGAACTGATTTCCTTGCTGGGCTCGCCCGCCGACGCCGAAACCAACAACCGCAACCGCGCCACCGTCGGCACCTACTCGGTCAGCCCCTACCTCCAGAAGCGTCTCGGCACTTTCGCCAACGCGCAGGCGCGCTACACCGCCAGCGGCGCGATTTTCGAGAACGACGTCGCCGCCAATTCCAACGCGAATTCGTTCAGCGCGGGACTGAGCAGCGGCACCCGCTTCAGCGATCTCAGCTGGGGGCTCAATTACTCCATCCGCAAGGCGCAAAACCGCAGTGCCGTGGATACCACCTTCGAACGCGCCAGCGCCACCGCGGGCTATGCGCTGACCCGCAAATTCCGCGTGTTCGGCACGCTGGGCCAGGACTGGAACGATTACCTCAGCACCAGCGGAACCAGCGGTTCCTCCTACAGCGCCGGCTTCGGCTGGTCGCCCACGCGCCGCACCAGCGTCGAGGCTTCGGTGGGCGAGCGCTATTTCGGCCGCACCTTTAGCCTTGCCGGCAGCCACCGCACGCGCTCGTCAAACTGGAACCTGCGTTATTCCGAGGATGTTGGCGACATCACGCAGCAGTTGCTGGAAGAAAGCAGCAAGTTGTTTTTTGTGTGCGAAACATTTCCTTTTCTGCGGCCCGCCGCCGACCTCGCAGAGCCGTCTCCGGCGAGTTGTTGGGGGCCCTATACGGCAGGGCAGATAATAAGCAGAAGCAATTTGCCGGACCCGGTTCTGGTCGCCCTTGGCCTGAAGAACATCGGCATTACCAAGGGCGTTTACATCATCAAGAGCCTGACGGCCGGGGTGTCGTGGAATCTTGGCCGATTCGATTTCGGGCTGTCGGCATACGATACCAAGCGTCTCTATCAGGCGCTGCGCGACGCGCAGGACCATGTTCAGGGCGTGATCGGCTCCGTCAGCTATCGCTTGTCTCCCCAGACCACGGCCAACAGCAGCCTGTCGCTCAGCCGCAATAGCCTGGACAGCGCAGTGACGGGCGGCGCGGCCCGGGAGGACGGCATTCTCAGCTTCAGTCTTGGCCTCAACCACAGCTTCACCGACCAGCTCAACGGCGCGCTGGTTTTCCGCCATACTCAACGGGATTCAAACGCCGCGAATTCAGACTACGACGAAAACCGGCTCACGGCTACGGTCGGCATGCGCTTCTGACCGCCATTCCGGAATGGCACAGCCGTTGCATCGCATTCCGCGCGCACACGGGCTGTGCCCCACTCAGACAACGGAACGTCCATGTACGAAGACTATTACCGCTTTAGCGCCAAGCCTTTCCAGCTCAATCCCGATCCGCGTTTTTTCTACGGCTCCAAGGGACACAGGCGGGCGATGGCGTACCTGGATTACGGCTTGTCGCTGGGCGAGGGCTTCATCGTCATCACCGGCGAGGTCGGCGCAGGCAAGACCACGCTGGTGCGCAACCTGTTCCGCCAGCTCGATGCCCACAGTCTGGTGGCCGCGCAGCTGGTGTCGACCCAGCTCGATGCCGAAGACACGCTGCGCAGCGTGGCCGCTTCGTTCGGGCTGCAGCACGAGGGGCTGACCAAGTCCGCGCTGCTGAAAAACCTGGAGGATTTCCTGGGCGCCGCCAGCCGCCAGGGCAAGCGCGCGCTGCTGGTGGTGGACGAGGCGCAGAACCTGACGCCGCGCGCAGTGGAGGAGCTGCGCATGTTGTCCAATTTCCAGAACAACGAGCGTTCGCTGATCCAGACCTTCCTGCTGGGGCAGCCCGAATTCCGCGGCATCCTGCAGAGCCCCGACATGCAGCAGCTGCGCCAGCGCGTGGTCGCCTCGTACCACCTGGGGCCGCTCGATGCCGACGAGACGCGCGGCTATATCGAGCATCGCCTGCGCACCGTCGGCTGGCAGGGCAATCCGGGTTTCGATGATGCGGCGTTTGCTGCGCTGCACCGCTTTACCGGCGGCATTCCGCGCCGCCTCAACACCACCTGCGACCGCTTGCTGTTGTTCGGCTTCCTCGAAGAAAAGGGCCATTTCGGCGAGGCCGAGGTCGAGGAGGTGATTTCCGACCTGAAAAACGAGGTGGCGCACCAGGACTTCCATGGCAGCACCGGCGTCAGCAACCATCTGTCAGCGGGCGGCGCGCTGCACAGCGAAGACACCGCGCGGCTGGCCTTGCGCGTCGAGCAGATGGAGCGCTCGATCAACCGCATCCTGCCCATCGTGCGCAAAATCCTCTACACCGTCAGCGAGCGGCCCGCGGCGGACGATGAAGCGCCGTCCGGGCGCCGCGACGCCGCGCACTAGGATCGGCCATGACCCAGGTTTTATGCGTCGCGGGCGCACGTCCCAATTTCATGAAAATCGCGCCGGTGATGGCGGCGCTGGCCGAGACCGGCATCGCCGCGCAACTGCTGCACACCGGCCAGCATTACGACGCGGCGATGAGCGACGGCTTTTTTGCCGATCTCGGCATTCCGCGCCCGGATCACCATCTGGAAGTCGGCTCCGGCAGCCACGCGGTGCAGACTGCCGAAGTGATGAGACGCTTCGAGCCGGTGCTCGGAAGCGTGCAGCCGCAGGCGGTACTGGTGGTGGGCGACGTCAACTCCACCCTCGCCTGCGCGCTGGTGGCGGCCAAGCGCGGCGTGCGCGTGATCCATGTCGAGGCCGGCCTGCGCAGCTACGACCGCAGCATGCCGGAAGAAATCAACCGCGTGCTGACCGACCAGATTTCCGATTTGCTGTTCACCACGGAGAAGAGCGCGCTCGCCAACCTGCAGCGCGAAGGCATCGATCCCGCACGCGTCGAGTTCGTCGGCAACGTGATGATCGATACCCTGCACCGCAATCTCGCGCGTGCGGTGCCGGGCAGCCTGACCCTCGGCACGGCGCTGCCGCAGTATGCGGTGCTGACGCTGCACCGCCCGTCCAACGTCGACGATCCGGCCACGCTCGCCGCGCTGCTGGATGCGGTCGGCGAAATCAATCGCAGCCTGCCGGTCGTCATGCCCCTGCATCCGCGCACGCGCAGCAACATCGAGAAATTCGGCCTCACCGCCAGGCTCGATGGCCTGCATGTCCTGCCGCCGGTGGGGTATCTGGAAATGCTCGGGCTGATGCGCGACGCCAAGCTGGTGCTGACCGACTCCGGCGGCATCCAGGAAGAGACCACGGCGCTCGGCGTGCCTTGCTTCACCTTGCGTGAAAATACCGAACGCCCAATCACGATTGCCGAGGGCACCAATACCCTGGTCGGGCCCGACCCCGCTGCGATTCTGGCGGCGTTCGGCGAGATGATGGCGGACGGCGGCAAGAGCGGGCGCATCCCCGAATACTGGGATGGCCGCGCGGCGATGCGCATTGCCCACACGCTGAAGGGCTGGCTGCCGATGCAGAAAGGAATCCGGGCCGTCTGAATGAAGAATGCCATGTCGATCGACGTCGAGGACTATTTCCAGGTGTCGGCGTTCGCGCCGCACATCCGGCGCGAAGACTGGGACACGCTGCCGTGCCGGGTCGAACGCAACGTGGATGCCATTCTCGGCCTGCTCGACGAGGCCGATGCCAAGGGAAGCGCTGAACAATTCACTTTTGAGTACGTTTCAACGCGTTCCTGGATAAACGAACCGTCAAGCCGCCGGTTTTTCTGGTTATTCGGTGGATGTT
>NCIH01000078.1:0-13288 GCA_002281975.1 Hydrogenophilales bacterium 17-64-11 | reverse complement strand
CACGCACGGCCGCGACATCAAGTTCGACCTGCAGCGCGCCGAGGGCTACCGCAACTTCTGCAACAAGCTGTGGAACGCCACCCGCTTCGCGCTGATGAATCTGGATGGCCACGACTGCGGGCTCGACGCCAGCCGGGCCATGGATTTCTCGGATGCCGACCGCTGGATCGCCGCGCGCCTGCAGCAAGCCGTGGCCGAGGTGCACGAAGCCTTCGCCGCCTATCGCTTCGACCAGGCCGCGCGCGCGGTCTATGAGTTTGTTTGGGACGAATACTGCGACTGGTACCTGGAACTCGCCAAGGTGCAACTCAACACCGGCACGCCCGATCAGCAGCGCGCCACCCGCCGCACCCTGGCCACGGCGCTCGAAACCACGCTGCGCCTCGCCCACCCGATCATCCCTTTCATCACCGAAGAACTGTGGCAGAAGGTGGCGCCGCTCGCCGGCGCTGCTTCTATGGCATCGCCCTCCGGCGATGGCGGCAACAGCATCATGCTCGCACCCTATCCGCAGGTCGATGAGGCGCAGCGCCACCCCGACAGCGTCGCGCGCATCCAGCTGCTGAAGGAACTGGTCAACGCCTGCCGCACCCTGCGCGGCGAGATGAGCCTGTCACCCGCGCAACGCGTGCCGCTGGTGATCGAGGGCGACGCCGGCGCGATCAGCGCGCTGGCGCCCTACATCGCCGCGCTCGGCAAGCTCAGCGAAGTCAGCGCCGTGCCCGCGCTGCCGGAAGCCGACGCCCCGGTCGCCCTGGTCGGCGAGATGCGGATGATGCTGGTAGTGGAGATCGACAAGGACGCCGAACGCGCCCGGCTGGCCAAGGAAATCGCCCGCATCCAGAGCGAGATCAAGAAGGCGCAGGGCAAGCTCGCCAACTCCAGCTTCGTCGACAAAGCTCCCGCCGCCGTCGTCGACCAGGAGAGGGGCCGGCTGGCCGATTTTGCTGCCATGCTGCAAAAGTTGCAGGCACAACACGCGCGGCTGGACTGATTGTTGCCGCAATGACAGCAGCAAGCTGCCGACGAATCCGCGCTTGTTGCCGTTTCAATTCATTCACTCAGACCATAAAAAAGCCGGGGTCGAAACCCCGGCCTTGATCAGCCAACCCACTGCTGATTACATTTTCCAGCTGTACTGGATACCCAGCGAATTCTGGTACATCTCAATCTTATCGGTACCTCCGAAGAACGGGTCAGCACCAGATACATCATTCTTGAAGCCATGCATATAAGACATGGTCACTTCATTGCCGGATGCTAGCGTGTAAGTGAAGCCTAATGTTGCATGATTCTCAATCACTGCAGGCGCCAAGATATTGAACATTGCTTCGCCCATGTCAGAGCCCTTGATGGGGTTATCAGCATGGCTGTAACCGGCACGCAAAGTCAGCTTCGGGCTGTATTTGTATTCCATGCCCAGTTTCCACACATCTACATCATCCCAGCCAAAGCCCGATCCATTGTCTGCACCCAACTGACCCACGCCCAATAGCGAATTGGCGGAAGGATTACCGACAGAGTTGATCTTGCTATAGTTAATCCGCTGATAATCCAGCGCCAGTTTGACTGCGGAAGTCGCTTGCCAAGCCACACCCAGATTGTAATTTTCAGGAATATCAAAGCCTCCCTGTTCTGCAAACAACCCTTTGTATTTTGAGAATTCATCGAACTTCATCTTCGATGCGTAAGCTGCACCAATGCTCACGGTCGGCGTAATCTTACCCATATAGCCGATGCGCACACCATAACCAAACGAATCATCGTACCCATTGTTGGTCACACTTGCCGGGTCAGAAGACATTCCAGGCGTCAGTGCAAAGGCTTGCAAACCATATGCCTTAAAACGTTGATAACCGATTAGCGGAGAAATGCCGATAGAATGATTAGGAGCAATTTTATAGGCTGCCGTCGGCGCTACGATCAATTGCATCAGATCAACACCTAGCTTGCCAGAACCACCCAACAGATTGAGATTCTTGTAGTTAGTGTTCATGCCACCGTTGCCATATACCGTCACACCTAGCGCAAGATCATTGCTGTACATATGGTTGTAGCCAAACTCGGGAATTAGAAAGTACTTGGAGTCACTTTCAACCGTTCCATTCAAACCACCACCCGTACGGCTGGCTTCACGTCGCGGGCTGAACAGATCCGCACCCAGGTCAAGGCGGTTGCCGGCAAACGCCATCGAGGCGGGGTTGTTGGCGCCGCCAAAGGCGTCATCCGAGCTGGCAGTGGCTGCACCAGCCATCCCCTTGGCCTTCATACCGTAGCCGTGCGAAAAATAACCGTTGGTGGCGTAGGCGCTGCCCGCCAGACCCGCCAGTGCCATGAATGCGAATACGCGCGTAAACTTCATTGGTATCTCCTCTTGTTGGTAAAATTACGACAGACAGTTTTTTTTGATGACCTGAGCGAAGGCTACGCCCGTGCTAGCGCTTAGACAAGCGGAGCCATTCATCCGCCCGGATAAACAAAGCAGGATGTGGTGCAAAAGACACAAAAAAGAGCCGAATCGCTTCGGCTCTTTTTTCATAGGGCGGCAATCTGTTCTAGATGAACAGGCAGATATCGGTCTCGCCGGCGAACTCGAAGAAGGTGGCGGCGCCGCCGTACTCGAGGCCGTCGATGAAGTCGGAATGCTCGAAGCCGAACAGTTCGACCGTCATCTGGCAGGCGATGAACTTGACTTCGGCTTCCTGGCACAGTTCGCGCAGGTCGGGAATGGTGGCCACGCCGTTGTTGGCGATGGTCTGCTTCATCAGGGCCGTCGCCACGTTCTCATAACCCGGGATAATGGCCTGGATGGCGTTGGGCATGTTCCAGTTGATGTTCTTGAACCACTTGGGGCCGAACGGCATTTTCATCGGCATGCCGGGGTTGCCCAGCGGACTCACCTTAAGCACGGACAGATCCTTACGGACGAGTTGCAGGCCGTAGAAGGTGAAGAAAATCTGGGTTTCGTAACCCAGCGCGGCCGCCGTCGAAGCCAGGATGAACGGGGGGTAAGCCCAGTCCAGCGTGCCCTTGGTGGCGATAATGGCCATTTTTTTGGTATCCATGCTCAAGTCTCTCCTCTGCCGGTTAAAAAAAACAGCGCCGCAGGTTCCTGGCTGTGTGCCCCCGGAACGAACGGCGCTGGTTTGGTTTTTGTATTTATTTTTTCTTCATGAAGAAGGTGAATTCGCCGCCCGCTTCGGCGGTGGACAGCAGTTCATTGCCGGTCTGCTTGGCGAAAGCGGCGAAGTCCTTGACCGAACCCGGGTCGGTGGACAGGATTTTCAGCACTTGTCCGCTTCCGACATCAGCCAAGGCCTTCTTGGCGCGCAGAATGGGCAGGGGACAGTTCAGGCCGCGGGCATCGAGTTCTTTATCGAAATTCATTTGGTTCTCCTTACATTAAATAATTATGTACTAAAAAACGCTGCGGTACCATAAACCAGAAATTTTCCCATTGCAACCGAAATTGCAGTGCGGCCGGAAAATCTGGCCATTCCTTCAAATCGTCTTGAACCGTGGCTTCAGCGCGGCCGGCTGAGGGCATTGCCGGAGCGTGCCCACGCCATGATGCCGCCAGCCAGGTTGTGCATGTTGCCGTAGCCCTGGGAAGCCATGAACGCACACGCCTGGGCCGATCGCGCACCGGAGCGGCAGTAGATCACCACGGGTCTGTCCTGGGGAACATCGGCCGCGCGCAGCGGCAGCAGGTGCAGCGGAATGTGGATGGCGCCATCGATCACGCCCTGCGCCACTTCGGCCTCGGTGCGCACATCGATCAGATGCGCGCCCTGGGCTGTGATTTCCGCGACGTAGCCGGGATCGACTTCCTTGAAACCTGACAGTCCGAACATAGAGGTCACACTCCTGAAATGGAGAAATTAGAATTCTCTAATATATCCTAAAGAAAGCGGCACGCCAAGCACCCGTCCGCGATGGGAACGATGCCCCTGCCCACTGCTGCGCGCCCGAGTCTTTCACACCAGGCGGGCTTCTGCGGCGTTTCCGGCTTGCTCAACAACGCTGGGCGCCGTGATACAGATTGACCACGTGGCGCGCCTCGGCGAAAAACAGCCAGCGCTCGACCGCGGCGCCGGCGATACCCGCCAGGGCCGCGACGATAGCGGCGGTTTGCCCGCCATGCTGGTTGAAGACCCATACCAGCATCAGCCCGGGCAAGGCGAAGCCCAGCACGAAAACCACGGCCTTGAGCAGGCCGGCTTTCTGCCGCGCGATCTGGAAGCCGAATTCCTGGGTCAGGAAGGTGCCATGGGTATGGCCGGTGTCGAGCAGCTTGACCTTGGCACGGGTCAGGCCGGTGGCGGTATTGATGGTGGGCGTCAAGCCGGGGCTGCGAATCCAGAAATAGTAGATCGCCTTCAGCACTGCGGCGATCGAGACGATCAGCGCCGACATCGCAATGTAGGGCGTGGTATCGAGGCCGGCATAGACCGCACCCAGCAGCAGCAGCAGACTGCCACTGGCATAGCCCAGCGCCAGATAGTTGGCGGGCACCAGCGGGGTGTTCCACTGGCGGATGGTCTTCAGGCAGGCGTAGATCATGCCGGTTGAGAACACCGTGATCCAAGCCAGCACGGCGGTCAGGAAACCGAAGGTTTCGCGCAGCCACAGCGGCGCGTCGAACCAGATGCAGGCGAGGTAGATCAGCGCCAGCGGCATGAACACTACGGCAAACACGCCCTCGCGGGACAGCCACGAGGTACGGAAGCGGCTGAACGCGCGCCAGGCGTTTTTCGGATTGGCGAGGTGGAAGGTAGACGACAGCAGGCCGAACACGATCAGGCTCATCGCGACGAGTCCGCCGATGACCAGCTGTTCGCGGCTGAAGCTGCCGCCGAGCTTGAACGTGTCGGCGATGAACAGCAGCGAAATCAGGCCGAAGCCGGCGCCCGATGCGACGGTGAAGAAGATGACTGAGAAAGCGGGATGCATGGATACTCCTGGCGCAAATTAAAGGCTACGCGGCTTAGCGGCGCACCAGCTTGTTGGCGAACTGCTTGATGCTTTCCTTGAGGCCGCCTTTGGGCTGGGTGTCGACCGGAATCACCGGCTTGCGGCGCGGCGGCAGGTAGGTGTTGGTCGGGTTGTAATTGAGCTCGGGCATCAGCGGGAAGCCGCCGCGCTCGCGCACGGTGCGCGACACCGCCGAATCGGGATCGTCGAAATCGCCGAACATGCGGGCGTGCGCCGGGCAGGTCAGCACGCACGAAGGCTGGCGCTCCTCGACCGGCAATTCCTGGTCGTAGATGCGGTCGACGCACAGAGTGCATTTCTTCATCGTGCCCGAGCTGCGGTCGAGTTCGCGCGCGCCGTAGGGGCAGGCCCACGAGCAGTAGTTGCAGCCCATGCACTTGTCCTGGTCGATCAGCACGATGCCGTCCTCGGCGCGCTTGTACGAGGCCCCGGTCGGGCACACGGTGACGCAGTCGGCGTCCTCGCAGTGCATGCACGACATCGGGAAGTTGACCGTCTTGTTGTTCGGATACTCGTCCATCTCGTAATGGCGGATCCGGTTGAACCACACGCCCGACGGCTCGGCGCCGTAGGGCTGGTAGTCGGACAACGGGCCGATGGTGCCGGAGGCGTTCCATTCCTTGCAGGCGATGGCGCAGGCATGGCAGCCCACGCACACGTCGAGGTCGATGACCAATCCAAGTCTCATGTTGTGCTCGCTTTATATATACAGATGCTGCTCAGTTCTGCTGTTCAGTTCTTCTCATGGCTGCGGGCGTCATAGCGCAACACCTCGGGGCGCTCGTAGCGCTCGTCGCCCGGCAGCGGCTTGAGCGTGTCGAATTGCGGCCACGAGCCGGTTTCGCCCGGCGCGGCCTTCCAGATTTTCACGCGCAGGTCGAACCAGGCCGCCTGGCCGGTCACCGGGTCGGAGTTGGTGACACGGCGCTCGCCGGCCTTTTCCGGCAGCAGTTCTGAAATCAGATGGTTGAGCAGGAAGCCCTTGGTCGCTTCCGACGCGTTTTCTTTCAGGCCCCAGGCGCCCTTCTGCTTGCCAATGGCGTTCCAGGTCCAGATGGTGTTTTCCTGGGTGCCTTCCATGGTCTTGACCTGGCAGCGGATCTTGCCGTTGTGCGATTCGACCCAGATCCAGTCGAAGTCCTTGATGCCCATTTCCGCCGCCTTGCGCGCGTTCATGTACATGAAGTTTTGCGCCATGATCTGGCGCAGCCACACGTTCTGCGAATCCCACGAGTGGTACATGAACATCGGGCGCTGGGTGAGCGCGAAGAAGGGATATTCATCCGCGTCGACGCGTTGCTGTTCAAGCGGTTCGTACCACATCGGCAGCGGGTCGAAGTATTTCACCAGACGCTCGCGGTCGACCAGGTTGTTGGGTTGCGGACCGTCGTACAGACCCTGCCCGGCGAGGCGGAATTTCTGCAGCGGCTCGGAATAGAACTGCATGATGATGGGCTCGGCCTTGCCGACGAAGCCGACGTCCGCCGCCACGTCGAGGTAATCCTTGTTGGCGTAGCGCATGTATTTCTGGTTGTCGGGCCAGTGGTGAGCGTAGAAGCTCTGATTCTCGATGTACTTCTCCCACTGCTTCGGATTCGGCTCGCCTTTCAGCGACTGGGTGCCGTCCTTGCCGCGCCAGCCGGCGAGGAAGCCGATGCCAGGCGAACGTTCGTAGTTGACGATGAAGTCCTGGTAGCCGCTGAACTTGGGGCTGCCATCGGGCTTGGTGAAGGCCGGGAATTTCAGGCGCCCCGCCAGTTCGACCATCACTTCCTGCCACGGGCGCACATCGCGATCAGGTTTGACCAGCGGATAGCGGATCGCGTCGGCCGCCGCATCCGGCTCGGAAATCGGCCGGTCGAGCAGCGAGATGGTGTCGTGACGCTCCAGATACGTGGTGTCCGGCAGGATCAGGTCGGCGAAGTTGGTCATCTCCGAATGGAAGGCGTCGATCACCACCAGGAACGGAATCTTGTACTGGCCCGGCTCTTCCGGATCCTTGGCGCGCAGCATGTCCTGCACATTCGCCGTGTTCATGGTCGAGTTCCACGCCATATTGGCCATGAACAGGATCAGCGTGTCGAGCGCGTAGGGATCGTGGTTGGTCGCGTTGGTGATGACCATGTGCATCAGGCCGTGCGAGGCGATCGGCACCTCCCACGAGTAGGCCTTGTCGATGCGCAGCGGGTTGCCGAACTCGTCGATCACCAGGTCTTCCGGGCGCGTCGGAAAGCCGAGCGGCGGGCGCGACAGCGGCGTGTTCGGCGCGTTGATGATGTCGATGTTGTTTTCCGGCAGCTGGTGCGGCGGAATCGGCTTCGGATACGGCGCACGGGCACGGAAGTTGCCCGGCGCGTCGAGCGCGCCCAGCAGCATCTGGATCATGTGGATCGCGCGGCAGGAATGGAAACCGTTGGAGTGCGCCGCGATGCCGCGCATCGCGTACATCGCCACCGGGCGGCCGACGACTTTGTCATGTTTCCGTCCCCATACGTCGGTCCATTCGATCGGCAGCTCGACCGTCTCCTTGAATGCGACATGCGCCATCTCCAGCGCGATACGCTCGATGCTCTCGGCTGGCAGGCCGCATTCCAGCGCGACATTTTCCGGCGCATAGCGCGCGTCGAGATAGCGCTCGACCATCAGCGACATCACGGTCTTGACGCGGCGGCCGTCGGGCGCGACGTATTCGCCGAACAGCGCGGGGGCGATGTCACCGTCGATGCCGTTCCTGAAGGCTTCCTTGTCGATATCCCAGATCAGCGGTTGATCGTTTTCATCGCGCAGGAACAGGCCGTCGCCCTTCTGGCCGGGGGCCTGCACCACCAGCCAGGAGGCGTTGGTGTAGCGGACCAGGAATTCGTAATCGAACTGCTCGTGCTTCAGCAGCACGTGCACCATCGACATCGCCAAGAGACCGTCCATGCCGGGCTTGATCGGCAGCCATTCATCGGCGATGGCTGAATACCCCGTCCTGACGGGGTTAACTGTAACGAACTTGCCGCCCTTGCGCTTCAACTTTTCCAGGCCGATCTTGATCGGGTTGGAGGAATGGTCTTCCGCCACGCCCCACATGATGAAGTATTTGGCGTAATCCCAGTCGGGCGCGCCGAATTCCCAGAACGAGAAGCCGATGGAATAGAGGCCGGCCGCCGCCATATTGACCGAGCAGAAGCCGCCGTGCGCCGACCAGTTGGGGGTGCCAAACTGCTGCGCCCACAGGCCGGTGAGGGCCTGCATCTGGTCGCGCCCGGTGAAATAGCCCAGCTTGGAAGGATCGGTGGCGCGGATTTCCTCCAGACGGTCGCTCAGCACGTCGAGCGCCTGCTCCCAGGAAATCGCCTCGTAGATGCCCTCGCCACGCTCGGTACCCGGCTTGCGCATCAGCGGCTGGGTCAGCTTGGCGGTGGAATACTGCTTCATGATCCCGGCCGACCCCTTGGCGCACAGCACGCCCTGGTTGGTAGGATGGTTGCGGTTGCCCTGGATGAAACGGACCTTGTTGTCCTCCAGCGTCACCTTGATGCCGCAGCGGCAGGCGCACATGTAACAGGTGGTGTACTTGATTTCCTGCGCGTCGTGATTTTCGAGTTTTATTTTGGCGTTCATGCGGTCTCTGGATTCAAAAACGTCCCCTGCGGCTCCACGATGGAACCGCATTTTTCCTGCCCGGATATACACACTAGGTGACTGCTGGAAGCAGTGCCAGCGCATCGGCACTGGATGCTGCGGGGACGGCTATATATTAAATATTCCGAATATGCCGTTATTTTGCACTTCAAGCCCCCGGCATGGCAAGCGAAAAGGCTGATGGTTCCATAAGGCCATCTGATAAAAAGTCCTTGTTTATTAAAGACTTAAGCATCCTGATTTCGTCTATCCTGCATGCGCCGGCAACTCCGCCAGCAGCGACTCGATCACCCGCAGGGCCTCCCCCTCATCCCATTCGGTCGGGCCGGTCAGGACATAACGCACGCGGCCCTCGGCGTCCAGCAGGAATGTGGTGGGCAGCGCAAACACCTTCCAGCGCTGGGTGTTGCTGCCATCGGGATCAAGCAGAATCGGAAAGCCCAGTTTCATTCTGGATAGATAGGCTTTCACTTCTTCGGGCGTTTCCGCACTGGACAGCGCGACGATAGCCAGCGGCCGTCCGGCCAGCTTCACCCGCAGCCGCTCCATCGACGGCATTTCACGCAGACAGGGTGGGCACCACGACGCCCAGAAATTGAGCAGCACCACCTTGCCGCGATAGTCGGCCAGCGTTCTGGGCGCTCCGCTCAGGTCGTGCGCCTTCAACTCCGGTACCGGCCCGCTGGCACGCGCCTCGAATCCGGCGGCTTGCGCGCCGCCCGCCAGCAGCAGACCCATCACCCACACTGTCAGCCATCGTTTCATTTGCACCCCCAGGCATTCAATTCACGCAGCAGCATGGCGTCCATGCGGCGGCCCTCGGCCGTTTCAAATTCAGTCGGCGTTTCGCGCGCCCAGTAGTCTTCGCGCAGGCTTTCCAGAACCGTCGCGCTGACTGTCGCACCGTGCAGCGCCAGGTGATCCAGCAGTCCGGGCAACCAGGGCGTCGCCGCGGAGCGGCGCGGCTGCAGCACGTGCACCTGCAAACCGGCCAGGGTTCCCAGATCGAGATAATCCGGCGCAGCCAGCGGTTCTACTGACATGTAGAGATTCGGATACAGCAGCAGCACGCAGAGCCGCTGCCGTTCGGCCGGTTCAAGCGAGGCCGCGGCACGCAATAACGGAACCGCAGCGCGTGCCACGGCAACGGCCGTCACCTGTTTGCCGCTGGCCTGCGCGGCGCGCAGCCAGTCAGCCATATCCCGTACCGGCACTTCATCCATGCTGCTCGGCAACTGCGGCAGAAAATAGGCGCTGGTGAGGTCGAGCGACCAGGTCTCCACGTCTTGCGTGGCCAGTCGCTGCGCAGTCTGCACCTCGGGCTCGGCGCGCCCGCGCTCGGATGCCACCCACAGCAGCAACTGATTTCCCGCGGCCGGAAACCGCTGATCGTCCGGCAGATCCGCCCGCACGGCGAACGAACATGCCCACACCCCCAGCAGCAGGAATCCGAAAAAGCGCATGCGGCGGTTCGATTTCTCCACCCCGGCATCATGCCGCGGCGCGAGGCGGGTGCAAGATGACGTTATGACTAGGCGCCCGCAGCAAGGGATGAACGCCAATGGCCGGAACGCCCGCCCTGTTTTTCCAGCAAGCCGATGCCGTCCATGCGCATGCCGCGATCCACCGCCTTGCACATATCGTAAATCGTCAACAGCGCGACGCTGACGCCGGTCAGCGCCTCCATTTCCACCCCGGTCTTGCCGACGGTTTCCGCAGTCACCGTGCAGGCGATCCATGATTCGGCCTGGTCGTGGCTGAACTCCACGCTCACCCGGGTCAGGGCGATCGGGTGGCACAGCGGAATCAGCTCGGCAGTGCGCTTGGTCGCCTGGATCGCCGCGATGCGCGCAATGCCCAGCACATCGCCCTTGGCCGCCTGGCCGCCCAGAATACGCGCCAGGGTATCGGGTAACATATGGATCCGGCCGCCCGCCACGGCGACGCGCCGGGTGTCGTCCTTGCCCGCCACGTCGACCATGACGGCGCGCCCCCGCTCATCAAAATGGGTGAATTCACTCATGGCACAGGAACCTTGTTGACAATCCGCGCATCGTAAACGAAATGCCGTTCACCGCCCTCATCTTTCCTGCATCCTGATGCTGCGCACCCTGCTCGCACTCGCCCTGGCCGTTCAGCCGGCCATTGCCGCCGACCTGCCCGATCTGGGCGAAGTGTCGCGGCAATATTTTTCCGACCAGGAAGAACAGGCGCTGGGACGCGCCATCATGCGCGACGTCTACGCCGATCCGCGCTATCTCGACGACCCTGAGATCGAAAGCTATCTCAACCAGCTGGGCTACAAGCTGGTCTCCGTCAGCACCCGCAACCAGCGCGAATTCACCTTCTTCGTCGTCAACGACCCCTCCATCAACGCCTTTGCCATGCCGGGCGGCAACATCGGCGTGCATACGGGCCTGCTGCTGGCCGCACAAAGCGAATCCGAACTGGCAGGCGTGGTTGCGCACGAAATCGCCCACGTCACCCAGGACCATATCGCGCGCATGGTCGCCTCGCAAAGCCAGAGCTACTGGCCGACCATGGCCGCGCTGGCACTGGCGCTGCTGGCATCGCGCTCCAACCCCAACGTGGCCGGCGCCGCCATCGCCACCACCCAGGCCTATTCCATCCAGAATCAGCTCAACTACAGCCGCGATTACGAGCGCGAGGCGGACCGCCTGGGTTACGACATGCTCAACCGCAGCGGCTACGACGTGCGCGGCATGAGCGGTTTTTTCAGCCGCCTGCAGCGCGCCAACCGGTTTTACGACACCAGCGCCCCGGCCTATCTGCGTACCCATCCGCTCACCACCGATCGTATCGCCGACATGGAATCGCGCAGCGAAACCGCGCCCTACCAGCAGGTTGAGGACAGCCTCGATTTCCAGCTGGTGCGCGCCCGCCTGCGCGCGCAGGAAGACAGCGCGCAGGATGCCGTGCTGGCTGCGCGCAAGGCGCTCGATGAAAAACGCTACAACAGCGAAACCGCCGCTCGTTATGGTCTGGTTGCCGCGCTGATCCGCGCGCGCCAGTTCAAGGACGCCGAGGCCGAAGCGCAGAAACTGCCGTCCGGCAAAACCGGCAACCCGATGATCCAGCTATTGATTGCCAACACCGCACTGGCCGCGGGCAACCAGGCGCTTGCCTTGCAGCGCTACCAGGCCGGCAGCCGCGCCCACCCCGGCTACCGTCCCTTGCAGTACGGCTACATCAGCGCATTGCTGGCGGCAGGCCGCAGCAACGATGCGCAGTCGCAGGTCGACGGGCAACTTGCGCTGTATCCGCTCGACCGCCGCCTGTGGCGGCTGGCCGCCCAGACCCACGCCCAGCAGGGGCACCGCCTGCTCGGCCATCGCGCCCAGGCCGAAGCGGCGGCATTGAGCGGCAACCTGGTCGCCGCCATCGAACAGATCACCCTCGGCATCAAGGCTGGCGACGGCAGTTTCCACGAAATGTCGGCGGCCGAAGCGCGGCGGCGCGAATGGCAGGAGATCGAAAAATCGCAGCGGAAAAACTAGCGGCGGCGCGCGCAGCCCCGTATCGGGCGGGGCTGGTAGGAAATTACCCTGCGATTTGCACGTAAAGATCCATGTCCGGCCTTGCATGCCAAAAACAAATTCCACTATGCTTTGTCCCATCCATAACTGGATAGCGTTCACTGCAGGGCAGCGGCAAGCGCTTTCATAACCATGTCAATAATTTAGGAGGATGACTATGCGTAAGTTGCATCAAATAGCAACGGCCTGCGCGATCAGCGCGATCATGTTGTCGGGTACGGCGCTGGCACAGGCGACCGCCGTCAAGAAGGAGGAAACCGGCAAGGAGATCGCGTTCAACCGCGCCAAGGGCAACTGCCTGGCCTGCCACGGCATGCCGACCGTGCCCGATGCGGAATCCACCGGCATGTATGGCCCGCCTCTGATCGCCATGAGCGCGCGCTTCCCCGACAAAGCCAAGCTGCGTGCCCAGATCTGGGATTCGACCGTCGCCAACCCCTCCAGCAGCATGATTCCGTTCGGCAAGCACGGCGTGCTGACGGAAGCCGAAATCGATAAAGTGACCGATTTCATTTACGGTCTGTAATTACCCGCAGATTTTTCAACAAGGAGATATGCAATGAATGCACTTCGTAGAAACGTACTGAAAGGTGCCGCAGGCGCAGGCACCGTGGCCATCGCCGTGGCCGCCGGCCTGCTGAAGCCCACCCAGGCGATGGCAGCCTGGAACAAGGCCGCCTTCGAGGCGAAGAACGTCGGCGACGCGATGAAGGGTCTCGGCACGACCGGCCCGGTCGACAGCAAGGAGATCACCATCAAGGCGCCGGACATCGCCGAGAACGGTTCGGTTGTGCCGGTGGAAGTCACCAGCAGCATCGCCGGCACGACCAGCATCGCCATCCTCGCCGAAAAGAACGCCACTCCCCTGGTCGGCTCCTACAACCTGTCGGGCGGCACCGAGGGCTACATTTCCACCCGCATCAAGATGGGCCAGACTTCGCTGGTTCGCGCGGTGGTCAACGCCGGCGGCAAGTCCTACACCGCGGCCAAGGAAGTCAAAGTCACCATCGGCGGCTGCGGCGGCTGATCCCGGCCTGGCCAGACATCATTCGTTGAACTGAATTCTTTTTAGAAAGGAAAGCCAAATGGCTGAACCCATGCGTATC
>NCIH01000077.1:0-13386 GCA_002281975.1 Hydrogenophilales bacterium 17-64-11 | reverse complement strand
GCCGTCCCCGTCCTGAAGCGCCGAGATCAGCTCCTCCCCGTCGAACGAGCCCGAGTCGCCGAGGATGACGTTGTCGCCGTCGCCGCCATCCACGCTGTCGGCGTCGCCACCGGCGATGACGATGTCGTTGCCCAGGCCAGCGCTGATCGTGTCGCCCCGGTCATCCGTCGTCTGCGTCGAAGTGGCGGTCGTGCCGTCGTAGCTGCCGAAATCGCCCAGGACCACGTCGTCGCCGTCGCCTGCGTCCACGCTGTCGCCCGCATACTTGCCGATCAGAGCGCGCGCGATGGGCGATGACACGGAAATCTTGCTCTGCTTGATGTCGGCCTCGTCATCGCCGACGATCTGGTAAACCACGCTGTCGCCGGATTCGGCGTCTTCCAGTTCAACCGTCGCACCGAAGACGATACGGCCATCCGCATCGAGGGTGGTGGGATCGATGATCTGCGCATTCGCCAGCTTGCCTTCGAGGTCGGCAATACGGCCTTCGATGAAGCCCTGCTTTTCCTTGGCGGCGTCGTACTCGGCGTTTTCAGACAGGTCGCCCTGCGCGCGTGCCTCGGCGATCGCCTGGATGACAGCGGGGCGCTCCACGCTTTTCAGATGTTGCAACTCGGCGCGCAGCTTTTCGGCGCCGACCACGGTGAGGGGGAATTTGTTCACAGCCTTGCCTTATTGGTTCAGTGCAGGCGCTGATGCAGCGCCTGCAGGGAATACACCTTGAGTTCGTTGCCGTGCTGCATGCCCATGCAGGCGGCACGCGCGCCGGCCAGGGTGGTGAAGTACACCACCCGGCGCGCCAGCGCTTCGGCGCGGATGGCGTAGGAATCCTTCACCGCCTTCTTGTCTTCGACCACGTTGACGATGAAATCGATATCGCCGTTCTTGATCATGTCGACGATGTGCGGGCGGCCTTCCTTGACCTTGTTGACGATCGCCACCGGAATCCCCGCCGACTCGATCGCCTGGGCAGTGCCGCGCGTGGCGACCAGGTTGAAGCCGAGATCGCGCAGCGCCTGCGCCACCTCGACGATGGCATCGCGGTCGCCCGAGCGCACGCTGACGAAGGCACGGCCACCCGGCTTCGGCAGTTCTGAACTTGAGGCCAATTGCGATTTGACGAAGGCCTCGCCGAAGTTGTCGCCCACCCCCATGACTTCGCCGGTCGACTTCATTTCCGGGCCGAGGATGGTGTCGACGCCGGGGAACTTGCGGAACGGGAACACCGCTTCCTTCACCGAGAAATACGGCGGGATGATCTCTTTTTCGAACGCCTGCGACTTCAGCGAAATGCCCGCCATCGCGCGGGCGGCGATCTTCGCCAGCGGCGCGCCGATGGCCTTGGACACATAGGGCACGGTGCGCGAGGCACGCGGGTTCACTTCCAGCACGTATACGGTGTCGCCCTGGATCGCGAACTGCACGTTCATCAGGCCGATCACTTTCAGCGCCTTCGCCATCGCCACGGTCTGGCGGCGCAATTCATCCTGAATGTCGTTCGACAGGCTGTACGGCGGCAGCGAACAGGCCGAATCGCCCGAATGCACGCCAGCCTGCTCGATATGCTGCATGATGCCGCCGATCACCACCTGTTCGCCGTCGGACAGCGCGTCGACATCGACCTCGATGGCGTCGTTGAGGAAGCGGTCGAGCAGCACCGGCGACTTGTTCGACACCTTCACCGCCTCGGTCATGTAGCGCCGCAGGTCGGCCTCCTCGCGCACGATTTCCATGGCGCGGCCGCCCAGCACGTAGCTCGGGCGCACCACCAGCGGGTAGCCGATTTCCTCGGCCATGCGGATGGCGCTGTCGGGGTTGCGCGCGGTGCGGTTGGGCGGCTGCTTGAGACCGAGGTCGTGCAGCATCTGCTGGAAGCGCTCGCGGTCCTCGGCGGCGTCGATCATGTCGGGGCTGGTGCCGATGATGGGCACGCCGTTGCGTTCCAGGTCGCGCGCCAGCTTCAGCGGCGTCTGCCCGCCGTACTGCACGATCACGCCGAAGGGCTTCTCGATGCGCACGATCTCCAGCACGTCTTCCAGCGTCAGCGGCTCGAAGTACAGGCGGTCGGAGGTGTCGTAGTCGGTCGACACGGTCTCCGGGTTGCAGTTGACCATGATGGTCTCGAAGCCGTTCTCGCGCAGCGCCAGCGCGGCATGCACGCAGCAGTAGTCGAACTCGATGCCCTGGCCGATGCGGTTCGGCCCGCCGCCCAGCACCATGATCTTCTTCGCGTCGGTCGGGTGCGCCTCGCACTCTTCCTCGTAGGTCGAGTACATGTACGCGGTCTGCGTGGCGAACTCGGCCGCGCAGGTATCGACCCGCTTGTACACCGGGTGCAGCGCGAGCTCGGTGCGGCGCGCGCGCACCGCGTGCTGGTCGGTGTCCAAAAGCTTGGCCAGGCGACGGTCGGAGAAGCCGGCGCGCTTCAACCGGCGCAGTTCGTCGCGCCCGAGGTCGGTCAGCGCACGTCCGGACAGCGAGATTTCCAGTTCGATCAGGCCCTGGATCTGGTCGAGGAACCACGGATCGATCTTCGACACGGCGTGGACCTCTTCGAGGCTCATGCCGACGCGGAACGCATCGCCGACGTACCAGATGCGCTCGGGGCCGGGCGACATCAATTCAGCCTCGATCTCTTCCCGATCGGTGGTCTTGGGGCCGAAGCCGTCGGCGCCGACCTCCAGCCCGCGCAGGGCTTTCTGCAGCGACTCCTGGAAGCTGCGGCCCATCGCCATGACCTCGCCCACCGACTTCATCTGGGTGGTCAGGCGGTCGTCGGCCTGCGGGAACTTCTCGAAGGCGAAGCGCGGAATCTTGGTCACCACGTAATCGATCGACGGCTCGAACGAGGCCGGGGTCGCGCCGCCGGTGATGTCGTTCTGCAACTCGTCCAGCGTATAGCCGACCGCCAGCTTGGCCGCCACCTTGGCGATCGGGAAACCGGTCGCCTTCGACGCCAGCGCAGACGAACGCGACACGCGCGGATTCATCTCGATCACCACCATGCGCCCGTCTTCCGGGTTGATGGAGAACTGCACGTTGGAGCCGCCCGTTTCCACCCCGATCTCGCGCAGCACCGCGAGACTCGCGTTGCGCATGATCTGGTATTCCTTGTCGGTCAGGGTCTGCGCCGGGGCCACGGTGATGGAGTCGCCGGTGTGCACGCCCATCGGGTCGAAGTTCTCGATCGAGCAGATGATGATGCAGTTGTCCTTGCGGTCGCGCACCACTTCCATCTCGTACTCTTTCCAGCCGAGCAGCGATTCCTCGATCAAGAGTTCGTGGGTGGGCGAAGCTTCCAGGCCGCGCTCGCAGATGGCGACGAACTCGTCCTTGTTGTAGGCGATGCCGCCGCCCGAGCCGCCCATCGTGAACGACGGCCGGATGATCGACGGAAAGCCGAGCGCGGCCTGCACCTGCAGCGCCTCTTCCAGGCTGTGGGCGATCGACGAACGCGCGGAACCCAGTCCGATCTTGGTCATCGCGGCCTTGAACTTCTCGCGGTCTTCCGCCTTGTCGATCGCTTCCTTCGAGGCGCCGATCATCTCGACGCCGTATTTCTCCAGCACGCCGTGCTTGGCCAGATCGAGCGCGCAGTTGAGCGCGGTCTGTCCGCCCATGGTCGGCAGCAGCGCATCCGGGCGCTCCTGCTCGATGATCTTCTCGACCACCTGCCAGGAAATCGGTTCGATGTAGGTGACGTCGGCCATGTCCGGATCGGTCATGATCGTCGCCGGATTGCTGTTGACGAGGATGACCTTGTAGCCCTCCTCGCGCAGCGCCTTGCACGCCTGCGCGCCGGAATAGTCGAATTCGCACGCCTGGCCGATGACGATCGGGCCGGCGCCGATGATGAGGATGCTTTTTAAGTCAGTGCGCTTGGGCATGATCGGCCATCAGCTGGATAAATCGGTCGAACAAATAACCCACGTCGTGCGGGCCGGGACTGGCTTCGGGATGTCCCTGGAAGCTGAATGCGGGGGCATCGGTGCGGGCGATGCCCTGCAGCGAGCCGTCGAACAGCGAGACATGGGTGGTGCGCAAATTTGCGGGAAGCGTCGCCGCATCCACCGCGAAGCCGTGGTTCTGGCTGGTGATGGCGACCCGCCCGCTGTCGAGGTCTTTCACCGGGTGGTTCGCACCGTGGTGGCCGAACTTCATCTTGACGGTCTTGGCGCCCGAGGCCAGCGCCAGCAACTGGTGGCCAAGGCAGATACCGAAGAGCGGGATCTTCGCCGCCACCAGATCGCCGATCGCCTGGATCGCGTAATCGCACGGCTCCGGATCACCCGGGCCGTTGGAGAGAAAAATGCCGTCCGGCTTCAGCGCCAGAGCCTGCTCCGCGGTGGCGGTCGCAGGCAGCACGGTCAGGCGGCAGCCGCGCTCGGCGAGCATCCGCAGGATATTGCGCTTGACGCCGTAATCGAAGGCCACGACATGGAAACGCGGCGCGCCCAACTGAGCGTAGCCACGCCCAAGCTTCCATTCGGTTTGATTCCATTCATACGCCGCCGGCGCGCTCACCACCTTGGCCAGATCCATGCCGGCCAGGCCGGGGAACGCGCGCGCAGCGTCGAGCGCCTTCGCCTCATCCACCGCGCCTGCCATGATGCAGCCGCCCTGCGCGCCCTTTTCGCGCAGGATGCGCGTCAGCCGGCGGGTGTCGATGTCGGCAATGGCGACGATGTTCTGGCTCTTGAGGTAATCGGGCAGCGATTGGCCGGCGCGGAAATTCGAATGCAGTCGCGGCACATCGCGCACCACCAGTCCCGCCGCATGGATGCGGTCCGCCTCGACGTCCTCGGCGTTGACGCCGGTATTGCCGATATGGGGATAGGTCAGAGTGACTATTTGCCGCGAATACGAAGGATCGGTAAGGATTTCCTGATAACCGGTCAGCGCGGTATTGAATACCACCTCGCCGGTCGCGATGCCGTCGGCACCGATCGACAGGCCGCGAAATACCGAGCCGTCAGCTAAAACCAGGATGGCAGGTTGGGCACGAGACAAGGAAGACTCCGCAAGACTAATGAGCGTGGCGCAGGTGACAAAATTCAGGCGAGCCGCTTGCGCGCACCCGCCTGAACTTGAATTGCGCAATTGTAGCCGATCTGAAGCCTGGCTTCAATGCTGGGCGATGCCTTCCGGGCCGCCCCCCGCTTCGGATCAGGGCTGGAGATGATCCAGGCCGCCGTCCATGTCGAGCTCGGTCAGTTCGGTAAAGCCGCCGATGCAGGTGCCGTCGACCACGATCTGCGGAACGGTGCGCGCACCGTTGGTGACGACGGAGAATTCCTTCATCGCCTCGCGGTCGAGGTCAATGCGGACTTCGTCGTAGCCGATGCCGCGCTTGTCGAGAAAAGCCTTGGCCTTGACGCAGATGGGGCAGGTGCCGGTACTGTAGACCTTGACGGCATTCATGGTGGGTTCCTGTTGCATGCGGTTATCCAGTTCCGGCTATTTCAAATTCAGCACATCGCGCATGTCGTACAGACCCGGCGCGCGGCCCTGCAGCCATTTGGCGGCGCGCAGCGCGCCCTGGGCGAAGGTGGCGCGGCTGCTGGCCTTGTGGGTGAGCTCGACGCGTTCGCCGATGCCGGCGAACAACAGCGTGTGGTCGCCGACGATGTCGCCGCCGCGCACGGTGGCAAAGCCGATGGTCTTGGGATCGCGCTCGCCGGTGACGCCCTCGCGCCCGTAGACCGCGCAACGCGCGAGATCGCGATCGATCGCGCGCGCCACCGCCTGCCCCAGGCCCAGCGCGGTGCCGGAGGGCGCATCGACCTTGTGGCGGTGGTGCGCCTCGATGATTTCGATGTCATAGCCGTCCTGCAGCACCTGCGCGGCAAGCTCGGCCAGCTTCATCAGGAGATTCACGCCCACGCTCATATTGGGCGCAAACACGATGGGTATCCGTTGCGCCGCCGCGTCGATGCGCGCCTTGCCGGCGTCATCGAAGCCGGTGGTGCCGATGACCAGCGGCACCCGCGCCGCAACGCAGGCATCGAGATAGCCAACGGTGGCCTCGGGGCGAGTGAAGTCGATCAGCGCCTGCGTGCCCTGCAGGGCGGCGGCCGGCTGATCGCTGATGCGCACGCCGCTGGCGCCTCCCCAGGCGGCGCCGGCGTCCTGCCCCGCCAGCGGGCTGCCGGGACGGTCGATCGCCGCGCACAGCGCGCAGGCGGGATCGGCTGCCACGGCTTCAAGCAGCGCACGCCCCATGCGGCCAGACACGCCGGCAATCGCGATCTGCACGCTCATGGCCGGGCACCGTGCAAAACCGACAACACTTTTTCCTCGACGATCAGCCAGCGGCCGTTGCGTTCGACCATGCGCAGCTGCTTGACCACCGCATCGCGGTAGCTGTCGGAACGGTAAAACTGATTGAAGGTCACCGTGGCGGCAGCGTCGTCCGTCCGCTCGACCACGGGCGAATCGATTTCAAGTTCGATGCGTTTGGCTGCGTTCAGCGCCTGGCGCTTGCGCTTCTCCCAATCGGCGCGGCTGGCGCCGCCCTGCGGGACAAAGCCGGCATCGTAGGCGGCAAGGTAGGCTGCATTGTCGCGCCGCGCCCAGGCCCCCGCCCACTCGTTCACCGCTTTCAGCACGGTGGCGTCGCTCGCCGCCGCCAGCGGAGCCGCCGCCGGGAAAGACGGAATGACGTCCGGCTGGATTTTCGTCACGTCGGTCTCGGGCTGCAGGCTCAGTTCGGCTGGCGGACGCGGGTCGACATACGCCGGCGCGTTTTTCGGGCTGGGCAGCGGGGGCACGACGCTGTTTGCCGCTGTTGAAGTCTGTGCGGGCTGCGACGCCGCGACAGCCGCGGGGGCAGCCGTCGCTGCCGCAGCGGCCGGTGCAGCCGGGGAGATGGGCGGGGCGACCGCTGCGGGCCGGGAAGCCGCGGCCGGAAGCGGCGCAGGCTGAGGCGCCGCTGCCGCGGGCAGCGGCGCGGTTGTCACGGCAGGCGGCGCAACCGGAGCTTCGGTTTTCGGCGTGGCCTGCGCGACAGACGCGGGGCCGGCCGCCGGCAGGTCGCCGTCGATGCGCGTCAGCGTGTCGCCGTCGAAAAACAGGGTGATGCGCTTTTGCTCGGCCAGCTTGCCGGCCTTGTAATACACGTACACGTAATCCCAGCGATCGGTCCGGAACGGATCGACCACCAGCGGGGTGCCCAGCAGGAAGCGGACTTGCGAACGGTTGAGGCCGAGCTTCAAACGGGTGACGTTTTCCTGGTCGAGCGCATTGCCCTGCTGCACATCGATGCGGTGGGGGCCGATTTTGACGCTGGAACACCCGGCAGCCAGGCTCAGAAGCAGAACAGGAATCAGGAAATGACGCATAACCGAGAAGCCGGAAGGGTTTGGGCGGGTTGGAAAAGAACGTATCATAACGTATTCGCGTTCCCGTTCTGGAGCCTCTTTTGAGCAATCCGTACGACCTCAAGAGCATTGGCCTGAAAGCCACTTTGCCGCGTCTGAAAATTCTCGACTTGTTCGAGCAGAGCAACAAGCGCCACATGACCGCAGAGGAAGTCTATCGGTTGCTGTCCGACGAAGGCCAGGATATCGGTCTCGCCACCGTCTACCGCGTGCTCACCCAGTTCGAGCAGGCCGGCTTGCTGATGCGCCACCACTTCGACAGCGACAAGGCAGTGTTCGAGCTCAACCAGGGCGATCACCACGACCATCTGGTCTGCCTGCAATGCGGCAAGGTCGAAGAGTTTTACGACAGCGAAATCGAAAAGCGCCAGACCCGCATCGCCAAGGAACGCGGTTTTACCATCAACGACCACTCGCTGCAGATCTACGCCGACTGCATCAAGGAAAACTGCCCCAACCGCAAGCCGACCGACAACCGTCACCGGGCGTAACGCCTATTGCGACAGACGCCAGGGCGCCACCGCCGTGCACAGGCCGGCCACACCCTCGATCAAGCGCGGCGCGGGGCGATGCAGGCGATCCGCATCCAGCCGCACAAACGCATGGTTTTTCACCGCCGGCAGGCCGGCAAAACGCTGCCACTGGCGACGCACGTCGGGCGCATCGCTGCCACTCACAATCAGCGCCGGCGCGCGCCGCAGCACCGCCTCGCGCGACACCGCCGGGGAAACTGCGCGCAGGTCGGCAAACACGTTACGTGCACCGCACACCGCCAATGCATCGCTGATCCAGTGCTGCCCGCCCACCGTCATCAGCGGCCGGTCCCAAACTTGATAGAACACGCTGACCGGCGGGCGCCGGGTGGCCCGAACCTGCAGCGCGGCCAGCCTGGCTGAAAAATCCCGCGCGGCCGCCTCGCCTTCCCCGGCGTGACCGCTCGCCTGCCCGATCAGGCGCAGCAGGCGCGCCACGTCGGCGAGCCGGATGGCCTGCGTGTGCAGCACCGGCAAACCCAGTTTTTCCAGTCCGTGAATGTCAGCCGCGCGGTTGCCGCCGACCCAGACGACGACCAGATCCGGTTTCAGCGCCAGGATGCGCTCGAAGTTGATGCGGCTGTAGTCGCCGACGCGCGGAAGCATTTTCGCCGCTTCGGGATAATCGCTCGCGCTGTCCACCCCGACCACCTGCGCACCCGCGCCGGCGGCGAACAGCAGTTCGGTGAGATGCGGCGTCAGCGACACGATGCGCTGCGGCGGCCGCTCGAGTTCGAGCGTGCGCCCGGCGTCATCGACCATGCGGATGGCGGCGGCCTGCACCGGCGCGGCCAGCAGCAGGCACGACAAGAGAACAAGGCGGCGGATCACCGGGCGATGCGCGGACTGCCGTGGAAAATCAAGCTCGCGTGTTCGCCGTCGAAGCGCAGCCGGGTCAACCCGGCACTCGCCACCTCGATGCGGTAGGCGTGTTCCAGTGGAATGTGCAGCGCCCACGCCAGCGCCATGCGGATCACTCCGGCGTGCCCCACCAGCAGCACGTGCTGGCCGGCATACTGCGCCAGCAGGTCGCCGAGCGCGGCGGCCACCCGCGCATGGAAATCGGCCAGCGGCTCGGCGCCGGCCGGACGCGCATTGACCGGATCGGCCTTGAAGCGCGCCAGCGCGCCGGGCGCATCCTGCTCGATCTCGGCCGCCGATCTGCCCTCCCATTCGCCGAACCCGACTTCCTTCAGCCGCTCGTCCAATGCCAGCGGCAGGCCGTGGCGGCCGGCCAGCGTTTCGGCAAACGCACGGCAGCGCAGCAGGGGCGACGCCACAATGCGCGTCCACGGCACGGCATCGCAGACCGCCGCATGCATCTGCGCCCAGCCTTTTTCCGACAGCGGATCGTCGACCTGGCCGCGATAGCGGCGCCCGCCGACGGGCTCGCCGTGGCGCATCAGGTCCAGCGTGGTGGTCACGCCAGCACCACCAGATTGTCGCGGTGGATCAATTCCGGTTCATCCATGTAGCCGAGTTCGGCCTCGATCGCGCTGCTCGGCTTGCCGGCGATGCGGCGTGCCTCGCTGGCGCTGTAGTTGGCCAGGCCGCGCGCAACTTCGCGGCCGTCGGTATCGACCACCGCCACCGCTTCGCCGCGTTCGAATTCGCCGGTCACGCCCTTCACTCCGACCGGCAGCAGGCTCTTGCCCTCCTCGCGCAAGGCGCGCACCGCGCCGGCGTCGAGCACCACACCGCCGCGCAATTGCAGATGATCCGCCAGCCACTGCCGCCGCGCGGCGAGCGGCGCCTGGCGGGCGATCAGCTGGCTGCCGATGGCTTCGCCCGCCGCCAGCCGCAACAGCACCTGTTCTTCGCGGCCGCAGCAAATCACGGTGTGCGCGCCGCTTCTTGCCGCGCGCCTGGCGGCGAGTATCTTGGTCAGCATGCCGCCGGTGCCGACACTGCTGCCCGCCCCGCCTGCCATGCATTCGAGTTCGGGATCGCCTGCGTGCGCCTCCATCACCAGCGTCGCCTGCGGGTCCCGGCGCGGGTCGGCGGTATACAGGCCCGTCTGGTCGGTGAGGATGACGAGACAGTCGGCTTCGATCAGATTGGTCACCAGCGCGCCCAATGTGTCGTTGTCGCCAAGGCGGATTTCGTCGGTGGCAACCGTATCGTTCTCGTTGATGATCGGCACCACGCGCAACGCCAGCAGCGTGCGCAGGGTCGAGCGCGCATTCAGGTAGCGGGTGCGGTCGGCAAGGTCCTCGTGGGTGAGCAGCACCTGCGCGGCATGGAGATTGTAGGTACGGAATATCGATTCGTACGCCTGCACCAGTCCCATCTGCCCCACCGCGGCAGCCGCCTGCAATTCGTTGACGGCCTTCGGGCGCTTCTTCCAGCCCAGCCGCGCGATGCCCTCGGCAATCGCGCCGGAAGACACCAGCACCACTTCCTTGCCCTGCGCGGTCAGCGCGGCAATCTGCCCGGCCCAGCGCGACAGCGCGGCGTGGTCGAGCCCGCGTCCCTCGGCGGTGACCAGGCTGGAGCCGACCTTGACAACGATGCGCCGCGCGTGTTTGACGACCGAGGTGCTCATCGTGCCGCCCGCCGCAGATTCTGCACCGCCTCTGCGGCGTTGCGGACACGCAGGTCGTTGGGACAGAAATGATCCTCGAACAGGGCTTTCTGGTACGACAGCAGCGAGCGGAACCTGATCGGCTCCCAGCCGGCGTTGCGCGCCTTCGACCAGGTGCCGTCCGGATGGCCGTAGGCGTATAGCCGGCGCTCGCCGGATTCGCAGCGCAGGCCCTCGAAGGATACGTTTTTCGCCCCGCCCGCGGCCTCGACCACCACGACGTAGCGCACCACGTTGTCGGCGCCGACGCTGATCGATTCGGCGTCGACGAAGAACTTGTTGCGTGTCGCCGACGACACGTTGAACGGAATCAGGTTCGCGGCCTTGGGGTACGGCGGCAGCTGCGACGCCACCTCGGCCCAGGGCTTGTCCTGTTCGAATTCGCCTTCAAAATCGATCCATGCGGCATGGGCGGCAAGGGGCAGGCACAACAGCAGGGTGGGCAGGATTTTCATGCCCGGCATTTTATTGATTCGGCCGCAGGATGTCTGCAAGAAAGATCGACGCGGCAGGAAATACCGCGGCTCATGTGGCCGGGATAAAATCCAATGCACGCAATGAAACAGGGCATGAAATCCGGATTGGATCGTTCCCGCTGAAAACCGACATGCTGACCGCCTCCCTCAAACGCTACGCCTGGCTTTCCATCGCTGCGGCCCTTGCCACCATCCTGCTCAAGGGCTGGGCCTGGTGGCTCACCGGCTCGGTCGGCATGCTGTCCGACGCACTCGAGTCCTTCGTCAATCTGGCAGGAGCGATGATGGCGCTGGCCATGCTGTCGCTGGCGGCCATGCCTGCGGACGACAACCATGCGCACGGTCACGGCAAGGCGGAGTACTTCTCCAGCGCATTCGAAGGCTTTCTCATCCTCATTGCTGCCGCCAGCATCGCGTATGCCGCCATCGAGCGCCTGCTGAACCCGCAGCCGCTCGAAGCGGTGGGGATCGGCCTGGCGGTGTCGGTAGCCGCCTCGGTGATCAACCTGCTCACGTCGCGCATCCTCATGGGGGTGGGCCGCAAATACAAATCCATCACCCTGGAAGCCGACGCCCACCACCTGCTCACCGATGTCTGGACGTCCGCGGGGGTCATTGCGGGAGTCGGGCTGGTATGGGCGACCGGCTGGCTCTGGCTCGATCCGGCGATCGCCTTGCTGGTGGCCCTGAATATCGTGTGGACCGGGTGGCAACTGCTGCAGCGCTCCGCCGCAGGCCTGATGGACGTTTCCCTCCCCGAGGAAGATATCAGGGCCATCGAAGCGATACTGGACAGCTACCGCCAGCAGGGGCTGGAATTCCACGCCCTGCGCACGCGCCAGGCCGGCACCCGCGCCTTCATTACCCTGCATGTCCTGATGCCTGGCGCCTGGACGGTCCAGCGGGGGCACGACTGCTCGGAGCACCTCGAAGCCGACATCCGCCAGGCCGTGCCGCACGCCCACATCACCACGCACCTGGAACCGCTGGAAGACCCCGTCTCCCTGGCCGATCAGGAACTGGATCGGCGGACGGACTGAACCTGCCGAGCCCGGACCTTGCGGCGCCAGACCCGGAAAGCCAGCGCATACGCCGCCAGATTCACCCCCACGACCACGCCGCCCAGCACTTGCTGGATCGGCAGGGTCAGATGCCCCGGATACAAGATCGGCAGCAGGGTGCGCTCGATGAAATCGCCGCCGTAGGCGCTGCCTCCGCCGACGACGCGCAGGTAGTTTTCCAGCGGCGTGAGCGGACAGATCCCGCCGCTGAATTCGATGAATGCGCCCCAGGCGGCGGCAGGCAGATGCAGCCAGGCCAGCCTTGGCCAGCGCGCCAGCAGAAACCCGCCCGCCACCACGAAGGCGACGAAAAGCAGGTGCACGACCACCACTGCGTCGGCAAGGATGGCGGCCATTCTCATCGCCAGGAAACCGGGGCTGCCATGCGTTCCCCCTTCATCCATTCGAGCGGCACGAACCATGCGATGCCTGCCGTGCCTGCGACGAGCGCCGGCAGCACATCGTTCGCGTGCAGACAGGTAAAGCCGAACACCTCGCGCAGAGCCTGCAGCGCGCACTCGGCCTTATGGGATTGATAGTGGACGACGCCCATCGCCGCCCCGACGAAGAACAGCAGCATCAAGGCTTCGTGCAGGTCGCCCCGCACAAGGCAGATGCCGGCCGCAGCGATGGGCAGCAAAAACATCGGCTCACGGATCACTTCGAGCGCCGCTCGCAATGCCGTGCGGCCCGCTTCCGGGCAATGCATTCAAACCCTCCCCTGCCGGGCGTTCGCACGCAAGAACCGTCGCTCCCCCCTGAAATACAGGTGGTTCGCCGGAGGCCGGATCATCCATTACGGGTTCTCGTTTCGTCACCCGGGCATCCTACGCCGCGCCCATCTTCTTGGGTATCGCAGGCTGATTAATTGGCGGTCAAGCAGCGCGCCAGGCATGCTCATGGGAGCGACCATCCTGGGGGCGCCGGAAGGCAGGCCCTTCCTCCCCGGCGAACAGATAAAACAGGCGGCTCATGGAGCGAGCCATTGCGCTCATTCGCATGAACCCGGTGGGGCGGTGGCGGAGCGGATTACACGCAGCATGCTTGGCTGCGGCGCTTCCATTGACGCCGCAGTCAATGTGCGCAACAGCATCAGCCGATGGTGGCCTCGGCGGAGTTCTTGTCGCCTTTGTTGTCGACCCAATTGACGACGACCTTGTCGCCTTTCTTGGGCCCCTTGACCTTGAAGCCCAGGTAGGGGTTCTTGGAGATGCCGGTGCCGAAGTCGGCGTTCAGCACCGCGGCGCCGTTGATGGTGGCCGTCACGTCCTGAATGAAGTGGGCGGGCACCAGCTGGCCGGTTTTGGCGTCTTTGCGCAGGCCGGTTTCCATCGGGTGGTTCATCAACACTTT
>NCIH01000076.1:0-13525 GCA_002281975.1 Hydrogenophilales bacterium 17-64-11 | reverse complement strand
GTCTTGCCGGTCTGGCGGTCGCCGATGATCAGTTCGCGCTGGCCGCGGCCGACCGGCACCATGGCGTCGATCGACTTCAAGCCGGTCTGCACCGGCTGGTCGACCGATTTGCGTTCGATCACGCCGGGGGCGATGCGCTCGATCGGCATGGTGGTGTCGGCGGCGATGGGGCCCTTGCCGTCGATCGGCTGGCCCAGCGAGTTCACCACGCGGCCGAGCAGGCCGCGGCCGACCGGCACTTCGAGAATGCGGCCGGTGCACTTGGCGACGTCGCCTTCCTTGATGTGCTCGTAATCGCCCAGGATCACCGCGCCGACCGAGTCGCGCTCGAGGTTGAGCGCGACGCCGAAGGTGTTGCCCGGCATTTCGATCATCTCACCCGACATCACGTCGGACAGCCCATGAATGCGGACGATGCCGTCGGTGACGGACACGATCGTGCCCTGGGTGCGCAGCTCGCTCGATGCACCGAGGTTTTCGATCTTGGCTTTAATCAGTTCGCTGATTTCGCTTGGATTCAATTGCATTTCTGTTCTCCGAACCGTCGGGTTCCGATAAATGTGAGGTACTTGTTAATTCGCCTTGCCGCGCGGATTAGCCTTGCAGCGCGAAAGACATGCGCTGCAGCCGCCCTTTCACCGAGCCGTCCATCACCTGGTCGCCGATCGCGATCACCGCGCCGCCGATCAGTTCGGCATCGACCGCCACCTGGACGTTCACCGCACGGTTGAATTTGGCCTTGAGCCCGGCAACCAGATCGTCGATCTGCGCCTGGGTCAGTTCCTGTGCGCTGGTGATGGTGGCTTCGAGAGTGCCTTCGGCATTCGCCTTCAGGGTTTCGAACTGCCCGCTGATCTCGGGCAGCAGCGGCAGGCGGTCGTTTTCGGCCAGCACCTTGACGAAGTTGGCGCCGTGCTCGCCGAGGCCGGCTCCGGCCACCTCGATGACCAGGCCGGCCACGCGTTCGGACGCCACCGCAGGGTCGGCAATCAGGCGCGCCACCTGGGCATCCGCCACGATGAGCGCCAGCGACTGCACGCGCGCGGACCAGCCCGCCAGGTCGTTTTCGCCCTGCGCCAGGCGGAACACCGCTTCGGCGTAAGGGCGTGCCAGGGTAGACAGTTCGCTCATGGCTTACAGCTCGGCTTTCAGCTGGCCCAGCAGGTCAGCGTGCGTTTGCGCGTTGACTTCGCGGCGCAGGATTTTCTCGGCGCCGGCCACGGCCAGCGCGGCGACCTGCTCGCGCAGGCTTTCGCGTGCGCGGTTGGCTTCCTGCTCGATATTGGCCTGGGCGGCAGCGAGCTGGCGATCGCCTTCTTCCTTGGCGGCAGTTTTCGCCTCTTCGATGATTTGCGCCGCACGCTTTTCGGCCTGGGCGATCACCTCGGCGGCCTGCGCCTTGGCGTCGCGCATGTTGTCGCCGGCCTTCTTGGCGGCCAGCTCCAGCTCGTGCTTGCCGCGATCAGCCGCGGCCAGGCCGTCGGCGATCTGCTTCTTGCGCGTTTCGAGCGCGTTCATGATCGGCGGCCACACGAACTTCATGCAGAACCACACGAAGAAGATGAACGTGATGGACTGGCCGATCAAAGTTGCGTTGAAATTCATATCCGCACCTTTTAATGACGGGAGTTAAAAACGGGGGTTGGCGACTAGTTTCGCAGCAACCCGCGAATTAACCGGCAACGGCGAACAGGACGTACATGGCCAGACCGACGGCGATCATCGGCACGGCGTCGACCAGGCCCATCACGATGAAGAACTGGGTGCGCAGCATCGGGATCAGTTCGGGCTGACGGGCAGCGCCTTCAAGGAAGCGGCCACCGAGGATGCCGATGCCGACGGCTGCACCGAGTGCGCCCAGACCCATCATCAGGGCACCAGCGATATACAGCACGGCTTGAGTCATTTCCATTTGTTGCTCCTAAAAGTAAAAATCAAAGTTAAAAACAAAGTGAATCAAAACGAAATCAATGGTGTTCGGCGTGCGCCATGTCCAGGTAGACAATGGTCAGGGTCATGAAGATGAACGCCTGCAGGGTGATGATGAGGATGTGGAACACCGCCCACGCCCACTGCAGGGCACCGCCGAACACAGCCAGAATCCAGCCGCCGCCGAACATCAGCGCGATCAGGATGAAGATCATTTCACCGGCGTACATGTTTCCGAACAGACGCAGCGCCAGGGAAATAGGCTTGGCAATCAGGCCCACGCCTTCGAGCAGCAGGTTGACCGGGAACAGGAATTTGGGGAAAGGCTGGAATGCCAGCTCGGAGAAGAAGCCGCCCGCGCCTTTCATCTTGACGCTGTAGTACAGCACCAGGAAGAAGACCGACAGCGACATGCCAAAAGTCACGTTGGGGTCGGTCGACGGCACGATCTTCATATAGGGAACGCCGGCCATCGTTGCGACGAAGGGCAGCCAGTCGACCGGGAACAGGTCCATCAGGTTCATCAGGAACACCCACATGAACACGGTCAGCGCCAGCGGCGCGACCAGCGCATTCTGATGCGAGAAGGAGCCGCGCACCGAGTTGTCGATGAACTCGACGACCCATTCGACGAAGTTCTGCAGGCCGGCGGGGACCCCGGTGCTGGCCTTCTTGGCCGCCATGCGGAAAAGGAACAGGAAGATCAGGCCGAGGCCGATCGAGAACAGCATGCTGTCGACGTTGATCGCCCAGAAGCCCATGGCCTTGGCCTCCTCGGCGCCATGGGCGAAGCCCCAGGTGCCGTCGGCATGTTGTCCATAAGTCAGGTTCTGGAGGTGGTGCTTGATGTACTCGCCAGAGGAATGGTATTCCGAAGCCATAGTGATCAAATTCAATAAGTGGGTTTTGGATGGGGGCGCAGCACGCTCCCATTCAAAACCAACCTTGGCAAACCCGTCGGATGGACAGACTAGTTATTACGGTTGCGGCCAGTTGCCGCAGCCAGCCAGGCAAACTGCGCCAGCGCCAGACCGAGCAACAACGGCAGGGGCGCCAGCTTCAACACCCCGAGCCCGCACGCCAGCAGCGCGACCAGCAGCAGCAATCGCTCGATCCCGGTGCGCAGGAACAGCTTGAACAAACGATGCTGATCCCACTCGGGATGCCGCATCGACTGCCGCTCGCGCCACACCAGGACCAGGCTGACCGCCAGCGCCACCAGCACGCCATACAGCACGGCCAGCCCCGCATCGCCCCCCGCCACCACGCTGCCGACTAGGCCCGCCATTGGTGCGAGCCCGGCCTGCGCCAGAGCTGCCCGCAGGGTGCCCGAGATGCCGATACGGCGGGTGCCGGTGAACATTAGCCAGTGATGATACTAGAATTAGTGCGGTCTATGCAATCATCAAGCAGCTTGATGATGAATTTCACTATGTAGTGATGTTGTATGGGTGAAAAAGGCCCGTCCGCCAGGTATCGCGGGTTTACAGCCGGATGCCCAGACGTTGCAGCAAGCCCTGCAACTCGTCCGCACTGGCGAAATGCAGCGTCAGCTTGCCGCTGCCCTTGCTGCCGGTTTGCACGCGGGCGGTCATGCCGAGCGCGTCGGACAGCGCCTCTTCCAGCCGGAGGATGTCGCGCGACACAGCCTGTTTGGCCGGCGCAGCGGCGGCGTCCTTCAGCCGCGCCACCCGGCGTTCGACCTCGCGCACCGACAGTCCACGGGTTTCGATTTCGTGCGCCAGTTCGCGTTGCGCGCCCGCTTGCAGCGGCAGCAAGGCGCGCGCATGGCCCATTTCGAGCAGCCCGGCGACGAGCATGTCCTGCACCGGGCGCGACAGGTTCAACAGGCGCAGCAGGTTGGACACCGCCGCACGCGACTTGCCGACCGCCTGCGCAACGGCGTCATGCGTCATGCCGAATTCATGAATCAGGCGCTGCAGGCCGTGCGCTTCGTCGATCGCGTTGAGGTCCTCGCGCTGGATGTTCTCGATCAGCGCCATCGCCGCCACCGCGTCGTCGGCGACATCGCGCAGCAGCACCGGGATTTCGCTCAATCCGGCCAGCTGCGCCGCGCGCCAGCGCCGCTCGCCGGCGATGATTTCATAGCCGCCCGCGACCTCGCGGGCGAGGATCGGCTGCATCAGCCCCTGCGCGCGGATCGAGTCGGCCAGCTCCTGCAGCGATTCGCTGTCCATCTGCGTGCGCGGCTGGTATTTGCCGGGCGCCAGGTGCGCCACGTTCATCATGCGCAGGTCGCCCTGCGGCGGCGCGGCGCTGTCTTCGCCGCCCAGCAGCGCGTCGAGTCCGCGCCCGAGTCCCTTGAGTTTGGCCATTATGCGGTCTCCCCTGCGATGATGCCTGCACGCTTGAGCGTTTCCTCGGCCAGTTCCATATACGCCCTCGCGCCCTTGCACTGGCGGTCGTAGGCCAGCACCGGCAAGCCGTGGCTGGGCGCCTCGGCCAGCCGCACGTTGCGCGGGATCACGGTGTCGTACACCTTGTCGCCGAAGTGCTGCTTGATCTGGTCGGACACCTGCTGCGCCAGCGTGCTGCGCGGGTCGAACATCACCCGCAGCAGGCCCTCGATGCGGATATCCGGGTTGAGCCGCTGCTTCACTTTCTTGATGGTCGCCACCAGGTCGGTCAGCCCTTCCAGCGCGTAGTACTCGCACTGCATCGGGATCAGCACCGACTCCGCCGCCGCGAACGCGTTGACGGTCAGCAGGTTCAGCGTCGGCGGGCAGTCCATCAGGATGAAGTCGTAGTCGTCGGCGACCTGCGCCAGTGCCACTTTCAGGCGCAGGTCGCGCTGCTCCAGATTCACCAGGTCGATCTCCGCGCCCGCCAGTTCGCGGTTGGCCGGGATGACGTCGAAATGGCCGGGCTCCGAACGCATGCGCGCCTCGCGCACGCTCACCTGGTTGAGCAGGATCTGGTACACGGTCGGCAGCGCGGTGCGCTTTTCGATGCCGGCGCCCATGGTCGCATTGCCCTGCGGATCGAGGTCGGCCAGCAGCACGCGCTGCCCGAGTTCGGCCAGGCTGGCGGCCAGGTTCACCGCCGTCGTCGTCTTGCCGACGCCGCCTTTCTGGTTGGCAATTGCCAGGATTCGGCTCATTCAACAGGCTCCAGAACGATCAAATGGCGGCTCGCTTGCAGCCCCGGAACGAAGAGCGCGTGGTCAGCGCTTACTTTCACGTCAGCCGGCAGCCCGGCGATCTCTTCGTGCGGGTACAAGCCCTTCATCGCCAGCCAGCGGCCAGCGGGTTTGAGCAGATGGCGGGTCAACGCGACGAATTCCTTGAGGTCGGAAAACGCACGCGACGTGATGACATCGAAACCCTCGGCAGGCCGCCAATCCTCTACCCGGCCGGTAACCACATTCAGATTGCCCAAACCGAGTTCGGCCTTGGCCTGCAGCAGGAATGCAGTTTTCTTGGCGATGCTGTCGATCAGCGTCACCTGCAACTCCGGCCGCGCGATCGCCAGCGGGATCCCGGGCAGGCCGCCGCCGCTGCCGACGTCGAGCACACGAATCAAATGAGGGTCGCCGCCCTGAACGTACGGCACCGCCGCCAGCGAGTCCAGCAGGTGGTGGCTGACCATGCGCTCGGCGTCGCGCACCGCGGTGAGGTTGTACACGCGGTTCCACTTGTCGAGCAACGCCAGATAGGCCAGCAGCCTGGCCGCGCCGCCACGGGGCAAAGCCAGGCCGAGGGCGGCGACTCCCGCCGTTAATTGCTGTTCGACGCTCATGCGCTTTGCTTTTGTTCGTCCGGCTTGAAACCGCGCTTGGCGTAGATCAGCAGCACCGAGATCGCCGCGGGCGTGATGCCCTGCAGGCGTGCCGCCTGCCCCAGCGTCTCGGGGCGCGCCTTCTGCAGGCGCTGGCGCACTTCCATCGACAGCCCCGCAAGCAGGCTGTAGTCGAGATCGGCCGGCAGCCGCAGGGTTTCCTGCTCGCGCTGCTTCTCGACTTCCTCGTTCTGGCGGTCGATGTAGCCCTGGTATTTGGCGGCGATTTCGACCTGCTCGGCGACGCGTGCGTCATCCACCCCCGCCCCGCCGCCGGGCAAAGCCAGCACCTGCGTGTAGTTCAAATTCGGGCGGCGCAGCAACTCGAACAGGCTGTATTCGTGCTCGATCGGCTGGCCGATCAGGTGGATCGCCTCGGCGGCCGGCAGGATCGCGGGGTTGACCCAGGCCGACTTCAGCCGCTCGGTTTCGCGCGCCACCGCATCGCGCTTGCGGTTGAAAGCATCCCAGCGCGCATCGTCGACCACGCCAAGCTCGCGACCGATTGCGGTCAGCCGCATGTCGGCGTTGTCCTCGCGCAGCTGCAGGCGGTATTCGGCGCGGCTGGTGAACATGCGGTAGGGTTCCGAGACGCCGCGCGTGATGAGGTCGTCGACCAGCACGCCGAGATAGGCCTCGTGGCGGCCCGGGCTCCAGGCGTCGCGCTCCTGCGCCCGCAAAGCGGCATTGATGCCGGCGAGCAGCCCTTGCGCCGCCGCCTCTTCATAGCCGGTGGTGCCGTTGATCTGCCCGGCGAAAAACAGCCCGGCGATCGACTTGGTCTCGAGCGAGGCCTTGAGGTTGCGCGGGTCGTAGTAGTCGTATTCGATGGCATAGCCGGGGCGCAGGATGTGCGCCTGTTCCAGGCCCGGGATCGAGCGCACGATGGCGAGCTGGACATCGAACGGCAACGAGGTCGAGATGCCGTTGGGATAGATCTCGTGGGTGGTCAACCCCTCCGGTTCGAGGAAGATCTGGTGGCTGGCCTTGTCGGCGAAGCGGGTGATCTTGTCCTCGATCGACGGGCAGTAGCGCGGCCCCACCCCCTCGATCACGCCGGTGTACATCGGCGAGCGGTCGAGGCCGCCGCGGATGATTGCGTGCGTCCTTTCAGTGGTGTGGGTAATCCAGCACGGCCGCTGCGCGGGATGCATCGAAGCGTCGCCCATGAAGGAGAACACCGGCGCCGGATCGTCGCCGGGCTGCGCCTGGGTCTGGCTGTAGTCGATGCTGCGGCCGTCGATGCGCGGCGGCGTGCCGGTCTTCAGCCGACCGGCCGGCAGCTTCAGTTCGCGCAGCCGTGCGGCCAGCGACACCGCGGGCGGATCGCCCATGCGCCCGGCCTGGAAGTTTTCCAGCCCGACGTGCACCAGGCCGGCAAGGAAAGTGCCGGCGGTCAGCACCACCGCGCGGCCGCCGAACACGATGCCGAGCTGGGTTTTCACGCCGACGACACGATCGCCTTCGAGCACCAGGTCGTCGACCGCCTGCTGGAACAGCGTGAGGTTGGGCTGGTTTTCCAGGCGCTGACGGATCGCCGCCTTGTACAGCGCGCGGTCGGCCTGCGCGCGGGTGGCGCGCACCGCCGGCCCCTTGGACGAATTGAGGGTGCGGAACTGGATCCCCGCCGCGTCGGTGGCCAGCGCCATCGCGCCGCCGAGCGCATCGACCTCCTTGACCAGATGCCCCTTGCCGATGCCGCCGATCGACGGGTTGCACGACATCGCGCCGAGGGTTTCGAGGTTGTGCGTCAGCAGCAGCGTTTTCACGCCCATACGGGCGGAGGCGAGCGCGGCCTCGGTGCCGGCATGGCCGCCGCCGACGACGACGACATCGAAGGACTCGGGGAATTTCATGGGCGCCATTCTACCCGTTGCCGACTTCCGTTTCACGTGGAACATGGCCACGCGAACCCCGAGCCCGCGGGTACCGGTCCGCCGCTCAGCCGGCAGCCGCCTTGGCCTCCAGTGCCTCCCAGCGCGCCAGCGCGTCGAGCAACTCGGCATCGATTGCCTCGCTGCGGGCATGCAGGGAAACGGCGTCCTGAGGATGGGCCTGATAAAGTGCGGGGTCGGCCAGCCGTTCGGCAATCTGCGCCTGTTCGGTTTCCAGTTCGGCGATCTGCGCCGGCAAGGCGTCGAGCTCGCGCGCCTCCTTGTAGCTGAGTCTGCTTTTGGGCTCGGGTTTCGCCGCCCCGGGCTGCGCCGTGGCCTTGGGGCTTGCCACCCGCGCGGGCTCGGGCACGCGCTGCTGTTGTTTCCACGCCTGCCAGTCGGCATAGCCGCCGACGATTTCGGTCAGCCGGCCCTCGCCCTCGAACACGATGGACTGGGTGACGACGTTGTCCAGGAAGGCGCGGTCGTGCGAGACGATGATCACCGTACCGCTGTAGTCCTGCAACAACTGCTCCAGCAACTCCAGGGTGTCGATGTCGAGATCGTTGGTCGGCTCGTCCAGCACCAGGAGATTGGCCGGGCGCGCGAACAGCCGCGCCAACAGCAGCCGGTTGCGCTCGCCGCCGGACAGCGCCGAGACCTTGGCGCGCGCCCGTTCGGCGGGAAACAGGAAGTCTTCCAGGTAGCTGATGACGTGCTTTTTCTGCCCGCCGATTTCCACGTAGTCGGAGCCGGGCGCAATCGTGTCGATCAGCGTCGCCTCGTCGTTCAGCTGGTTGCGGAACTGGTCGAAATAGGCCACTTCGAGCTTGGTGCCCTGCTTGATCCAGCCGGATTGCGGCTTCAGTTCGCCGAGGATGAGGCGAATCAGCGTGGTCTTGCCGGCGCCATTGGGGCCGAGCAGGCCGAGCTTGTCGCCACGCAGGATGGTGGCGGAAAAGTCACGGATGAGGGCGCGGCTGTCGTAGCCGTAGCTGACATGGTCGAGTTCGGCCACCACCTTGCCGGAACGATCGCCGGTGTCGAGTTGGAACCCCACCTGGCCGGCGTGGGCGATGCGCGCCTCGCGGGTACGGCGCAGCGCCTCCAGCCGTCTTACCCGGCCTTCGTTGCGGGTGCGGCGTGCCTCGACCCCCTTGCGGATCCAGGCTTCCTCCTGTTTCCAGAACTTGTCGAATTTGCGGTTGTGCACCGCCTCCACCTCAAGCTGCTCGGCCTTCTTGGCCTGATAGGCGCTGAAATTGCCTTGGTATTCGCGCAACTGGCCGCGATCGAGCTCGACAATACGGTTAGCGACGTTGTCCAGGAAGCGCCGGTCGTGGGTAATGAAAAGCAGCGCGCCGCGATAGTCGTTGAGCAGGGTTTCCAGCCATTCGATGGCGGAAAAATCCAAGTGGTTGGTGGGCTCGTCCAGCAGCAGCAGTTCGGGATCGGTGACCAGCGCGCGCGCCAGCGCCACGCGTTTTTTCAGTCCGCCGGACAGGGTCTCCACCGCCGCCTCGGCATCCAGGCTCAGGCGCTGCAGGGTTTCTTCCACCCGGCTGTTGAGCCGCCAGGCATCGGCCACCTCCAACTCGTGCGATAACCGCTCGAAGTCGGCATACACCGTCTCGTCGCCCTCCGCCATCGCATGCGCCACGGCATGGTATTCGGCCAGCAGCGTCTGCGCCGCGCCGACGCCCTCCGCCACCGCCTCGAACACGCTGTGGCCGGACTGAAACTGCGGCTCCTGCGGCACGTAGGCCAGCTTCAGGCCCGGCGTGCGCCATACCTCGCCGGCGTCCGCCAGGCTCTCGCCGGCGATGATTTTCAGCAGGCTCGACTTGCCGGTGCCGTTGCGGCCGATCAGGCCGATACGCTCGCCCGCCTCGATCACCAGCGAAGCGCCGTCGAGCAGCGGCCAGTGGCCGTAGGCCAGTTCGAGTCGGTCAAAAGTAAGGAGGGGCATGATCAGGCGTCAACAAGCGTAGGAGCGGAATTATCCGCGATTGAGCGCGGCATGGACGGCCTGGGCAATTTTTAATGCGCCGGGAGTGTCGCTGTGCAGGCAGATCGTGTCCGCTCGCACCCGGATGGCGCCGCCGTCGAGCGCGAAAACCGGTCCGTCATGCGCAAGCGCACGCGCCTGCTGCGCCGCCATGTCGGGCGAGGCGATCAGCGCGCCCGGGGTTTCACGTGAAACCAGCTGGCCGTCGGCCCGGTAGCGGCGGTCGGCAAACGCCTCGTTCAGCACCGGCAAACCCGCCGCCCGCCCGGCGGCGATCAGTTGCGAGCCGGACAGGCCCACCAGCACCAGCGTCGGGTCCAGCGCCGCCGTCGCCCGGGCAATCGCCCGCGCCACCCGCCCATCCCGCGCCGCCGCGTTGTACAGCGCACCGTGCGGTTTGACGTGCGCCAGCCGCAATCCCCGCCGCGCAGCCTGCGCGGCCAGCACTTCCACCTGTTGCGTCACCCATGCCGCAATCTCCGCCTCCGACGCGGCCAGCGCGCGGCGGCCAAACCGGGCCCGATCGGGATAACTCGGATGCGCGCCTACCGCCACGCCGTATTCCTCCGCCAGCCGCAGCGCCGCCGTCATGCTGGCGGCGTCGCCGGCATGCCCGCCGCAGGCGATCGACGCCCGCGCCAGATAGGGCATCAGGCTGGCGTCGTCGCAGCCTTCGCCAATATCGGCATTCAGTTCGATCATGCCAGCGCCTCGATCGCCCACGGCGCAGGCGCTTGCGCAGCCGCCGCCGCGACGGTCGCAAACCGCACCGCATCGCCCGGGCGCAATTGCGCCAGCCGCGGCCAGTCGGCGGCGATCACCGCGGCAATGGCTGGGTAGCCGCCGGTCACCGGGCCGTCCCAGCCCAGAATGATCGGTTGTCCGCCGGGCGGAACCTGCACCGTTCCGGGCAACACCCCCTGCGACGGCAATTCAACCCGCGCATGCGTCGCCGCCGGCCCGGTCAGGCGCAGGCCGCGCCGGTCGGATGCGGCATCCACTCGATAGCCGCCGCAAAAAAACGCCCTCAGCCCGGCGTCGTCAAACAGGCTGGCCTGCGGTCCCGCCACCACGCGCAGCGGCGCGTCCGGCGGCGGGACCGGTGGGTAGGCACGCAACAGATGCATTTCGCCCGTCGGGGTAGCGCATGCCAGCGTATCGCCCGTTCGCAGCGCACGCCCCTGGTATCCGCCGAACCCGGCCGGCAGCAGCGTGCTGCGGCTGCCCAGCACGCGCGGCACCGCCAGTCCGCCGCGCACCGCCAGCCAGCAGCGGCAACCCGTCTCCGCCCGCTCCAGGCTCAGGATCTCGCCTGCCGCCAGCAACAGGGTTTCGTTCCACGCCGGCGCGCCCCCCTTGCTGCGCATCGCCATAAAGCGCGCACCGGCGAGTGCCACGACGCCCCCCAGCGGAAACCGCAGCGACGGCCCGGCAAGCATGATTTCCAGTCCGGCGGCCGCCTCATCGTTGCCCACCAGCCGGTTGGCCGCCGCCAGCGCTGGCGGATCGGCTGCGCCGCCTGCGGGCACGCCGAGCGCCCCCCAGCCGGGTCGGCCCAGATCCATCACCAGGTCGCACCGGCCGGCGCGCAGCACTTCGATCATGTGGGCACAAAACGCACACGGTCGCCCGGCATCAGCAAGGCAGGCGCATGGCGCTGCGGATCGAACAATACGGCTGCGGTGCGGCCGATGATCTGCCAGCCGCCGGGCCCGCCGGCCGGATAAATGCCGGCGTATGCGCCGCCGATGGCCACGCTGCCCGCCGCCACCTGGAGCCGCGGCGACGCCCGGCGCGGTGCGTGGAGGCCGGCAGGCAGCCCGCGCAAATAGGGAAACCCCGGCTGGAAGCCCAGGAAAGCGACGGTGTACTCCACTGCCGCATGGCTATTGATATAGCCGGCCGCATCCATGCCCGCCCGTTCCGCCAGCCTCGGCAAATCCGGCCCGGCTGACCCGCCATACTCCACCACGATCTCATGCAGCTTTCCGCTTGCAGCCGGCGCGTCCGTCAGCGGTGCCGTCAGCGCCGCGCGCAAGCTCGGCGAAACCGCCGCTCCGCGCCGCAATATCAGCAACACGCTGTCATCCGACGGAATCACATCTTCAAGCTCCGCAAAACGCTGGGCGCTCAGCATGGCGTAGCGCGCCAGCGTTGCCTCCCCCGTCGCCACCCGCAAGCCGCGCTCGCTCAGCCAGCGCCACGCCGGGGCCGGCTGAACGGTTTGCAGCTTCATTTCGGGAGACTTCATTTCGGCGTTTTGCATAATGCGGCGAATGATCCGTGCGATACGCTACAGGCGGCGGCAGGCAACACCTGCGCTCGAACGCGCCCGTCCTGGATTATCGCAAACCCGCCCGTCTTTCGGCGGGCGGAACGCCACCCGCTGGCGAGCCAGCCGACCCAATCCGTGATCGCGGGCAACAAAAAGGGGGTTTCACGTGAAACCCCCTTGCTAGCTATTGTGCCGGTAATCGGACTGGCGATCAGTCCTTGAAGCGTCCGCGCACGCCGACGCGGTTGCCGCCGCGGTTGTCATTGCCGAAGCTGCGCGGCTGGCCGGCGCGTGCGCTGTTGCCGCGATCGCCGTAGCTGCGGCCGGCGCCGGCGGATTTGGCTTTCGCCTCGCGTTCGCGTTTTGCCCAGTATTCGACGCTGTTGCCGTTGACTTCGGCCTTGGGCGCAGGCGCCGCGGCGCCGCGATAGGCTTCGTTGCGCGGCGGCCGCTCAGCGGTCATGCGGGGCACGTCGGACGGGCCACGCACGGCATTTTCAAACCGGTTGCCGCGAGCGGGCCGGTCGCTGCCGGGGCGCGCATCGGCGCGGTAGCCGCGGTCGCGATTGTCGCGGCTGTCGCCGCGCGGCGGGCGATCGCCGTAGCTGCGGGGCTCGCTGCGTTCACCAAAGCTGCGCTTGTCGCCGAAACCGCCGCGCGGGCCATTGTTGCTGCGCGGACGACCGGCCGCAGGGCGACCGGACGCCGGCTTCTGGGTCGGCTCCAGCCCCGGCAGGGTATGCACCTCGATGCGGTTGCCGGTGTAGCGCTCGATGTTCTTCACCAGTCCGCCTTCGCGCATCCCGGCGAAGCTCACCGCGATGCCGGTACGGCCGGCACGGCCGGTGCGGCCGATGCGGTGGACGTAGTCCTCGGCCTGGCGCGGCAGGTCGAAGTTGATGACGTGGCTGATGCTCGCCACGTCGATGCCGCGCGCGGCGACGTCGGTGGCCACCAGAACCTTGGTGCGGCCTTCGCGCAGGCGCTGCAGCGCGCGATTGCGCTGACCCTGCTGCATGTCGCCGTGCAGCGCGTCGGAGGCGAAGCCGCTGTCGGCCAAGAGATCGGAGATTTCCTCGGTGCTGCGCTTGGTCGAGGCGAACACGATGGCCTGCACCATCTCCACGTCGCGCAGCAGCGCGTCGAGCAGGCGGTTCTTGTGATCCATGTTGTCGGCAAACAGCAGGCGCTGCTCGATCTTCGACTCCTTGTGCGGCACTGCTTCGATCTCGATACGCTGGGCGTCGCGGGTCAGTTCGCGCGCCAGGTTGCCCACCACGCCGTCGAGCGTGGCCGAGAACAGCAGCGTCTGGCGCTCGGCCGGGCAACGCGCGGCGATCGCCTTGATGTCGTCGACAAAGCCCATGTCCAGCATGCGGTCGGCTTCGTCCAGCACCAGCACTTCCAGGCGCGAGAAGTCGATCTTGCCGCGCTCCAGATGGTCGATCAGGCGGCCCGGGGTCGCCACCACCACGTCGACCGGCTGCGACAGGCGCTTCAGCTGCAGGCCGTAGGGCGCGCCGCCGACCAGGCAGGCGGTGCGGAAGCGGCGCAGATCCTTGCCATAGGTCATGGCGGATTTCTCGACCTGCAGCGCGAGTTCGCGCGTCGGGGTCAGCACCAGCACGCGCGGGCCCATGC
>NCIH01000004.1:0-58231 GCA_002281975.1 Hydrogenophilales bacterium 17-64-11 | reverse complement strand
CTCGTTTGCATCGCAAAATCACCCGTGACAAGGACAAATGAATTCTGACAGACATCGCTCAAATTTAGGCTCGACGAGGGGAATAAATCAGTGTTTCCCAAGGCCACCTTCTTCACCCTCGGCTGGATCGCCGAACGCTATCCGCAACTGGTGCGCCGCATCGTCGACAACGGCCATGAGCTGGCCAGCCACGGCTACGGCCATCAGCGCGCGTCCGATCTCACGCCGGCCGAATTCCGCGCCGACATCGTCCGTGCCAAGCGTATCCTCGAAGACCTCGGCGGCGTCGCCGTGCGCGGTTACCGCGCGCCGAGTTTTTCCATCAATCAAGCGAACTGGTGGGCGGTCGAAGAGCTGGAAAACGCCGGCTATGTATACAGTTCCAGCATTTACCCGGTGCGCCACGATCACTACGGCATGCCCGACGCGCCGCGCTTTCCGCACCGCCCGAATGGCGCGGACGGCATCCTCGAACTGCCGCCGACCACCCTGCCGCTGCTGGGACGCAATCTGCCCGCGGCGGGCGGCGGCTGGTTCCGCCTGCTGCCCTACGCGATGTCGCGCTGGATGCTGCGCCGCGTCAACCGGCAGGATCGGGCGCCGTGCATGTTTTATTTCCATCCGTGGGAGCTCGATCCCGGACAGCCGCGCCAGGCGGGGCTGTCGGCCAGGACGCGCTTCCGCCACTACGTCAACTTGCAGCGCATGCCGGACAGGCTGCGCCGGCTGCTGAACGATTTTGAATGGGACCGCGTCGACCGCGTGTTCCTGCCTACCCATTGAATACACTCGCCGAATCCCTTGCCATGCCCGCTGCCGCCGCGGCCGAAATCACGGTGCGGACGCTGCAGGCGAACGACGCCGCGCGCTGGGATGCTTATGTCCAGGCGCACCCCGACGCGAGCTTTTTTCACCGCGCCGGCTGGAAGCGCGTCATCGAGGATGCGTTCGGCCACCGCAGCCACTTCCTGCTGGCCGAGTGCGGCGGCGAACTGGCAGGCGTGCTGCCGCTGGCCGAAATCGACAGCCGCCTGTTCGGCCATAGCCTGGGATCGCTGCCGTTCTGCGCCTACGGCGGCATCCTGGCCGACCACGACGCGGCCTGGCGTGCGCTCGACGAGGCCGCGCAGGCTCTGGCCAAACAGCTCGGAGTCGGCGCGCTCGAATACCGCAACCAGAGCGCGCAGCATGTCCACTGGCCGACCAAGGATCTGTACGTCACGTTCAAGAAGGCCATCGAGCCCGAAATCGAGGCCAACATGACGGCCATTCCGCGCAAGCAGCGCGCGATGGTGAGGAAAGGCATCAAGGCCGGCCTGGTCAGCGAGATCGATGCCGATACCACCCGCTTCTTCAAGGCCTACTCGGCGAGCGTGCACCGCTTGGGTACGCCGGTGTTTTCGCGCAAGTTTTTCCGCTTGCTGAAAAGCGAGTTCGGCGACGATTGCGAGGTGCTCACCGTCACGCTCGACGGCCGGGTGATCTCCAGCGTCATGTCGTTCTACTTCCGCGACGAAGTGCTGCCGTATTACGGCGGCGGGGTGGAGGCGGCGCGGGCGGTGGCGGGCAACGACTTCATGTACTGGGAAGTGATGCGGCGCGCCTGCGAGCGCGGGCTGAAAGTGTTCGATTTCGGCCGCAGCAAGCGCGGCACCGGCTCGTTCGATTTCAAGAAAAACTGGGGCTTCGAACCGACGCCGCTGTATTACGAGTATTTTCTGGTGGGCGACAAGACCGTCCCCGAAATCAATCCGCTCAACCCCAAGTACCGCCTTTTCATCCAGGCCTGGAAAAAAATGCCGCTGGCATTCGCCAACGTCGTCGGGCCGCATATCGTGAAGAACCTGGGGTAGGGCATGAAAGAAGGGCTGCTGTTTCTTGCTCACCGCATCCCGTTTCCGCCCAACAAGGGCGACAAGATCCGCTCGTTCCACCTGCTGCGGCATTTGAGCGCACGCTATGAAATCCATCTCGGCGCCTTCGTCGACGACCCCGCCGACTGGCAGTACCGGGACGCCCTGCAGCCCTATTGCGCATCGCTCAGGCTGCTGCCGCTGAATTCGCGCCGCGCCAGACTGGCGAGTCTGACTGGGCTGTTGAGCGGCGAGGCGCTGACGCTGCCGTACTACCGCAGCCGCGAACTCAAACGCTGGGCGGCCGGACTGACCGCTTCCGGGGCAGTGACCCGCGGGCTGGCGTTTTCCTCGGCGATGGCGCAGTTCATGCCGGAAAATCTCGCGCGCCGCGTGCTCGACATGGTCGACGTCGATTCCGATAAATGGACGCAATATGCACCGACCCAGCGCTGGCCGCTGTCGTGGGTGTATGCGCGCGAAGGCCGCAGGCTGGCCGAATGGGAGGCGCGGGCGGCGCGCGATTTCGACGCCACGCTGCTGGTGTCGCGCGACGAGGCGGCCCTGCTGCAACAGCGCGTGCCGCTTGCGCGCCATAAGATCGGCGCGTTCGAGAACGGCGTCGATGCCGATTATTTTTCGCCGCTGCGCGACTATCCGGATCCGTATCCGCCCGGCGTGCAGGGCGTGGTCTTCACCGGCGCCATGGACTACTGGCCGAATGTCGACGCCGTGACCTGGTTTGCCGAGCGGGTTTTCCCGGCCATACGCGACGCGGTCCCGGGTGCGCAGTTCACCATCGTCGGCAGCCGCCCCGGCGAGGCGGTGCGGGCGCTGGCGCGCCAGCCCGGCGTCGTGGTCACCGGCGGCGTGCCCGACGTGCGGCCTTATCTGGCGCACGCCGCCTGCGCGGTGGCGCCCTTGCGCATCGCCCGCGGCGTGCAGAACAAGGTGCTCGAAGCCATGGCGATGGCGCGCCCGGTGGTCGCCAGCGCGCAGGCGGCCGAAGGCATCCGCGCCGAAGCCGGGCGCGATTTCATTCCGGCGCAGGATGCCGCCGGATTCGCCCGCGCGGTGATTGCCCTGCTGCGATCGCCCGAATCCGCTGCGCCGGCGCGCGACTGCATCCTGGCCCACTACGACTGGACGCGCAATTTGAGCGCGATCGACGGACTGTTCGAGCCGGCACCGGCCGCGGCCGCTCTGGAGACCTGCCCCGCATGAACGCCCTGCCTGATTCCCTTCCGTCGACGGCGCGCAACGGCTGGCTGCTGCCGGCTGCGCTGACCAGCGGCGTCCTGCTGCTGCTGGCTATCGCGTTCTGGCCGACCGTGCATTCGATGATCGAGGTGTGGGACCGATCGGAGACCTTCACGCACGGCTACCTGGTCTTTCCCATCAGCGCCTGGCTGGTCTGGCGCAAGCGCGATGCGCTGGCGCAGATCCGGCCGCGCCCCGACCTGCGCGGGCTGCTGCTGCTGGCGGCGGCCGGCGCCGGCTGGCTGCTGGCCGATGCCGGCAGCGTCAACGTCGCTGCGCAATACGCGTTCGTCGTCATGCTGATTGCCGCAGTGTGGTCGTTGCTCGGCGCGGCTTTCGTGCGGGCCGCCTTCTTCCCGCTGATGTTCCTGCTGTTTGCCGTGCCGATGGGCGAGTTCCTGATCCAGCCGCTGATGGGGGTCACGGCCGATTTCACCGTGGCGATGCTGCAGGCCACCGGCATTCCGGTGTACCGCGAGGGCACGTTTTTCAGCATCCCCAGCGGCGACTGGTCGGTGGTCGAAGGCTGCTCCGGCCTGCGCTATCTGATCGCCTCGGTCACGCTCGGCGTGCTGTACGCCTACCTCACCTATCGCTCGTGGCAACGCCGGCTGCTGTTCTCGCTCGCCGCCATTGTCGTGCCGATCTTCGCCAACAGCGGGCGTGCCTACCTGATCGTGATGATCGCCCACCTGTCCGACATGAAGCTGGCGCTGGGCATCGATCATTACATTTACGGCTGGGTGTTTTTCGGCCTCGTCATGCTGCTGCTGTTCTGGGTTGGCAGTTTCTGGCGCGAAGACGGCCAGCCCGGGCCCGCCGTCGCGCCCGGGCTTGCGCCGTTCGCAGGCGGCGCCGCTGCGCGCCCACTCCTGCCGGTGGCGATCGCGGCGCTGGCGGTGGCCTGCCTGTGGCCGGCTTACGCCGGCTGGCTCGGCGCGCGCGCGCTGCCGGCCATGCCCGCATTGCAGGTCGAGGCGCAGGGCGGCTGGCAGCCCGGCGAGGATTTCACCGGCTGGACGCCGCACTGGATCGGTGCCGACCGCCAGCTGCGCCGCGCCTACACCCAGGCCGGCCGCAATGTGTTGCTCGAACTGAATTACTACGTCACCCAGCGGCAGGATGCCGAGCTCATCAACTCGCAGAACTTCATGATCCGGCAGAAAGACCCGCTGTGGTCGAACGTCGGAGAAACGCTCGCCACGGTGCAGATCGGCGGCATGACGCGCCAGGTGCGGCAGGCCAGGCTGCGCGGCAGCAATGGCCAGCGCCTGCTGGTGTGGCAGTGGAACCTGATCGGCCGGCATGCCACCGTCAACGATCAGCTCGCCAAGCTGAGCCTGGCCTTCGAGCGGGTGCTGCTGCGGCGCGACGACGGCCTGTCGGTGCTGATCGCCACGCCCTACGAGGATGCGGAGATCGAGGCCGCGGCCGCCGTGCTGGCGCGCTTTGCCGCGGACATGGAACCCGCGATCGGGCGCGCGCTCGACCAGGTTGACGGGCCGTGACCGCACACATCGTGCATGTCGTCCATCGCTTCGACACCGGCGGCATGGAAAACGGCATGGTCAATCTGTTCAACGCCTTGCCGCCGCAGCGCTACCGGCACACGGTGGTGGCGCTGACCGACTACAGCGATTTTCGTCAGCGCATCAGCGCACAGGCGGTCGAATTCCATGCGCTGCAGCGCGCACCGGGGCACGGCCTCGGCTGGGCGGCGCGGCTGTGGAAACTGCTGCGCCAGCTCAAGCCCGACCTGGTGCACACCCGCAATCTGGCCGCGCTGGAAGCGCAGTTCGTCGCCGCCGCCGCCGGTATCCGCGCCACCGTTCACGGCGAGCACGGGCGCGACGTGTTCGACCTCCATGGGCGCAACTGGAAATACAATTTGTTGCGCCGCGCGGCCCGGCCTTTGGTGTCGAACTACATCGCCGTGAGCCAGGACCTCGAAACCTGGCTGCGCCTGACCATCCACGTGCCGCCGCACAAGCTGCACCAGATCTACAACGGCGTCGACAGCGCGAAATTCCATCCGCGCGCGGGGGCGCGGCCGGCGTTCGCCCACCCCGAGAGCATCGTTTTCGGCTCGGTGGGCCGCATGGTCGAGGTCAAGGATTACCCGATGCTTACGCGTGCCTTCATCCAGCTGGTGCATCGGCAGCCCGAGCGGGCCGAGCGCGCGCGGCTGGTCATCGTCGGCGAGGGTCCGGCGCGCGGGGTCTGCCAGGCCCTGCTGCAGCAGGCCGGCCTGGCGCATCTGGCCTGGCTGCCGGGCGAGCGCGACGACATTGCGGAGATCATGCGGGCGTTCGACGTATTCGTGCTGCCCTCCAAGAACGAGGGCATCTCGAATACCGTCCTCGAAGCGCAGGCAAGCGGCCTCCCGGTGATCGCCACCGCGGTGGGCGGCAATGTCGAACTGGTGAAGACGGGCGTCAACGGCATGCTGGTGGCGCCGGGCGACGTCAACGACATGGCACAGGCCTTGCTCGGCTATCTGGACTCGCCGGCGCGCATCGCCGAACACAGTGGGCAGGCGCGGCGGCAGGCCGAGCAGCGCTTCAGCATTGCGGCCATGGCCGAGGCCTACGCCAGGGTATACGATCGAACGCTGGGGCGCCGTCAGGCAGCCTGAAAACTCGACAGCAACAGGGACAAACGACAAGCTATGTGCGGCATCACCGGCATTTTCGACACCAGCGGCGCGAACGAGATTTCGCGCGAACTGCTGCATCGCATGAACGAAACCCAGTTTCACCGCGGCCCCGACGAAGGCGGCCTGCATCTGGAACCCGGCGTGGGGCTGGGGCACCGGCGGCTGTCTATCATCGACCTGTCCACCGGCCAGCAGCCGCTGTTCAACGAAGACGGCTCGGTGGTGGTGGTGTTCAACGGCGAAATCTACAACTTCCAGCAACTGGTGCCCGAACTCGAAGCGCTCGGCCACGTCTTCCGCACCCATTCCGACACCGAAGTCATCGTCCACGCCTGGGAGGCCTGGGGCGAAGCCTGCGTCGCGCGCTTCCGCGGCATGTTCGCGTTCGCGCTGTGGGACCGCAAGCAGGAAACGCTGTTCGTGGTGCGCGACCGTTTCGGCGTCAAGCCGCTGTATTACGCCTTCCTCGACAGCGGCGAGTTCATTTTCGGCTCCGAACTGAAGTCGCTGATGGCGCATCCCTGCCTGGCGCGCGACATCGACCCGCTGGCGGTCGAGGAATATTTCGCTTACGGCTACGTGCCCGAGCCGCGCACCATTTTCAAGCGCGCGTACAAACTGCCGCCGGGGTTCACGCTCACGCTCAAACGCGGCCAGGCGCGCGCATTGCCCAGGCAGTATTGGGACATGCCTTTTACGCCGGTGGCGGTGAAGGACGAGGCCGGCGCGATGGACGAGCTGGTCGAACGGATGAAGGAATCGGTCCGCCTGCGCATGATCGCCGACGTGCCGCTCGGCGCGTTCCTGTCGGGCGGCGTCGATTCGAGCGCGGTGGTGGCGATGATGGCCACGCAGTCGGCCACGCCGGTGAACACCTGCTCGATCGGCTTCGACGACCCCGCCTTCAACGAGGTCGAGTATGCGCAGCAGGTGGCCGACCGCTATCGCACGCAGCATCATGTTGAAACCGTCGCCGCCGACGACTTCAGCCTGGTCGGCAAGCTCGCCCAGGTATACGACGAACCCTATGCCGATTCGTCCGCACTGCCGACCTACCGGGTGTGCGAACTGGCGAGGAAGCACGTGAAAGTCGCGCTGTCGGGCGACGGCGGCGACGAGCATTTCGCCGGCTACCGGCGCTATCGCTGGTTCCGCTATGAAGAGCGCATGCGCGCGGCGATGCCGCTCGCGTTGCGCCGCCCGCTGTTCGGCGCGCTCGGCCGGCTGTACCCGAAAGCCGACTGGGCGCCCAGGGTACTGCGCGCCAAGACCACCTTCGAGGCGCTGGCGCGCGATACGGTCGAAGGCTATTTCCACGGCGTTTCGCTGCTGTCGGATGCGCAGCGCAGGCAGCTGTTTTCGCCGTCGTTCCGGCGCGAACTGCAGGGCTATCAGGCGGTGGAAGTGCTGCGCCGCCATGCGGCGGTGGCGCCCACCGACGATCCCCTGTCGCTGGTGCAGTATCTCGACATCAAAACCTATCTGGCCGGCGACATCCTCACCAAGGTCGACCGCGCCAGCATGGCGCACGCGCTCGAAGTGCGCGAGCCGCTGCTCGACCACGAGCTGATGGGCTGGGTGTCGGGGCTGCCCACCGATCTCAAGCTGCGCGGCACCGAGGGCAAATACCTGCTGAAAAAGGCGATGGAACCGTATTTGCCGCGCGACGTGCTGTACCGCAGGAAAATGGGATTCTCGGTGCCGCTGGCCGCCTGGTTCCGCGGCCCGCTGGCCGCCACCATCCGCGGCGTGGTGCTGGGCGAGCGGCTGGCTTCCACCGGCCTGTTCAATCGGGATTTTCTGCGCAAGGCGGTCGAGGCCCATCAATCCGGTCAGCGCGATTATTCGGTGATCCTGTGGACGGTGCTGATGTTCGACGCTTTCCTGGCGCAGGTGCTGGGCATGGACGACACGCAGCGCGAGGCGGCATGAGGATCCTGCACGTATTCGACCACACCCTGCCGCTGCATTCCGGCTACACCTTCCGCAGCGCGGCGATCCTGCGCAACCAGCGCAAGCTCGGCTGGGAAACGTATCACCTGTCCGGCCCCAAGCAGATCGATTGCAGCGTGCCGGAGGAGGACGCCGACGGCCTGCATTTTTACCGCACCCCGAAACCGTCCGGCCTGCTCGCCCGGCTGCCGGGCGGCGACCCGTTCGCGGTGATGCGCGCGATAGAAAAGCGCCTGCTGGGATTGGCACGCGACCTGCAGCCCGACGTCATCCATGCGCATTCGCCGGTGCTCGACGCGGTGCCGGCGATACGCGTCGGGCGCAAGCTGGGCATTCCGGTGGTGTACGAAATCCGTGCATTCTGGGAGGATGCCGCGGTCGACCACGGCAGCACGCAAGAAGGCAGCCTGCGCTACAAACTGACGCGCGCGCTGGAAACCTGGGCGGTAAAGAACGCCGACGCGGTGACGGTCATTTGCGAAGGCCTGCGCCGCGACCTCGTCGCGCGCGGCATTGCGCGCGGCAAGATCACCGTCATCCCGAATGCGGTCGACATCGACCAATTCGCCGTCGGCGGCAAGCCCGACGCCGGGCTGAAGCTCAAGCTCGGCCTCGGCACCAGCCGCGTGCTCGGCTTCATCGGCTCGTTCTACGCCTACGAGGGGCTGGATCTATTGATTGCCGCGCTGCCGGCGATCCTCCGGCAGATGCCCGACGTGAAGGTGCTGCTGGTCGGCGGCGGGCCGCAGGATGCGGCCCTGAAGCGGCAGGTGATGGCGCTCGACCTGAAAGAGCGCGTGGTGTTCGCCGGGCGGGTGCCGCACGGCGAGGTGAATCGCTACTATGACCTGATCGACGTGCTGGTGTATGCGCGTCACCCGATGCGGCTGACCGAGCTGGTCACGCCCCTGAAGCCGCTGGAAGCGATGGCGCAGGGGCGGCTGATGGTGGCGTCCGATGTCGGCGGCCACAAGGAACTGATCGAGGACGGCAAGACCGGCACGCTGTTCCAGGCGGGCAATGCGGAAGACCTCGCCAGCAAGGTGGTGGCGCTGCTGAAGTGCGAGCAGGGCTGGGACAGCATGAAGCGCAACGGCCGCCAGTTCGTGGAGTCCGAACGCAATTGGGCGGCCAGCGTGGCGCGCTATCGGGACGTGTACGGCAGCCTCGTGAAACCGGGCATGGAGACGGCGCTTGGCTGAGGCGGGCAGAGTCGAGCCGCGCCGGGCCGGCCTGGTCGTGTTCAGTTCGCTCTTCCCCAGCGCGGCACGCCCTGGCGCCGGCCTGTTCATTCGCGAGCGCATGTTCCGCGTGGCGCAGCACCGGCCGCTCTGCGTCGTCTCGCCGCAGCCGTGGTTTCCCGGGCAGTCGCTGATCCGCCGGCTGCGCCCCGGCTACCGTCCGCCGGCGCCGGCGCTGGAAATCCAGCAGGGCATCCGCGTGTATCGCCCGCGTTTCCTGGCGCTGCCCGGCCTGCTGCGCCGGCTGGACGGCATGGCGATGGCGCTGGGCAGCTTTTTCCTGCTGCGCCGTCTCCGGGCCGAGGGCGCGCGCCTGATCGATGCCCACTTTGCCTACCCGGACGGCGAGGCTGCGGTCCGGCTGGGGCGCTGGCTCGGCCTGCCGGTGACGGTCACCCTGCGCGGCACCGAAGTGCCGCATAGCCGCAACCCGGTGCTGCGTCCGCGCCTGGCGCGCACGCTCAAGGCCGCCACGCGGGTGTTCTCGGTGTCCGATTCCCTGCGCCGGCTGGCGCTCGAGCTTGGCGCCGCCGACGAGAAAACTGAAGTCGTCGGCAACGGCGTGGATACCGGAATTTTCCAGCCGGTCGAGCGGGCCGCCGCGCGCGCCAGGTTCGAGCTGCCGGCCAGCGCGCGCGTGCTGATCTCGGTGGGAGGACTGGTCGAGCGCAAGGGCATGCACCGCGTCATCGACTGCCTGCCGGCGCTGCTCATGCGCCATCCGGACCTGCATTACCTCGTCGTCGGCGGCGGCGGCCCGGAAGGCGACCTGCGCCCCGAACTCGATGCGCAGGTTGCGCGGCTGGGGCTGGCCGGGCGCGTGCACTTTCTCGGCGCGCTGCCGCCGGAGGAGCTCAAGTGGCCGTTGTCGGCATCCGACGTGTTCGTGCTGGCGACCCGCAACGAAGGCTGGGCCAATGTGTTTCTCGAGGCCATGGCCTGCGGCCTGCCGGTCGTCACCACCGACGTCGGCGGCAATGCCGAGGTGGTCTGCCGTGCCGAACTCGGCAGCGTGGTGCCGTTTGGCGACGCGGCCGCCTTGCGGCAGGCGCTGGACGCCGCGCTGAATGCGGACTGGAATCGCGCCGCGATCCTCGAATACGCCCGCGCCAACCAGTGGGACAAGCGCGTGGCGCAGCTGCTGAGCGCGTTCGAGCAGGTGCTGGCGGAATCGCCGGAATCGATTCAAGCAAGCGCCGCAGCCGCCAAATGACAAATCAGCCCCAACCCGCCACCGGCCACGACGCCCGCAGCCTGCCTGTGCGCATCCGGCATGCGCTGTGGCGGCACGCCAAGGCGTTGCGCCAGCGCGTGCTGCCGCGCCCGCTCGCGCAGCATGTGTTCGTTGCCGGGATGCAGCGCTCCGGCACCAATCTTTTGATGGACGTGCTGGATGCCAGCGCGATGACCCGGGTGTTCCACGAGACCGACCCGCGTGCGTTCGAGCGCTACGAGATGCGCGATCCGGCCGTGATCCGGCAGCTTGCGATGCAATGCCCGGCGCCGGTTTTCGTGATCAAGGCGCTGTGCGAGCTCGATCGCGTCAAGGCCTTGATGGATGCGTTCGCGCCCGCGAAAACCCTGTGGGTCGTGCGCGACTGGCGCGACAGCGTCAACTCGGCGATCAAGTCCTTCGGCAATTTCGTGCCGCAATGGCAGCGCCTGGCGCAGGGCGATGCGAGCGACTGGCGCGGACGCGGCATGTCGCCCGCCACCCGTGAATTGCTCGCCGCGCTGTATCGCCCGGAGGCCAGCGAAGCGGAGGGGGCAGCCGTCATGTGGTTTTATCGCAATGCGCTGTTTTTCGAACAGCAACTGGCCGCCGATGCGCGCGTGCGCGTCGTTTTTTATGAAGACATGGTGCAGCAGCCGCTGCGCGAAGTCGCTGCGATATACGACTTTCTCGGCCTGCCCGGCTTCAATGCCGCGACTGCCGCGCGCATCCACGCGCGGTCGGTGAAACGGCGCAGCCCGCCCGACATTGCGCCTGCCGTGATCGGCCTGTGCGACGAATTGCTGGAGCGCTTCAGGGCGCTATCCCGGAGGGCGCCGTCATGAGCGTTCCCGCCTGGCTCGCCCGCGGCGTGTTTCGCGCCCAGGAGGCGGCGATGCACCGGCCGACCTTCGCCGTGCTTGCCGAACTGGAGCGCACGCAGTGGCTGTCGCGCAGCGAGATGCTGGATTATCAGACCGGGCATCTCAACGTGCTGCTGCAAGGCGCCCTGGCGCACAGCCCGTGGCACGCGGCCAGGCTGCAGGCCGCCGGGCTGGCCGATGCCGTCAGGGCCGGGGCGGTGTTGCTGACCGACTTGGCGCGCCTGCCGACGATGGACAAGCGCGACGCGCGCGACAACGTCGAGCGGCTGGTGTGGCGCGGCGTACCGGGCGGGGTGTTCCCCTACACCACCGGCGGTTCCAGCGGCGAGCCGCTGATTTTCTATTTCGGCCGGGCACGCCAGGCCGCCGACGCCGCCGGGCGGCTGCGCGCGCGCCGTTGGTGGGGCGTCAACCCGGGCGAGCGCGAGGTGTACCTGTGGGGCGCGCCGGTGGAGCTGAACAAGACCGACCGCATCAAATCCCTGCGCGACCGCCTGGTCAACCAGCTGTTGCTGAATGCGTTCGAGATGTCGCCCGCGCGCATGGACGATTACCTGCGGGCGATCCAGGCATGGAATCCGCAGGCGATCTACGGCTACGCCAGCAGCCTGGCGCTGCTGGCCGCCCATGCCGAAGCGCGCGGCAGCCGGCCGAAACTGGCCGCGCTGCGCGTGGTGAGCAGCACCGGCGAGCCGCTGTTTCCGCATCAGCGCGAGTTGATCGAACGCGTGTTCGGGGTGCCGGTCTCGGTCGAGTACGGCGCCCGCGATGCCGGGCTGATGGCGCTGCAGGCGCCGGACGGGTCGCTGCTGCAGATGAGCGAGACGCATCTCGTCGAAGTGCTGGATGCGGCGGGCAATCCGGCGGAGGAAGGCGAGGCGGTGATCACCAGCCTGGTGTCGGCGGCGCAGCCATTCATCCGCTACCGCACCGGCGACGTGGTCAGGCGTTCGGGGCGGTCCGATCCCGGCGGGCGCGGCCTCGCCGTGCTGGACGCGGTGGTGGGGCGGCAGACCGATTTCATCGTCGCCGCCGACGGCCGCATCATGCATGCGCTGGCGGTGATTTACGTGCTGCGCGCAATCCCCGGCGTGGGCCAGTTCAAGCTGATCCAGCACGCGGTCGACCGGCTGGAGGTGCAGGTGGTGCCGGATGCGCGCTGGAACGACGCGGCGCGCGAGGCGATCCTGCATGGATTGCGTGCGCGCCTGGGCGCCACGCTGGTCGTCGATCTGAAGCTGCTGGATACGATCGCGCCGGAAGCCTCGGGCAAACACCGCTACGTCGTCAGCCACGTCCCCCTGCACGGCGCACTGGCGCAAGCCGTGGCCTGAATCGCGCGCATGAAACCGGCCGCCTGGTTCGAACTGCCGATGCGCCGCGAGTCCCGGCGCCCGCAGGCCCGGATCAGGCGCGATCGGCGCCCGGCGGGGAGCGGGCAGGCCCTGCGCGATGCGCCGCAATTGTGTACCCTGAATGCCGATGCCCTGATGATGGATATGGCGGACATCACGATTCCACCGATGACGCAGAAAACCGAATCCGTATGAGAGATTTATTCATTACCGGCCTGATTTTCGGCCTGCTTCCTTTCGTCTTCAAGCGCCCCTGGCTGGGCATCCTGCTGTGGTCGTGGCTGGGCTACATGAATCCGCACCGGCTGGCGTGGGGATTCGCCTACGATCTGCCGTTCTCCATGATCGTCGGCCTGGTCACCATCGTGGCTTTCATGGCGTCCAAGGAGAAAAAAGAGATGCCATGGACGCGGGAAACCATCGTCCTGCTGATCTTTATCGGCTGGATGCTGTTCACTACCTTCTTCGCGTTCTATTCCGATTCCGCCTGGCTGCAGTGGAACAAGGTATGGAAGATCCAGCTGATGGTCTTCCTCACCGCGCTCATCATCACCGATCGCCACAAGCTGCACTGGATGATCTGGGTGATCGCGCTGTCGTTCGGCTTTTATGGCGTCAAGGGCGGGATTTTCACCATCCTCAACGGCGGCGCCTACCGGGTGCAGGGGCCGGCCGGAACCTTCATCGGGGGCAACAACGAACTGGCGCTGGCGCTGGTGATGGCGATTCCGCTCATCCGCTATCTGCACCTGCAGGAAACCCGCAAGTGGGTCCGCATCGGGCTGGCCAGCGCCATGGTGCTGACCGGCGTCGCGGCTATCGGCAGCCAGTCGCGCGGCGGCCTGGTGGCGATGCTGGCGATGGGGCTGTTCCTGTGGCTGAAAAGCCGCAACAAGATCGTCACCGGAATCTACATGGCGGTGGCCGTGGGCATCATGGCATCGGTCATGCCGCAGGCATGGTATGACCGCATGAACACAATCGAGACCTACGAGCAGGACCAGTCCGCACAGGGACGGATCAACGCCTGGCACACCGCGTTCAATGTGGCGAAAAGCCGCATCACCGGCGGCGGCTTCGAGATGTGGCGGCCGCCGGTTTTCCGCCAGTACGCCCCCGACCCGTTCAACGTGCGCGACGTGCACAGCATTTATTTCGAGATCATGGGCGAACAGGGGTTCATCGGGTTCGGCCTGTTCATGCTGCTGGGCCTGATGGCCTGGATTCGGGCGCGGCAGATCATTGTGCGATGCAAGAACGACCCCGACAGGAAATGGGCTTCCGACCTGGCCGCCATGATCCAGGTGAGCCTGGTCGGCTATGCCGCAGGCGGCGCATTCCTGGGAATGGGCTATTTCGACTTGCCCTACCACTTGATGATCGTCCTGGTGCTGGCGGCAAAGTTTTCGGGGGTGCTGGACAATGCAGCGCCTGCCGCGAACCAGGCCGCAAGCGGGCGCTTCCTCCATCCTTCCAGCCAATTTCACCAGGCCCGTATCGGGCCGGGATCCTGATTTCCCGTGGATTGGCCCCGTCTACGTCTGCCGCCTGGCCTGGGGGGGGCGTTCTGGCTGGCGCTGCTGCTGCTGGGGCTGGTCGAGTCCGCCCTGCACAGCGAGCGGATGATCCACCAGTTCCGCGCGGTGTTCGCCTTGGGGCGGGCGTACGACAAGCTGCAGTACGTGGAGCGCAACCCGCCACCGATCCTGTTCCTCGGCAACAGCCGGATCGATAATGGCGTGGACCCGCGCACGTTCAGCCGGGCATGGGCGGATGGCGGACGGCAGGGTTTCAATCTTGGCCTGCCCGGCGCCAATGCGCTGGTCTACCACGGCGAGGTCCGGCGCCTGGATGCGCGCGGCCTGCTGGGTGGAAAGGGCGTTCAAGTCGTCGTGCTGGGGCTGGACGAGAGCGCCTTGCAGGAGGACAACTCGTTGGGCTATGTCGGGTTCCTGGCCGATCGCCGCGCCCTGTGGGAAACCGGACGTTATCGGGACTGGCTGGGCAGCTATCTGCGATTGTGGTCTTACAGCGGCAATCTGCGGCAACTGCGCGAGCCGGACAAGGCGCTGCGTTTCATCGAGGCGAGCGTGCGTTCGCTCGACCCGGTAGGCGGTGCGGCGGCGCTCCATCTTGGCTATCGGGCAGGTTTCGGGGCCGCGCAGAACAGGATCCAGCTGGTGCGCCAGGAAACGGCCGCCCAGCTGCCGCCTGCGCCCGGCGTCGAGGCCTTTTTGTGGCGCACGATCGATCTTCTGCAAGCGCGGGGGGTTCGCGTATTCGTTGCGATTCCGCCGTTGCGCGATCGCCCTTCCGCCTTTTTCGACGCGAGCCCGGCGGCTGCGCCTTATCGCGCACTGCTGGCGCGGCTGCGGCAAGGAGGGGTGACCGTGCTGCCCATCGCCACCGGCTACGCGCCTGCGGAATTCGTCAATGCCGGCCACCTGAACAACCGCGGGGCGCAACGTTACAGCGCCGAACTGGGGCGCCTGCTTGCAGAGCGGGGGGTTTGACCGGCCATGGTTTTCAGTTCGCCGACTTTCCTGCTGTTTTTTGCCGTGCTGCTGCTGTTTTATGCCGGTGCGCGCAATTACCGCGAGCGCGCCGCCGTCGTTCTGGCCGGCAGCCTGATTTTTTATGCCTCCTGGAAACCGGCATACCTCATCCTGCTGGCAGTGTCGGTCAGCCTCAACTATCTGATCTACTCCGCGCTGTCGGCCCGCCGCAGCAAGCGCCTGCTGGTGGCCGGGCTGGCGCTCAACCTCGGTTTTCTGGGGGTGGTCAAATACCTCGGCATGGTGCTGGAAAACCTGCTCGGGCTGGGCGCCTGGCTGGACCTGCCGCTGCCCGGCGCGCCGCCCGGATGGGGCGACTGGGCGCTGCCGCTCGGCATCAGCTTTTATACCTTCCACATGCTGTCGGTGATGATCGACGTCTACCGCGGCGAATGGACGCGGCGCATTTCATTCCGTGCCTGGTGGCTGTATGTCACCTTCTTTCCGCACATGATCGCAGGCCCCATCCTGCGTGCGTCCGAATTGGTCGAACAGCTGGAAAACCTGCAACCGCTCAAGGCGCGCGACATCAAGCTGGGCGCGCTGATTTTCATGGCCGGCCTGGTCAAGAAGGTGCTGTTTGCCGACAACCTGGCGCCGCTGGCCGATGAGCTCTTCAGTCGTCCCGAAACGCTCGATTTTTATACGGCCTGGCTTGCCGCCACGGTGTTTGCGCTGCAAATCTATTTCGATTTTTCCGGCTACAGCGAAATGGCGATCGGCCTGGCGTTGGCGTTCGGGGTCGCGTTGCCGCGCAACTTTCTTCATCCCTACTGCAGCCGCAGCGTGCGTGAGTTCTGGCAGCGCTGGCATATCACGCTGTCGCGCTGGCTGCGCGACTACCTTTACGTTTCGCTAGGCGGCAACCGGCGCGGGCTGCCGCGCAACCTGGCCAACCTGATGATCACGATGCTGCTGGGCGGGTTGTGGCACGGCGCGGCCTGGACATTCGTGTTCTGGGGATTCCTGCACGGCGCCTACCTGGTGCTGCATCGCCTGCTGCTCAACCTGTATGCGAGGGTGGGCGTGATGGCGGGCTCGCCCGCTTCGCGCATCCTGTCCTGGCTGGGCTGGCCGCTGACGCTGGCGCTGGTATGGATCACCTGGGTGTTCTTTCGCGCGCCGACGTTTCACGATGCGTGGCTCGTCGCGGCCGCCATGCTCGGCCTGGGCGGCGCGGCCGAAGCGCCCGCGGTGCGCAGCTATGTGCAGCTGCTGGTATGGGGCAGCCTGCTGCTCGCCTTGCTGGAGCCGCAAATCGAACGGGGATTGAAGCATGGCCTGCAACGCTGGGAGACGCTGCACTTCACGCTGCGCGGCACGGCCTACGCGGGATTGGTGCTCGCCGTCATTGTCTTCGGCGGCAGCAGCCAGAAATTCATTTATTTCGATTTCTGAGCTTGCACGGCGCTATGCGTTTCAGTGTTCGTTGGCCTGCAGCCACTGCTCCAGCATCATGGTCAGCCAGATCATCACGCCGTAATAGCTGGCATGCGGGCCGCGCTGCATGGCGAGCATGTGGTCGAGATACGCCGGCCGGATCCAGCCGCGCTGCTTGAAGTCGGCCAGGCTGTCGCCGACGAGTTCGCCGAGCGGGGCGTATTGCGTGCTCCATACCCCGAACGGCAGGCCGAAGCCGTGCTTGGTCTTGTTGATGATCTGTTCCGGCAGCAGGTCGCGCAAGGCTTCCTTGAAGAACCAGCGCAGCTTCTGCCCGCGCACCTTGTAATCCACCGGCAGGTGATTGGCGAAGGCCACCAGACGGTCGTCGAGCAGCGGGTAACGCACCTCGATGCCCGCCGCTTCGGTCATGGTGCCCACCTTGCGCAGATCGTTGTCCGCCAGGGTGAATTTCAGGTCCAGATGCATCATGCGGTTGATGTAATGGTCCGACGCCGTGCGCTCGTAGGCTTCGCTCAGCGCGGCGCCCGGCACCGAGGGGTCGACGGCATCGATGAAGTCCGCGGCGAAAATCTGTTCGAGCGGCGTGCGATGCAGAAAGTTGTAGGACTCCAGCCGCAGCGGCAGGCCGACCTTGGCCTGGTCGACATAGCTTTTCAGCTTGGCAAGCGGGAAGCGGCCGGACAGGCCCGGCAGCAGCGTCAGCGGCTCGATCATCCCGTGCCGCAGCAAAGCCGGCAGGCGGGCGTAGGTCTCGAACAGGCGCTGCTTGGCGTAACGCACGTTGCCGCCGAAGATTTCGTCGCCGCCGTCGCCCGCCAGCATGCGCTCGAACCCCGCCTCGCGCGCCGCCTGGGCGCAGAAATAGGTCGGCACGGCCGAGGCGTTGCCGAACGGTTCGTCGTATTCGCGCGCGATGACGGGAATCGCGGTCACGATATCGGCCGGCTTCAGGTAGTACTCGTGGCGCCGGCTGTCGTAACGCTCGGCGGCGCAACGGGCGTATTCCATCTCGTCGAATCCCGCGGCGTCGAAGCCGATGGAAAACGTGTCGACCGCGGCGCCCCGCGCGGCAGTGAGGGCGCCGACCACGGTGGAGCTGTCGGTGCCGCCGGAAAGAAACGCGGCAGTGGCGGGCGCGTCGGCGTCGCGCACCGCCTGATCCAGGATGGCGCGAAAGCTGCGGCGGTGGCTGTCGAAATCGGCGTCGACCGCGGCGTAGTCCGCCTGCCAGTAAAAGCCGCTGCTGAGCGCGCCGTTTTTCAGGGTGACGATCTGCCCCGGCAGCAGCTTGCGCACGCCCTGATACAGGCTGCGCGGTGCGGGGAGGGTATGGAAATACAGGTAATCGTAAATCGCCTGCGGATCGATGGTGCGCCCAACGGCAGGGTGGGCGGCCACGTTCTGCGCGCTGCTGCCGAACACCAGATGGCCGCCGCGTTGCGCGTAACACAGGCGTTCGGCGCCGACGCGGTCGAGCACCAGACAGGCTTTTTTCTTCAACGGCTCGATGACCGCGAAAGCGAAATTGCCGTGCATCAGCGTCGGCAGCCTTTCGCCGAAGCGGATCCAGCCGTACGCGACTGCCATGGCCGGGTTCTGGTCGCGCGCGATCAGCGCCAGTTCGTCGTCCAGAAAACGCGGGCGCCCGTAGAGCGCGGCGGCGAGACCGTTTTCAACGTGGATGTCGGCCTTGCCGAAACGCGAGCACGCTGCCACCCCCAGCACCTGGCTGCTGTGCTGGTGCAGCAGCCCCTCCGGCGACAGGCAGGCCGCGCGCCCCATGTGCCGGATCAGATCCTGATGGGCGCCGTGATCGCCCAGCCAGCCAAAAATGCCATCCATGGTGTGTTGTGTCTGCGTGATACGGGATAATGTCCGCCAATATAAACGAGCTTGCCGCCGGACACGAATCCTGGGCCGCGGGCATCCGATTGATGACGACAGAAAGCGCTTGGGTTTGAGTGAGTTTTTCGACAAGGTGGCCAAAACGCTGGCGTTCCATGCGCGCCGGCTGCGGCGCGGCCTGCGCGGGGTGCGCTGGGGGGTGTCGCGGCGCCCGGCGGAGCGGCCCATCATCGTGGTCGGCTGCTCGCGCGCGGGCACCACGCTGGTCTACAAGACCCTGTCCGAGTCGCGCGAAATCGGCAGCCTGCAACGTGAAACGCACGATTACTGGACCGGCCTGCACCCGCTGGCCGACAAGAACTGGGATACCCACGGGCTGGACGCCGGCGATGCCAGTCCGGCGGACCGCGCTGCCGTCAGCCGTTACTTTTACCGCTGGACCGGCCGCCACCGCTGGGTCGACAAGAACAACCAGAACGGCCTGTGCGTGCCCTACCTGCGCGCGCTGTTTCCCGATGCCGTGTTCGTCTTCGTCAAGCGCAGCCCGGGCGACAATCTCAATTCCCTGATCGAGGGCTGGAAAAAGCCGGACGAATTCGCCACCTGGTCGAACGGTCTGCCGGCGACGGTGGCGGTGGAAAACGGGCAACTGCGCGAGTGGTGTTTTTTTCTTGCCGAGGGTTGGCGCAATTACGTCAACGCGCCGGTCGAGGAGGTCGCCGCGTTTCAGTATGCCGTCATCAACCAGGCCATTCTCGATGCCAGGGCCGGCGTGCCCGCCGGGCAGTGGGTCGAGGTGTTTTACGAAGACTTTCTGCGCGACCCGGTCGCCACTTTCCGGCGCCTGTTCGAAGGCTGCGGGCTGGCCTTCGATGCGCGCCTGCAGGCGCATTGCGCCGAGGTGCTCGATATCCCTTACAACGCCTTTTCCGAGATCCGGCTGGATAAATGGAAGGACGGCCGCAACCGGGAAAAAATCGAGCGGGTGCTGCCGCAGGTGGCGGAGGTGGCTGCCCGGATGGGATATCGATGACGGTGGCGGCGCTCGCTTTCGCGATGCTGCTGCTGGTGTGGGCGGGCGTGCTGCTGGCGTTTGCCGCGCCGCTCGCCGCGCGCTGGCGCGAGCCGGTGCTGCGCCAGCCGGTGCTCATCATCGAAAGCGACGACTGGGGCGCCGGACCGCCGGCGCAGGCCGACGCATTGCGCCGCCTGGCCGCGTCGTTGCAGCGCGTGCGCGATCGCAGCGGCCGGCCGGCCGTGATGACGCTGGGGGTGGTGCTGGAAGTGCCCGACGGCGCGCGCATCGCCGCGGCCGGCTGCGCGGAATACCACGCGCTGACGCTTGCCGATGCCCGCTTCGATGCCGTCCGGGCAGCGATGATGGACGGCATCGAAGCGGGCGTGTTTGCGCCGCAATTGCATGGCCAGTGCCACTATTGGCCGCCGGCGCTGCTGGCCGCCGCGCAGGCGGATGCGGACGTGCGCGCCTGGCTCGCCGCAGTCGAGCCCGCTGCAACCGAGGACTTGCCCGCGCATCTGCAAAGCCGCTGGGTCGACGCCTCCGCCCTGCCGTCGCGCGCGCTGGCGGCGGCCGCGATCCGGCAAGCCGCCGCAGCCGAGGCCGCCGGCTACCGGGCCATTTTCGGCGCCGCGCCGCAGGTGGCGGTCGCCACCACCTTTGTCTGGAACGACGCGGTCGAGGCCGCCTGGGCGCAGGCGGGAATCGAAGCCGTCATCACGCCGGGCCGCCGCGCCACCTGCCGCAACGCCAGGGGGCAACCCGGCTGCGTGGATGCCACGATGCTGACGGGCGAGCGCGCGCCCGCGGGGCCGACCTATCTGGTGCGCGACGTGTATTTCGAGCCGGCGCTCGGCCAGCCGCCGCAGCGTCTGCTGGAAGGCCTGCAGGCGCGCACCCGGCAGGGCCGCGCCTGCCTGGTCGAAACCCATCGCTTCAATTTCCTGCAGGCGCCGGACGCCAGCCTCGCCGCCCTGGAAACGGGGCTGACGGCCGCGCTCGCCGCCAGCCCCGGCCTGCGCTTTCTCTCGCCGCTCGAACTGGCGCGCGCCGTACGGGAGCGCGACCCGGCCTGGGTCGAGTCCCGGCTGCTGCCGCGCTTCGCCGCCTGGCGTGCCCGCCTGGACGAGATTCCGCGCTTTCGCCGGGTGGCGCGGCTGAGCGGCCTGGCGCTGCCGCTGGCCTGGCTGGAGCGGGCGGCATGACGCCGCGTTTCTCGGTCGTCATTCCCGCGTTCAACGCCGCGGCCACGCTGGCGCGCGCGATCGAGTCGGTGCGGGCGCAAAGCTGGCCGGCGCACGAAATCATCGTGGTCGACGACGGTTCGACCGATGCCACCGCCGCGGTCGCGCGCCAGTTCGGCGGCGCCGTGCGCCTGATCCGGCAAAACAACAGCGGCGTCGCGGCGGCGCGCAACGCCGGTGCGGAGGCCGCGCGCGGCGACTGGCTGGCGTTTCTCGACGCCGACGACTGGTATGCGGACGATCGCATCAGGCTGCATGCGGAATGGATCGTCGAAGATGCCACGCTGGATTGCCTGACCGGCGATTACGAATATCGCGATGCGGCGGGCGGCCTGCTCGGCACCTCGATGGCGCAGCACCCGTCGGGGCGCCTGCTGCTCGCCAAGGCCGCCGGCGCGCTGCGGGTGGTGATGGAAACCCCGACCGAGATGGCCGCCTTCGCGGCCGACCATTTCGGCGACACGCATACGCTTTCCGTCCCGCGCGCCCGCTTCATCGAACTGGGCGGCTATCCGGTCGGCTTCAAGGTGTGCGAGGACGTGCATTTCCTTACCCGGCTGCTGGCAGGCAGCCGCCGCATCGGCGTGATTTGCCGGAGCCTCGGCGTCTATGTGATCCACGGCGGCAGCGCCACCCGCCGCGATCCGGTGGCCGCGCAGCGGGAAAACGTGCGCACCCTCGCCGATCTGGTGCTGCAGGCGGAAAATTTCCCGGCGCCGGTCAGGCAAGGGGTGGCGGCGCGGATGCAGAATGCCCGCTACAACCTCGGCTGCGCCTTGAGCAAAAACGGCCAGCGGGCGGCGGCGCTCGGCGCCGTATTGCCTTCGCTGGCGGCGCGCCCGGGCTGGCAGAGCCTGCGCAACGTGCTGTCGATGCTGAAAGGGTGAACGCTTGAACCGCCTGCTGGTGCTGACCGAGCTGTTTTTGCCGACCAAGGGCGGCACCGCCGTGTGGGCGGCCGAGGTGTACCGGCGCCTCGGCGGCAAGGACATCCATATCGTCACCGCCGAGGTGCCGGGCGCGGCGGCGGTCGACGCGCGGCACCCCAACACCATCCACCGCCTGAACCTCAAGCGCGTGGCCTGGCTGCGCCCCGAGTCGCTGGCGATGTATGCGCGCTTTTTCTTCAAGTCGCTGGCGCTGGCGCTGGCCCACCGCTTCGATGCGATCCATGCCTTCCGCGCACTGCCCGAAGGGCTGGCGGCGTGGGCGGTGGCGCGGCTGACCTTGCGCCCGGTGGTCGTCTATGCCCACGGCGAAGAGCTCACCAGCTGGGGGAGCGGCGGCAAATACAAGGCCATGCGGTTTGCCTTGCGCCATGCCGACCGGGTCGTCGCCAATAGCGAGCATACGCGCGCCACCCTGCTTGCCATGGGGGTCGCCGCGGCCCGCATTGCCGTCATTTACCCCGGCGTCGATGTGTCGGTGTTCCGGCCGGGACTGGACGCCGAGGATCTGCGCGCAAGCCTGGGGATCGGCCGCGCCGACAAGCTGGTGTTCTCGGTCGGCCGGCTGTCGCGCCGCAAGGGCTTCGACCAGGCGATCCGCGCCGTGGCGCGGCTGCGCAGCGAAGGCATTGCGGTGCGCTATGTCATCGCGGGAATCGGCGAGGACGCCGATTATCTCGACGGCCTGATCGCGGAACACCGTCTGCAGGGCATCGCCCACCGCATCGGCGCGGTCGAGGACGCCGATCTGCCGCGCTGGCTGAATGCCTGCGACGTGTTCGCCATGCCCAACCGCGACATCAACGGCGACAATGAGGGCTTCGGCATGGTTTTCATCGAGGCGGCCGCCTGCGGCAAGCCGAGCCTGGCAGGCGCAGCGGGCGGCACCGGTTCGGCGGTGCTGCACGGCGAAACCGGGTTGCGGGTCGACGGCGCCTCGGTCGAGGCGGTGACGGACGGTCTGCGCAGCCTGCTGACGCAGCCGGCGCAGACCCTCGAATGGGGGCAGCGCGCGCTGCAGCGGGTCGAGCGCGAATTTGCCTGGGAACGCGTCGCCGACAAGACCCGCACATTGAACGGGATGCATGATGACTGAAGCGAAAACAACCTGGCCGGTCGCCGTCTTTGCCCACAACGAGGCGCGCAACATCGTCGCCTGCCTCGACAGCCTGCGGGCCGCCGCCGGCCATCCCGCCGAATGCTACGTACTGGCCAACGCCTGCACTGACCGCACCGAAGCCCTGGTGCGCGAATACGGCGCCAGCCATCCCGGCGTGCACCTGGTGTCGATCGCGCTGGGCGACAAGGCCAACGCCTGGAATGTGTTCGTGCACGAAGTCGCGCCGCGCGGCGCGGCGCACTATTTCTTCATCGACGGCGACGTGCGCGCCACGCCGGGTTCGCTCGACGCCATGGCGCAGGCATTGGCGCTGCATCCGCAGGCCAACGGCGCATCGGCGCTGCCCCGAAGCGGTCGCGGCGTGGCCGCATTTCAGCGCGACATGCTGAAAGACAACGGCATCGCCGGGAATCTGTATGGGCTGCGCGGCAGCTTCGTCGAACGCATCCGCGCCCAGGCCATCAAAATGCCCGTCGGCACCATCGGCGAAGATGCCTTGATGGGGGCGATGCTGAAATGGGATTTGCGCGGCGACGCGCGCTGGGACAACGCCAGGGTGGTGGTGGCGCGCGAGGCTGGGTTCGCGTTCGACTCGGTGTCTCCCTGGCTGCCGCGCGAATGGAAGAAATACTTCCGCCGGCGCGTGCGCTACAGTGTGCGCGGCTACCAGAACAAAATGCTCGGGCGCGCCATTCAGCCCGCCGGTTTCGAGTCTCTGCCGCAGCATGTGCGCGCGTTGTACCCGCGCTATCCCGAGCTGCTCAGCGTGCGCTGGCGCGGGCTGGACACCCTGTTCGACTGGCTGGCCGTGCGCGAAATCAGGGCAGCGTGATGCCCGACTTCATTGAACAACAGGGCGAAAGGAAATTGGCGATGCGGCACTTCAGGAAAAACATGCTGGCGCTGGGCGCCGGGCTCGCGATGGCGCAATCCGCAGCGGCCGATTGGGCGCCCAGCAAGGCCGAGATGGCCACGCTTCCGCCCTACTGCGCAGCGCGTTTCGACGAGCGTTCGGCGGCGTTCCAAACCTGGAAAAGCACCATGGGCGGCGACTTCATTCACGTCCACCATTACTGCGCCGGACTCAATTTCGTCAACCGGGCGCGCGGCATGGCATCGGCCAAGGACCGGCGCGGCGTGCTCGGCGCGGCGGTGAACAACTTCGACTACATCCTGACGCACACCCAGCCGGACTTCTACTTACGGGCGGAGGCGCTGATGAACCGCGGGATTGCGATGTCGATGATGCAGAAACCGGGCGAGGCCGTCGGCAACCTGCGCCAGGCGATCGAAATGAATCCCAGGCTGCCGCGCGCCTACATGACCTTGGCGGACCTGTACGACCAGCAGAAAAACCGCGGCAAGGCGCTGGAAACGGTGACCGCAGGCCTGCGCCATAATCCGGACGCCAAAAGCCTGCAGCGCCGCTACACCGAACTGGGCGGCAAGCTGCCCTACCCCGTCCCCATCGAACCTGCACCGGCCGAGGCCGCGGCGGCCAAACCGGACGGGCCGGCGACGCCCGCCCCGGCGGCCGAGCCGGCTGCGGCCGCGCCTGTGGCCGAGACGCCAGCGGCGCCAGCGGCGGAGCCCGCTGGCGCGCCCAAGATCGGTTCGCCGACCAACCCCTATTGCCGGTTTTGCCCGGATTGAGCAGCGTCGCCGGGCCGCTGCCCCGACGCCTGCACGAACGCCTGCAATCTCGCCCATAGATCGGTCCGCACCTGCGGGTGCCGTTCCGATACATCGTGCTGGCAGGCGGGATCGGTCTGCAGATCGAACAGCCGCAGTACATGGCCGCTGTCCAGCGGCTGATACACCAGCTTCCAGCGGCCGTGGCGGATCATGCGATCCTTGGCGGCGAGGACGGCCCTGCAGTATTCGGGCTTGATCGCCAGGGTGCCGCTGGCGCGGTCCGGTACCTCCATCAGTTCCAGCAGGCCGGGGTAGCGCAGGTGCGTATCCGGCAGGCCGGGAATGTCCGCGATCCAGATGCCGGTTTCGTTGAAGGCGTCGAGTTCGGGACAGGCGCCATCCGCCGCCAGGCATCCGGCGAGCGACACCCCGTCCATGGCGGCGACGGGCGGGGCGCCGGCAAGCTCGAGCAGGGTGGGGGCAAGGTCGATCGAGCGCACCACCTTGTCCACCGTGCCGCGCGCAGGACGGCGCGGATCGCGGATCAGCAGCGGGATGCGCGGGCTGAAATCGCCGACCGCGGAATTGCCCTGCCCCCAGGTATCGTGCTCGAAAAACTCCATGCCGTGGTCGGAGTAGACGACGACGACCGTGTTGCCGGCTAGCCCACAGGTTTCGAGATGCGCCAGCATCTTGCCCACTTCGTCGTCGAATTCCGCCACGCAGCCGTCGTACAGGTCGATGATCTGGTCGAGGTCGAATTCCTCCTTGGGCGCGCCCTGGCGGCGGATGATCTCGAACGGATCGGTCAGCCGCGCCATCGCGAACTTCGATTCGCCGGCATAGGCGGGGTCGGCGAAACGCGTGTACCACGGCCATTCCGAGGCGAACGGCGGATGCGTGGTGGAATAGAACACATTGAGAAAAAACGGCTGCGCGCTTTGCGCCAGGCGTGCCGCCAGCCGCCGCGCCCGTTTGCCCAGCGGCTGCGTCAGCGGCACCCCGCCCAGGTAATACAGTTCGGGCAGGAACAGCCGTCCCAGCCGGTTATGGGTGAACAGGGAGACATACAGGCGCAAATCCTTCGGCCCCTGGCGGATCAGGTATTTCAGGTTCCACTGGTCTTCCGGCAGGTCGGTGTAGTCGAAACCGAAGGAGTACTTGCCCATGTCGGCGCCGCACCAGTCGGAGATCGCCGCCGTGCGGTAGCCGATTTTTCTCAGCAGCGTGGGCAGGGCATCGACTTTCAGTCGCGTACCCTCGTCGTCGACGAAATTGTCGCGGATGCCGTGCGTGTGCGGCCAGGCGCCGGTCAGCATGGAAATCAGGCTCGGCGCGGTGCGCGCGCACGGCACATAGCAGTTGGCAAACAGCGCGCCCCTCGCAGCCAGCCGATCGATATGCGGGGTCAGCGCGCGGCGGTAGCCGAGCGCACCCAGGCGGTCGGCGCGCAAGGTGTCGGAGCCGATCATCAGGATGTTGGGCGGCGCATCCGGCGCGCGGGCGGGACGCTTGCGCGGTGCGCGCGCCTGCGGCTGCCAGCCGGCCCACGCGATCGAGCCGGCGAAGAACAGCGCGCCCGCCCACAGCGCCATCAGGTCGCCCACCCGGTTTTCCTTCGCCAGTTGCCAGGAGGCCGCCGCCAGCAGCAGCCCGGCCATTCCCATTCCCAGCGACTGCAGGCGCGCGATGCGCGTCGGCGTCGCCCACTGCCACAGGCGGTACAGGCGGCTGGTCCGGTAATGCATCGACGCCACCAGCAGGCCGGGATTGAAGCGCAGCGTGCGGATGAACTGCAGCATAAAGCCGCCCAGGATGCCAAGCAGGGCGGCGGCGGCGGCGAGGCCGGCCGACCAGCGGGTGCCGGCCACGATGTGGAGCATGAAGTACAGCAGCACCCCCGCGCCGCCGGCGAACAGCATCAGGGCGAACGCCCACGCCGACAGCCGCGCCAGCGCGAACAGGGTGTAGCGCCGGTAGTGGGTGAGCACTTCCGCGCGAATGCGGGGCCCGGTCTGCGAAAAATCGAGCAGCGATTTGGCGAGCAAAGCCGTCGTGCCGAGCCCCGCTGCGCCCAGTGCCGGCAGCAGCCCGGCCCAGCGGGCGTCGCCGCTGGCAAGCCAGGCGAGCAAGCCGCTGGCGGCGGTGACGAGCGCCAGTACCTCGGTGAGCAATCTGCCGCGGTCGGGCGGCAGGGCCAGGCGTTTGCCGCGATGCCCCGATTCGCTGCGGCCTTGTATCTCGCCCAGCGCCGCTGCCGTGCGCACCCAGTAGAACCGCCGCTTGGCCCATGACAGGCTAAGAAGGCTGTGGAATCCATACTCGGCCAGCTTGCGCCACATATACAGCGGAACCGATCCGCCGCCGTGGATGCGGGCGGTCGAACGGGTGCGCTGATAGCTCTTTTTCAGCAGATAGCCGAGCCGAAGCCGCTCGGTGTCGACGTAGTGGTGCTGCACGATGTCCGGCGCGTACTGGCAGCGCTCTCCGCGCGCCAGGGCGCGGAGCACGTATTCGCTGTCCTCGCCTCCGCCCAGGTCGTGTCCGTGCGGGCCCAGTTCGGTGGAAAACTGGCCGGCCAGTTCGAACACGCGGCGGCGCACCACCAGATTGCCGCCGCCCGGTATGGGGCCATGCTCGGCGGTGACGGCTCGGGGGGCGTCGCCCTGGTCGTAGCGCGGCACCGGCAGTGGATAAATGCGGTAGGGGCCTTCGTCGTGCACCCACGCGGGCTCGCTGCCGTCCCAGTCGGGGAGGATGCGGCCACAGTACAAACCCGCATCCGGCCAGGCCGCAGCGGCCTGTTCGATGGCCGCGAGATAGTTCTCGTCCACCCGGTGATCGTCGTCCACCAAGGCGATCAGCCCGCTTTCGATCTGCGGGATGGCTTCATTCAGCGCATGCGACTTCCCCGGCGTGGGGACCTCGATCACGCGCAGCGGCAGCCAGCGGTTGGCGGATTGTTGGGCCTGATATGCCCGCATCTGCGCTACCGTGGCGTCGCTGCAGGCATTGGCCGCCACCAGGATCTGCACCGGCATGGCCGGGCGTTGGGCGCGGTTGAGCGATGCCAATACTTTCTGCAGCAGGTCTGCCCGGTTGTGGGTACAGATGAGGACGGTGAGCGCGGTCACGCGAGTGCCCGCCGGGTACGCTTCCGGAAACGGGTCGCTGCCTTGCCATGCAGCCGGCGCTGCAGCGCGATGGCGCCGGAGCGCGGTACGCCGGCGATGAAGATCGGGCCTTGCCGGCGCGATGGGAGAGAGAAAGACGAGGTCACGTGGAAATTCCAGTCAAACGAACGTATTTGAACAGGGCGTGGGGCATGAGGCTGTAGCGCGGGAAGACCGAGCGGATGCGCCAATGTCGCCGTTGCACCCAGCAAGTGCGTCGCACCGCCTTGTACCAGGTGCGTGCGTCGTGACGCGCAGCCAACTGGCTCAAGGTGTTCAATCGCACATCGGATTGCTGCCGGAGCCACTGGAACAATTCCGCCAGATTCTCGAGGGTCAGGGCCGCATCGGCCAATCCGGATTCCCGCAAATCGCGATGATGCATGACGGCCACGACCGCCAGGTCGCCGTTCGGCCGCCGGCGTGCTTCGGACAGGGCGCGGCGAAGCACGGCGATCTGGCAGGTGCGCGGCAGCTGGGCGAGGCGGGCGGACTCGGCCGGGCCGTGTTCGCCGCCCGCCGAAAGATAGAGGAAGCCCTGGTCGGACAGGATGGAAGCGGTGACCTGGTCGAAGGTATTGAAAGGCGGCACGAATCCCCGGATCGCCACCCCGAAGACCTGTTCGAGCGTGCTCCGGCCAGCCGTGATCTTGTCCGTTTGCGCCGCACGATCGAGGCCGGCAAATTCGGAAGGAAGGCTGCCCCCGGGCCGGCGGGATTCATGGCTGAACCCGTGCTGGGCGATTTCCAGCCTGCCGGACTGGCGGGCCTCGACGAGGTGGGGCACATCGTCGGCGGACAAGGCATGCTGTCCGGCATGCGGGATGGTCGCGAAGGTGGCGCAGACGCCGTGACTGGCCATGGCATGCAATATCGCGCGTTCGAGCGCATGGTCGCTGACGGCTGACGGATCGTCGAAGCGGATGGCGACGTCGATCATGCTCATGTACCGGAACGGTTCCGGTAGCCTTGCAGGCTGCCCAGCGCATGGGCGGCATTCATCGCCTGGCGGATCAGGCCCGGTTTCCCGCTGAGCGCCAGCTTCAAGGTGCGGCCGCAGTGCCCGATGAACTGGGCAAGCATGAAAGGCGGGACGCCAAGCCGGAGGCTGGGGTAGCGTGGCAGGGAAAACCGGCCATGGCGAACCCCGGCCCGGTAATGCAGCTTGATGAAATAGCTGCGCGTGAGGCGCCAGGATTCGACCGCGTGCAGCACGGTCATCTCGGGGCAATAGCGGATCCGGGCTTTGCGGTCGAGCAGGGCGCGCAGCATCATGGCATCCTCGCCGCCGCCGATATCCTTGCCTTCGCGGTTGTAGCGGAGGTCGAAGCGCAAGGCCGGGTCGTCGCGGAACAGGCGCATGTCGTACGCGACGTTGGCGGTCCAGATGGGGGTGCCGGCATCCTCGATCCAGAAACGTTCCGGCCCGTGGTCGACCGCGGCGAGAAAGCCGAGCAGATCGTCCTCGAGCCAGCGCGGCCGCGCGGTGGTCGTGAAGTCCATCTCCACGCGGCCGCCCGCGCACGCTGCGCCTTCGTTCAGGATGGCGTCGGCCGCTGCCTGGAGCAGGCCGGGCAGCGGCGTCTCGTCGTCGTCGATGAAGACCAGGATGTCGCTGTCCAGCGCCTCGGCGATGCCGCGGTTGCGTGCCGCCACGATCCCCTGCACGGGCTCGTTCACCCAGCGCAGCGTCGGCCCCGGCAAGCGCTCCAGCCGGGAGAGGATGGCGGCCGTTGCGTCGGTGCTGTTGTTGTTGATCGCGAGGATCTCGAAGGGTATCGGGCAGGCTTGCGCGCGCATCGCCGCCACGAGTTTTTCCAGACGGTCCGCGCGGTTATAGGTGCAAAAGGCGAAGGTAAGCACGGGCATGGCGACGCTTCAGATGGAGTTGCGCGTGCTGCGCCGGGTATCGATTGCCCGGATCAGCGATTCGAATAGCGGTGCAGGCAAGAAACTGGCCAGGAGGTATTTGACGTCGCGCGCCTTCCAGTCGGCCTTGCGGAATGCGCGCCGGAACAGGCGGCGCGAGGAATCGGTGTCGCGCCGCCAGTGGCAGCGATAGGCCTCGGGCAGCAGCGATCCGTAGACCCGGGCGTCGCGCCCGGCACGGCCGAGATGCTCGATTTGCGCGGGATGGCGGCGGACAAACTCCTCCCGCACGGCGATGGCGTCGAACACCTGCCGCCAGCGCGGGATATGCGCATCGCCGCGCGGGTAGCGCCGGTAAAACGCCAGCACCTCGGGCACGCGCACCACGACGGGCCGGACGGTGAGCATGCGCAGCCATAAATCGTAGTCCATGGCGGTGGGCAGCCGTTCCGAAAATCCGCGCAAAGTGTCGATAAGCTGACGCCGCATCAGCACGCCATTGATCGGCCACGGGCAGGATTGCAGGAATGCGGCGGCCGCGTCGGTTTCGGCGTAATCGGGCGGGATGTGGGGCTGCGTGTTGACGGCGGCCTCCCCCACGTTTTGCCAGCCGCAATAGGCCGCATCGGCCCGGGCTTGCGTCAGGGCGGCGTGCAGTTGACGCAGTGCGTCGGGGTGCCAGTAATCGTCGGCATCCAGGAAGGCGACGAAATTGCCGCGCGCATGCGACAGCCCGTGGTTGCGCGCCGCATAGGGGCCGCTGTTGGTCTGGTGCAGCACGCTGATGCGCTCAGGATTGCCGTCCGCCAGCCGCGCGACGATCTCCGCAGAGGCGTCGTGCGAGCCATCGTCCACGACGATGAGCTCGACGTGCCGGTAGCTTTGCCGCAGCACGCATTCGATCGCCTCTTCCACATAAGGCGCGGCGTTGTAGCAGGGCATGACGACGGAGATCAGAGCGGGGTCAAAGTTGTCCATCGATTGTCTGCGCTTCCCTGTCGCATTGTCCGGTCCGCCGTCGTGCCGGGATGTCGAGCAGCCCGGCGCGCGGCGCATATTTTCAGTCTCGCAGTGTGCCATAGCCCCGCCGTGTCGCGGCACAGGCGTGCGGGGGATGCTCAATCGGCCTTGCGGCGCTTGATGCAGCTTGCCAGCAGGCGCAAGGCGAAGCGCAGGCTATACCATTGCGGATGCGTGGCGAAGGAGGCGAACAGCGGCCGCCAGGCAGCCCTGCAATGGCCGCTGCGCTGGTGATGGTAGGCCTGGTTGAAGTAGACGCCGGCCAGGCTGTGCCTGACCTCGCCGGCACGCCCCGCAAGCGCGGGGTTGCGGGCAATCCAGGCGAGCAGGGTTTTGCGGATGTCCACGGCGGCGAGCATGTGCTTTGCCTTTTGCGCGGGCACCGACACATTGTTCTGCCCATCCATGCGGGCCAGATAGGCATGCTGCAACAGCAGCGCCGGTTCGCACAACAGCGCGGATTTCATGGCCCATTCCGGTTCCGGCAGGTAGCTGTCCCGGCGCAGCGGGCCGACTCTATCCCACAAGGTCTTGCGTGCGGCGGGGCGCTGCATCGCCATCGGAACGGATTTGAGCAGCGCGGCGAAAAGCCTGCGGTCGAAGAAGGCCACGCCGCGATCCGTGGTGCGCTGCGCACGCTCCAGCAGCCGGGACACGGCGTGCGACTGGTTGGCAGCGGTGCCTGGCGCATAGGTGCCAAAAGGCTCGACGTTGATAAACAGGCATTCCAGACCGGGATGGCGGGCATAGGCGGCGGCAATCTGCGCCAGCGCCGTGGGGGCGAGCAGGTCGTCGTCGTCCAGATGCAGCACGACTTCGCCGCGGGCAGCGGCGACGCCCGCATTCTTGGCGGCGGCGATTCCCTGCGCCTGATCGTGCCGAACCAGGATGAAGCGCTCGCCAAGCAATTCGCGCAGCGTGGATTCAGGAACCGGCGGCGCGGAGCCGTCGTCCACCACCACCACTTCCCATTCCGGGTGGGTCTGGGCCACGATGCTGGCGAGCGCCTCGCGCAGCAGCCGGGGGCGGTTGTGGGTTGGCACCGCAACTGTGATCAGCATTCAATCTTCACCAAGGCTGCGTTTCCCGGTTTGGCCGGGCGCGCGGGGCGGGTCGGCCTGCCCGGTCCTTGCCGGCAAAGGCCTTGCCTGCTGGCCCCGCGCCATCCGGCGGAGCAATGCCCGATGGAGCGGCAAGGGAAGCAGCGCCGGCAGCATGTATTTCCAGTCCCGCAGTGTGCCATAGCCTTGTTTCATCACCGTACGGAAAATTCGCCGGGCGGCGGGCAGGTCGCGCTGCCAGTAACGGGCGTAGCCGCGCTTGAGCAGTTCGCCCGCGGTCAGTTCGCGGATGCGCGATTCGCCGAGCGCGCTGCCCAACGCCGGATGCGCGGCCAGATATTTCAACTGCGCCTGGTAGTGCTGCAGCGCGGCGCGGGCATGGTCGCCCGATGCCTGTTCGCCGCCGTGGAAATGATAGAACGCCAGCACCTCGGGCACCCGCACGATGGGCGCGGTGGTTGCCACCCGCAGCCACAGGGCGTAGTCCTCGGCGTTTTTCAGCGCCGGATCGAAACCGCCTGCCGCCAGCACGGCCTCGCGCTTGACCAGTGCCGCATGAATCGGCCAGCGGCAGCCGGCAAACAGGGTTTCGGCCTTGTCGGCATTCTCGTAATCCGGCGGTACGAACGGCGCGCCGCGCCCGTCCGGCAGCCCCAGGTTCTGCCAGCCGCAATAGGCGAGCACCGCGCCGGGGCTGCCCTGCAATGCGGCCAGCATCCTGTCCAGATAGTCCGCGGCCCAGGTGTCGTCGGCGTCCAGAAACGCCACGTAGCGGCCACGCGCCCGCGCCAGGCCTGCGTTGCGCGCCGCGCTGACGCCGCGGTTGCTCTGCGCGTGGACGCGGATGCGCGGATCGGTTTGCGAACGCAGCCAGTCCAGCGTGGCATCCGTCGAGCCGTCGTCTACCGCGATCAATTCCCAGTCGCCGCAGGTCTGGGCCAGCACGCTGCCTATGCTGGCCGGCAAATGCGCCGCAGCGTTGTAGCAGGGCATGACGATGGAGATGCGGACTGGCATCGAATCAGCGCCCGCGCAGGTGCCGCAGCGCATAGGCTGCAATGTCCCGCCAGCGCACGTCGTGGCTGCCGAAATAGAGCTTGCGCGCGAAGCTGCCGAGGGTGTCGCGGTTGAACACGGTCAGGCGCCGCAGCCGATACGGATCGTTGTCGCGCAGCGCCCAGCCGGTACGGGTGGTGCAGGCGGCAGCGTAGCCGGCCTGTTGCACCGCATCGGCGCAGCGCTCGTCCCACGCGCCGTAGGGGTAGGCGAAGCTGGAGACGGCCGCGCCGAGGAGGTTTTCCAGGGCCGTCTTGGAATCGCGGAGCTCCTGCTGCAGGCAGGCTTCGCCGATTTCGGGCAGGCGCGCGTGATGGACGCTATGCGAGCCGATTTCCATGCCGGCAGCGTGCATTTCGCGCAGTTCGCCCGCGTCGAGCAGTCGCCCGCCGGGGCGGCCGTCGGCGGGCCAGCCGGGTTCGCGTCCGATGCAGCCGGACACGATGAACCAGGTGGCGCGCATTCCCCGTTTCTGCAGCTCTTCGCAAGCCGCGAGATTGTCCACGTAGCCGTCGTCGAAGGTGATGACGGCAGTGCGCCCGCGAAACCGCCCGGGGGCGGCTGCCAACTCGCCCATGGTCGGCGTGGCATAGCCTTCCGCCGCCAGGAAATCGAGCTGGTCGCGGAAGCGCTGCAGGGAGACGGCCCATGGCCAGTCCGGTACCGCGTTGCCGGGCGCGACGGCGTGATACATCAACATCATCGGACCGTGCTGTCCCGCATGGCGATGAAGATGGCGGGTGATTGGATCAATCATCGGTCGAGCATTGGGGCGGCGTCCCGGGTATAGAGTTTGTGCTGGGGATCGGATACTGCAGGCTCTTCGCGGAATCCCCGGCTGATGAAAAACGTCTCGACTGCGGATACCGCCCCGCTTCCGATGACATGGGGGTGCAATTCGATGCAGACCTTGCGGACGCCTTCGAGGCGGGCATAACGGATGAAGTCGCGTTCTCCGCCCTCGATGTCGATAATCAGGAAGCTGGGGCGTATGCGCGCGAGTTCGTCATTGAAGCATTTCATCGGAACCTGAATCGGTCTGGCAGCGGGGTGCCGCCTGATGGTAGACGAACTCCAGAAGTTTTTCATGACATAGAAAGTGATGGTGCCGCTTTTTTCGCCAAGAAGCGCAATTTCAAGCCGCGGCGACAGGGCGTTGAGCCGGTAGTTTTTCAGGATCGCGCGCCGCAATGCGGGGTTTGCCTCGAAAGAGTACACGTTGTCGCTGCCGATGCGCTTGGCGCACAGGGATGAAATAAAGCCCAGTCCCGTCCCCAGTTCGAGGACGATGTCGCCGGCCTGGAGTGCGTGGCCGACAATGCGGGCTTCGGGGGTTTCATAGCGTTCTGCCTTGAGGCTTTCCAGCACCGGGATGCTCAGCCCGCTGCCCCGGTATAGCTTGATGCCTTCGATCTCGACGACGGGATGCCGCCAGGCGTGCAGACGCAGTGACGCGCGCCGGCGGATTTCCGCCGGCGCGCATTGGCGCCGCCAGATGGCGTACTGCTCGCGTTTTTTCCAGTAACTGCGCTTGAGCGTTTCGAGAATCCCCGGTTTCACTTGCGCCTCCCGGAAAAAGGATAAAGCGTCCTGGCCAGTCGTTTGCCTGCCTGGATGGGCAGGCCGATGATGCGTGTCAGCCTTTCCACCTCCTGCAGGCGCCGCTCCTGTTGCTGGAGCTGCTCGCCCAGTTGCCCGCACAGGCTGATCAGATTGATTGCCGCCTCGGCCGTTGCAGACGGCATGCGGCTGTTCCGCGGCCCTGCTTTGAGCAGCGTGTCGTAGAGCGCCATCCACTGCGCGCACACCCGTTCTTCGCCGTATCTTTCGCGCACGAGACGGCCGCCGGCCTGCGCCAGGCTGACGGCAAGCTCCGGCTGGTCGAGCAGTTTCTCGACCTGGTCGGCAAGCTTGCCGACATCGCCTGGGTCGGCAAGCAGTGCCGTTTCACCGTCGATCAGGTATTCCTCAGGCCCCAGGCAGCGGGTGGATACGACCGGCAGTTCCACGAGCAGGGATTCCATGCAGACGCGCGCCAATCCTTCGAACGACGTCGAGGTGAATAACAGGATGTCGGCGCCGCGAAGGCTATCCAGCGGCGCCTCTACTGCACCCGCAAACGTGACCGAAGCGGACAGGCCGCCGAGGGAGGCCTGCAGCTCCTCGAAGTAGGTGGCGTCATCCACACTGCCGAAATGGGCGAAATGCAGGTTCTGGCGGGGCCGCCGGCGGAGCAGTTCGCGGGCAGTGTCGATAAACGTCTTCAGGTCCTTCTCGGGGCTGATGCGCCCCATGGTGACGATCAGCCGGGCTGACTCGGGCAACGCCAGGCGCTTGCGCAATGCGGTTCGGGCAGCCGATTTGTCCACGGGGTCCGCCAGCTTGACGCCGCTTGGAATGATGTGGAATCTGTCTGTCGGTATGCTGTCCGGGAAAGTGCCGATCAATGGCTGCGAGTTGGGCACGATGCGGTCGGACAAGCCGGCCATGATCTCCCCCAGCGCGTCGGGCGTGAGCGGAAAAAAACGCAGGATATCCATGTCGGCGCCGAAGATCTGGCGGATGTTCCATATGTGTGGGGTCCTGGTCTGCGCGGCCGCCAGTGCGCCTTCAAATGCATATTCCGCATTGGTGTGGACGACCTTCACCTGCCGCGTGCGGATGATTTCAACCAAATGCCGGATGCGGGCCTGGAAACCGGCTGCGCTGCGGAAAAAATGTTCCTGGCCGGGATACCACCAGTTGTTCATCCGGTAGTCGACGGTTTCCACATGCCGTTCCCGCAGCAATTCGGCGAAGGCGCTGTGCTCGGGGGTGGCGACGATGGGTTGAAAGCGGGGATCGAGCCCCATGATCAGGCTGAGCAGGCTGAGGTTGCAGCCCGCTTCGCGCCTTGGGTCCGGATTCAGGAACAGGATGACGGTTTTGCGGGTCATGGCCGGCGGGAGGCGTTGCGGGCGACGCGCCGGGCGCGAAAGTAATCGCGGGCTTCCAGCGAATCGGGATCGCGATACTTGATTGCGTGGGTAATCAGGCGGTTCTGTGCGACCAGCTCATGCGGCGGCATCGGGAGGCCGATGTCCCAGAGGCCGAAAGGCTGGCCGGGGCCGCCGATATCCGCTGCCCGGTAGCCTGCCGCATAAGTCAGCATGGCAATGAGGCTGTCCTCGGCAACATGCAGGCCCTTGATTCCGGAGGGCCGATAATCGTCCGCGCCATGAAACCAGCCGCGGCGGACGATGGCGTCCAGGCAGTCGCGCGACAGTGCATAGGCGCCGCCCTGCACGCCGTCGCCGATCTGGTAGCCGTTGCGGACCGCCAGGTCGTAGGGTTTGCCCAGGTCCTTGCGGCGACGGAGCATGCGTTCTTTCCAGTAGCTGAGGTCGCGCGGCTCGCCGTTCCAGTCGATCCGGTACGTACCGAGCAGGCCGATCCCGGGGGCGGCGCTGAACGCAGCGCCGAGCGCGCCCAAAAGCCCGCCATCGATGACCAGCGCGTCGGGATCGATTTTCAAATAGATGGGGGCGTCGAATAGCCGATGCGCTTCGCTGAAAGCGCGTCTCAGCGTGAGATCGTTTCCTGCCAGAAAGAGCTTCTCGGGATTGCGCACCACCCAGCAGCCGGCATCGAGCAGGCGTTCGTAGGCGCCGTCGGTTGTGACGTCGTCGGCGACGACGGTTTCGTAGTCGCAATCGAGATAGGTGGCGAGACTGTCCAGCAGGTCTTCCATGCCCGTCCATTCGCCATCGCTGATGGCCGACACCACGACCAGATCGCAGCGCCGGCGCGCATGCGGGAAAACGGGGGGCTTGGCGCGCAGCCGTTCGAAAAGCTTTTTCACGGCGACCTGGCCTTTCCGCGGCTGAGCCTGTCTGGCACCAGATGCTGCCGGAAGCGGCGGGCCAGGGCGAAGACTGCCTGCCGCCCAACCCAGGCAGCAATGCCGAGCCGGCTGGAAGGAAAACGGGTGGTAACCGGGTGAAACATTCGCGCCCCGCCCGGGGTCAGGCATTCCGCTGCGATGGTGCTTGGGGGGATGTCGGCTTTGGTGGTGGCCAGCGTTCTGCGTTTTCCGGGGGGCGGGTTGCCGAACCAAGCTGTCGGCAGGTTGGCCAGGTCGCGCATGGGATTGCCGAACAGCTTCGCATAGGCGGGAATCTTGTATTCCAGGAAACCCAGTTCAGGCTTGGGGATCAGGCTATAGCGCTGCAGAAAGCTGCGCGGCAGGGCCGCTGTGAAAAACTGGCAGGCGTACAAGGGGAAGGGCTTGGAACCATGCTGCTCGCCGAGCCAGGCCTTGAATGCGAGAAAATCGTCGTGCACTTCGGTGCCGGGTTTTGTCCACCAGAAACGCGATTCGATTTCGTCCAAAGCGCGAAGCCCGGGCAGGTAAAGCTCGTCGTGGCGCAGGCTTGCAAAGAGTTTGCTCGCGGGCCTGAGCAATAGCATGTCCCATTGCATGACGATCAGGGTATCCCACTCGAATTCCTGGCCGCGGTTGCGAAACCAGAGCTTGATCATCTGGTCGCCGTGGCGCCATTTCCATTCGGCATCCCCGTTGCCGCGATAAGCCCAGTTGTCGTCCAGCCAGGGGGCGAGGGCACGCTCGAAGCGGGGAAAATCGTCGATCTGGCCGCCGTACAGGCCGAGGATGGGCAGGCCCGGATTGAGGCGGCGCAGCAGGCGAACCCTGTCGATGCAGACCCCCGGCGATTTGTAATACCAGAACAGGATGGCAAAGCGGGGGGGCATGGGGGGCCTTAACGGGGTGTCCGACTTCTCATGAATTGAAGCACATAACCTGGAATTTTTGCCGGCCCGTGGATCGGGGCTGGTTTTTTCGCGCAAGCATGCATCGGCAGCCGGTTGGGGCCGCCGGTCGAGCGCGCCGGGCAAAACAAGCCAGAACCGAAATGGCGGGCGGGTGGGGGCGGGCGATGGAGGGGAGCCCGTTCATGCGGGGAGGCTGGCCAGCTTGAGTTTGACTTTCCAGCGTTGCCGCTCCGTATGCAGTGAAGCGATCGGCAGGTAAAGAAAGGCAAGTCCATATATCAGGCTTCCCGCCATGCCCATGCAGCCCAGGTAGACGAAATCATGCTGGCGAAGGCTGTCCGGCATGCCCAGGTCGGCGAGGTGAAGCGCCAGGGCCAGCAGGGTGTTCAGCAAGGCCGCGGGGGCGACGGCGCGCAAGAAGTGCCCGATGTGCGCCCGCAGACAGCGGGTTGCCAGCCAGTAAAGATGGAACGCGCTATAGACGGAAACGCCGACGATGGCCCAGGCCACGCCTTCGATGCCATACGGCAAGGCGATGACGATGGCGAGGGCGGTGATGATAAGCGTGGCGATCTGCACGGGAAGTTCGCGTTCCAGCCAGCTCTGAGCGGCCAGTACGGCGCCGGAAAGATTGTCCATCAGCCAGAACGGCCAGGCGAAGGAAAGGATCAGCAAAGGGCCCGCCGCGGCAACCCACTTCTCGCCGTAAACGCCGCGGATGAGCGGCTCGGCCAGCCACAGCAGGCCGATGTAAAAGGGGGTTGCATAGACCGCCACCAGCGCGATGCTGCGAAAAAACAGGTAGCGGCTTTTATCCAGATTGTCCTGCTCGGCGGCCATGGTGCGGAACAGCACGTGATAGACCGATCCCGTGATGAACGCATGCGGCATCTTGGCCAGGCTTTCGCCTTTGTTGTAAAGGCCGACGCTGGCCGGTCCCAGGGTGCGCGAGAGGATGAAAATGCCGACCTGGTTGCGCAGATAGTTAACAATATCGTTGGCCGACACCAGGAGGCCGTAACGTGCAATATCGCGTCCGCGTTTGAAATCCAGCGAAAACCCAGGACGCCAGCCAGATAAGGGAATCTGCAGGATGGCGTTGGTGGAGGCGCCGACGATGCCGCCCCAGATCAGGCTCCATACGCCGTAGCCCAGATAGGCCAGCACAATGCTGGCCGTACTGGAAATAATCAGACTAATCACTCCCACATAGGCTTGCGCCTTGTAGCGCATGTTTCGATACAACATGCTGCCCGGAAGGTTGATGAGGGGCCGGAAGATGAAACTCAGTGCGGATAGCCGCAACAGGTCGGTATAGAGCGGGTTGTCGTACCAGTGGGCAAACAGCGGTGCGGTGAAGAAAAAAATGGCGTAGATGAGGCTGCCGATGATGAGCTGCAAAGTGAAGACGATGTCATAGTCGGCCCGGGTGACCGACTTGGCTCTGACCAGGGCCTGCCCCATGCCGCCGCCGGAAATGAAGCCCGCCAGCCCCGTGAAAACCTGGATGGTGAGCAGCGTGCCGAAATCTTCGGGTGCAAGCAGACGCGCCAGCACGATGCCGAAGAAAAACCCCAGTATCTGCCTGCCGGTATTGCTGGCGAAAATCCAGGCGGCGCCCTGGCGGATGCTCTGGCCTTGGCTCATGCGCGCCCCCGCAGGCGGGCGGGGATGCGGCCATTTCCACCCGGCGGCATCCCGGCGATGGGTGGAAAATGGCCGCCGGCGGCGATGCCGCATCTGCCGCAAGCGCGGTCCCTGAGTCCAGGGCGGATAGGCGTGCGCATGCCGCGGCGCCGGGGCGGGCGTCGCGGCATGGGCGGCTGTTCGGGGCGGGCGGTGAGGCTCGACATGGCGGGATATTGTAGTTCGCGAACGAATCGGCAAGCACTGTGCCGCGTGGATATTCTTTGTTGGCCGTATTGCAAGGCTCCGTCAGCGTTCCGGCACGCGCGCACTGCCGGGCGCGATGCGCATCGGTCTGCGGCGAAAACCGGCGCCGGCTTTGGTTACAATCCGCCCATCCGTCCTTTCCCCGGCTTTCCCATGCAAACCCTTACCGTCGACCTCGGCGACCGCTCCTACCCCATCCACATCGGCGATGGCCTGTTAAGCCGGCCCGAACTGATCCTGCCGCAGCTTGCGCAGAAGCGGGCGATGGTCGTGACCAACACCACGGTGGCGCCGCTCTACCTGGCACCGTTGACGGCGGCGCTGCAGGCCGGCGGGGTGGCGGTGGCGCAGGTGGTGCTGCCGGACGGCGAGGCCTACAAGACCTGGGAGACGCTCAACCTCATCTTCGATGCGCTGCTGACCCAGCGCGCCGAACGCAAGACCACGCTGATCGCGCTGGGCGGCGGGGTGATCGGCGACATGACCGGGTTCGCGGCGGCAAGCTACCAGCGCGGCGTGCCCTTCATCCAGATTCCCACCACGCTCTTGTCGCAGGTCGATTCCTCGGTGGGCGGCAAGACCGGGATCAACCATCCGCTCGGCAAGAACATGATCGGCGCGTTCTATCAGCCCAAGGTGGTGCTGGCCGACACCGCCACGCTGAAGACGCTGCCTGCGCGAGAACTGTCGGCGGGGCTGGCCGAGGTGATCAAGTACGGCCTGATCTGGGACGCCGAATTCCTCGCCTGGCTGGAAGCGAACATGGACAGGCTGCGCGCGCTCGATCCGGCGGCGATCGCCCATGCGATCTACCGTTCGTGCGAAATCAAGGCGCAGGTGGTGGGGCAGGACGAGCGCGAAGGCGGTATCCGCGCGATTCTCAATCTGGGCCATACCTTCGGCCATGCGATCGAAACCGGCATGGGCTACGGCAACTGGCTGCACGGCGAGGCGGTGGCGGCCGGCATGGTGCTGGCGGCGCAGACCTCGCAGCGCATGGGCTGGATTGCGGAAGGCGACGTCGCGCGCACTCGCGCGCTGATCCGCGCCGCCGGGCTGCCCGACGTCGCGCCCGATCTCGGTGCCGATCGTTATCTCGAATACATGGGCCACGACAAGAAGGTGGAGGGCGGCAGGATGCGCTTCGTGCTGCTGAAGCGGCTGGGCGAGGCGACGATCACCGCCGAGGTGCCGCCCGAGGTATTGAACGCAGTGCTGACCGCGCCCCGATAAACCCAAGGAGATCTGATGGAACCGTCGTTCGCTTCCTACGCAGCGCATTCCAGTCAGTCCCGCGGGCGCCTGCACGCCGAAGGCCCCGCCGCGCCGCGCTCGGAATTCCAGCGCGACCGCGATCGCATCATCCATTCCACCGCGTTCCGGCGGCTGGAATACAAGACCCAGGTGTTCGTGAACCACGAGGGCGATTTGTTTCGCACCCGCCTTACCCACAGCCTGGAGGTGGCGCAGATCGGCCGCACCATCGCCCGGTTGCTGGCACTGAACGAAGACCTGGCGGAAGCCGTGGCGCTGGCGCACGACCTCGGCCATACGCCGTTCGGCCACGCCGGCCAGGATGCCCTGAATGCCTGCATGCGCGAGCACGGCGGCTTCGAGCACAATCTGCAATCGCTGCGCGTGGTCGACCGGCTGGAAGAGCGCTATGCCGAGTTCGACGGCCTGAACCTCACCTTCGAGGCGCGCGAGGGCATCCTCAAGCATTGTTCGCAGGCCAATGCCGAGAAGCTCGGCGCGGTCGGCGAGCGTTTCCTGAACAAGCGGCAACCCTCGCTCGAAGCGCAGATCGCCAACCTGGCGGACGAGATCGCTTACAACAACCACGATGTCGACGATGGCCTGCGTTCCGGGCTGATCACGCTGGAGCAGTTGATGGAGGTGCAGCTGTTCGCGCGCCACCTGAACGAGGTTCGGGCGCTGTACCCGACGCTGAACGGCCGCCGCGCGATTACCGAAACGGTGCGCCGCATCATCAACACGCTGATTCTCGATCTGGTCGACACCACCCGCATCAACATCGAAAACAGCGGTGTCGCCAGCATCGACGAAGTGCGCGCGGCGCCGCCGCTGGCGGCATTCAGCCCGGCGCTGCTCGACCAACACCGCGAACTCAAGCGCTTCCTGCTGCGTCATCTGTATCGCCATTACAAGGTCGCGCGGATGAGCGCCAAGGCCAGCCGCATCGTCACCGACCTCTATGCCGCGTTTACCGGCGATGCGCGCCTGCTGCCGCCCGAACACCAGGCGCGCGAGTCGCTGGAAGGCGCGCGCGCCGTGGCGGATTACATCGCCGGCATGACCGACCGCTACGCCATGCGCGAACACCGGCGTATTTTCGCGGTGGAAGAAATCTACGGCTGATGCGCGGCGGCGCCTAGCTGAAGCAGGCCGGGCGCGTCGCAGGATTCCGTAAGTATTTCGTACCGCTCCGCGCACATTTTCTTTCCCTGAAATCCCGTAAATATTTTTTATAAACTCGCGGCCTGTCGATAGGTTGTGTGTATGGCTGCGCGTGCGCTCGACCCGCATCGGCCTACGCCCGCCTTGTCGCTGTCCGGCTTGCCGCCAAGCAGGCTTTTTGCATTACAGACTAGGAGAACTGAATGAGCGTACTGATTGAACCCGCCGATCTGCAGGCCGCGATGGCGAACGAGCCCATGGTTATCATCGATACCCGCGATCCCGCCGCCTATGCCAAGGGCCATCTTCCCGGTGCAGTGAACCTGCGCGAGATTTTTACCCATCTGGCGACTTCCGATCCGCAGGGGCTTGAAGTCCTTAAGGGAAAGTTTGCCGAGATGTTCGGCTCGGCGGGGCTGTCGGGCAAGGAAACCGCCGTGCTGTACGAAGACGCCATGGACTCGGGTTTCGGTCAGTCGTGCCGGGGCTATTTCATTCTCAACTATCTTGGCTATCCCAAGATCAAGGTGTTGCACGGCGGTTACCAGGCCTGGCAGGCAGCCGGCTTGCCGACCAGCACCGAAACGGTGGCGCCGACGCCGGCAACGTTCCCTCTGGGCGGCCCGGCCGACGTGATGGTGGACGCCGACGAAGTGCTGGCAGCGATGGACGCCGGCGGGGTGACCTTGCTCGACGTGCGCGATGTCGACGAATGGATCGGTGCGAGCTCGTCGCCGTACGGCCGCGATTTCAGCCCCAGGAAAGGCCGCATTCCCGGCGCGCGCTGGATCGAGTGGTATCGCATGATGAAGCCCGGCGCCGCCGGCCCGGTATTCAAGGCCAGGGAGGAGGTGCTGGCCGAGTGCCTCACCGCCGGCATCACACCGGAAACGCCGGTGATCCTGTATTGCTTCAAGGGGGCGCGCGCGTCCAACACCTTCCTCATCTTCAAGGAGGCCGGGGTCAAGAATGTGAAGATCTACTTCGGCTCGTGGAACGAATGGTCGCAGGATCCGGAACTGCCGATCGAGGAGGGATTCCCCCGGGCTGGCTGAGGCCGCGGCGCCTCAACGCCTGTCCGCGCCCTCTTCGCGGGGGCGTTCCTCATGCGGCGGCAGCGTGCGTGCCGCCGCCCAGCAGCTCACCTCGCGCGCGCCTGCCCGTTTCAGCGTCGCGGCCAGTTCGTCGAAACTGGTCCCGGTCGTCATCACGTCGTCGACCAGCGCGACATGCAGTCCCCGAACGCTATCCGAACACGCGAATGCGCCGCGCACATTGCGCTGCCGCGCAGCGTGCTTCAGCCCCATTTGCGGCGGCGTGTCGCGGATGCGCCGGCAACTGGCGACATCGAGCGGAAGCCGGAGCCGCTTTGCCGTCTCGCGTGCGATTTCGCTGGCGTGGTTGAAGCCGCGCTCGCGGATACGCTGCGCGTGCAGCGGCATGGCGATCAGCCGGTCGGGACGGGGGGCGGACGCCACCGCGCGGGCCAGGCACTCGCCCAGTACCGGCGCAACCGCGAGCCGGCCGTGGTATTTCAGATGCGGGATCAGGCAGTCGAGCGGAAAGGCATAAGCCAGCGCCGCAAAGCTGCGATCGAATGCGGGGGGGTGCTTGAGGCAGGCGCCGCATACCTGGCCGGCGGGCGTGGGCGTGGCGCACTGCGGACACTGCGGCTGGCTGTGCCAGGGCAGATCGGCCAGGCAGCCGCCACACAGGTGGCGGTTTCCCGCTGCGGCCCCGCACAGCAGGCAGGCGCGGGGCATGCGGCTCCACGCCAGACGGGACTTCAGGGCGGAGTAGATCGGCGCCGCCTTGCGGAACGCGAAGTGATTAAAAATTGAGCTGATGTTCAATTTTTCCCCTGTCCGGATTTGACAGGGGCGGCGCCACCCCCGAGAATTCGGGCCATGAAAACCGCGCATTTCATTCCCGCCGCCTCCTCCCGTTTTGCCGCACAGTTGTTCAACATCATCACCGTTTCGGTGATGATTCTGTCGCTGACCGCGATGCTCCTGGGCAAGCTGCTTGCCAGCCAGAAAGTCGGTTTCCTGCCTTTCGTGCTGTCGCTGCCGCCATTGATGATCTGGCTGGGCGCGTCGATTTTCGTCTACGCCAGCATCGCCCATCATCCCAACCCGCGCTCCGCGCACTACAACAAATGGGCAGGCTACCGCTTTTATGGCGTGATGGGCAGCCTGATGGTGATCGGGCCCGCACTCTACGGCCTGCTCGGCGGCTGGCGGGGCCTGATGCTGGTGCTGGGGCTGGCGGTGTTGATCATCGTGCCGTGGGCGCTGTTCGATATTTTCAGGGCCGCGCGCGAGCCGTGGGCGGATATGACCATCGAGGTGGAGGCGTGAGCCGTAAGCAGGATTTACCCGCGTAGCGGGATGTGTACGGTCGCGCATGGCTGCGGCCGCCGAATGGCCCCCGCGGCGCCCGACGATTTGACGAGACGACAATCCATGAATGACATGACCCAACCCCATAGCCGCCTGTCCATGGCGGAGATCGAAGCGCTGTTCGAACTGCCGTTTGCCGACCTGATGTACCGGGCGCAGGCGGTGCACCGCGAACACTTCGATCCCAACCGTGTGCAGTTGTCGACGCTGCTGTCGGTCAAGACCGGCGGCTGTTCCGAGGACTGCGGCTACTGTCCGCAGTCGGCGCGTTACGACGCCGGGGTGGAAAACCAGGGGCTGCTCGATCTCGACGACGTGCTCAAGGCGGCCAGGGCGGCCAAGTCGGCCGGCGCTTCGCGCTTCTGCATGGGTGCGGCGTGGCGCGGACCGAAGCAGCGCGACCTCGAGCCGGTGCTCGACATGGTGCGCGAGGTGAAAGCGCTGGGCCTGGAGACCTGCGCCACCCTGGGGATGCTGAAGGACGGCCAGGCCGAGCAGCTGAAGGAAGCCGGGCTCGACTACTACAACCACAACCTCGACACCGCGCCCGAGTTCTACGGCGAGATCGTCACCACCCGCGAATACCAGGACCGTCTCGACACGCTGGAACGTGTGCGCCGCGCCGACCTCCACGTCTGCTGCGGTGGCATCGTCGGCATGGGCGAGTCGCGCACCCAGCGCGCCGGGCTGATCGCCCAACTGGCGGCGCTCGACCCGCAGCCGGAATCGGTGCCGATCAACCTCTTGGTGCAGGTCGAGGGCACCCCGCTCGCCGGCACCGAGGCGCTCGAGCCGCTCGAGTTCGTGCGCACCATCGCGGTCGCGCGCATCTGCATGCCGAAGAGCTTCGTGCGGCTGTCGGCCGGCCGCCAGCAGATGAGCGACGCGGTGCAGGCGCTGTGCTTCCTCGCCGGCGCCAACTCGATCTTCTACGGCGAAAAGCTGCTCACCACCGGCAACCCCGAGTGGGAGCGCGACCAGCGCCTGTTCGACAGCCTGGGCCTGCAGCCGTTGTGACGCACGCCGCGCTGACCCGTCTGCAGGACGGGCTGGCGGCGCTGCAGGCCGATCATCTGGAGCGCCGCCGCCTGCTGCTCGACGGCGCGCAGGGCGCCCGCGTCACGATCGACGGCCAGCGCGTCGTCTCGTTCTGCAGCAACGACTATCTCGGTCTCGCCGCCGACCCGGCGCTGGTGCAGGCCGCGCATGCGGCACTGGACGAATGCGGCGTCGGCGCCGGGGCGGCGCATCTCATCACCGGCCACCACCGCTTCCATGAGGACTTCGAAGCCGCATTCGCGCGCTTCGTCGGCAAGCCCGCGGCGCTGCTGTTTTCCACCGGCTACATGGCCAACCTCGGCGTGCTGACCGCGCTGCTCGGGCGCCGCGGCGAAGTGTTCGGCGACAAGCTCAACCACGCCTCGCTGGTCGACGCCGCGCAGCTGTCCGGCGCGGCCTTCACCCGTTATCGGCATCTCGATCTTGCGCAACTGGAAGCGCAATTGGCGAAGAGCGCCGCGCAGGACAAGCTCATCGTCTCCGACCTGGTGTTCAGCATGGACGGCGACATGGCGCCGGTCGATGCACTGCTCGACCTGGCCGAGCGCCATGACGCCTGGCTCTATCTCGACGACGCGCATGGCTTCGGCGTGCTGAACGACGGCCGCGGCGGACTCAGCGACCGCGCACGGGCGAGCGACCGCGTGATCTATCTGGCCACCCTGGGCAAGGCGGCCGGCGTGGCGGGTGCGGCGGTGGCCGCGCATGCCGGCGTGATCGACTGGCTGATCCAGAAGGCGCGGCCCTACATCTACACTACCGCCTCGCCGCCGCTGCTGGCCGCGTGCCTGCTGGAAAGCCTGCGCCAGATCGAGGCAGGCGGGGCGCGGCGCGAGCGCCTGCGCGGCCATGTCGCCCAGCTGCGTGAAGGCCTGGCCGGGCTGAAACGCGGCGTGCTGCTGCCGTCCGACACACCGATCCAGCCGCTCGTGATCGGCAGCAACGACGCAGCGGTGCGCTTGTCGCAAGCCTTGCTGCAGCGCGGTCTGCTGGTGGCCGCCATCCGCACCCCGACGGTGCCCGTCAATACGGCGCGGCTGCGCATCACCCTGTCGGCGGCGCACAGCGCGGACGATGTCGCGCAGCTGGTCGAGGCTCTGCATGCCGTCGCCTAAACCCTGCCTCGCGCTGGTGCACGGCTGGGGCATGAATGCCCGCGTGTTCGACGAGCTGGCCGTGCTGCTGGCGGCCGCTTTCGAGGTGCGCGCGCTCGACCTGCCAGGCCACGGCGGACGGGATGACGCGGCCGGCAACACCCTGCGGGGCTGGGCCGACGAACTGGTGCAGCAACTGCCGGACAACACGATCCTGCTCGGCTGGTCGCTCGGTGGTCAGGTGGCGATGCGCGCGGCGCTCGATCATCCGCACAAAATCGCGCGCCTGGTGCTGCTGGCGTCGACGCCGAAATTCGTCGCGACGGAAGACTGGCCGCACGGCATGGCGCCGGCCGACCTGCAGGATTTCGGCGCGGCGCTGCTGGCCGAGCCGGAGGCCACGTTGCTGCGCTTCCTCAGCCTGCAGACGCGCGGCATGCCGGGGCAGAAGACGCTGCTGCAGCGGCTGCGGCAGACGCTGCTGGCAGCACCCGTGGCCAGCGCCGAGGCCCTGGCGGGGGGGCTGGCGATGCTGCGCGACACCGATCTGCGTGCGGAGTTGCCGCAGCTGGCGCAGCCGGTTCTGGTACTGCACGGCGCGCTCGATACCCTCACGCCGCCGGCGGCCGGCGCCTGGCTGGCCGAGGCATTGCCGCGCGCACGGCACATCGCGTTTTGCCGTGCCGCGCACGCGCCGCACTTGTCGCACGCCGCTGAGGTGGCCGCTGCAATCGGGCGGTTTGCGCATGACTGAACCCGCACTCGATTTCGCCGAAGTGCGGCGCGCCTTCGACCACGCCGCCGCCAGCTACGACGCGCACGCGGTACTGCAGCGCGAAGTGTGCGACCGCCTGCTGGAACGCCTCGACTTCGTGACCCTGCAGCCGGACCGGGTGCTCGATGTCGGCAGCGGCACCGGCTACGGCCTGGCGCATCTGCATGCGCGCTACCCAGCTGCCGGACTTTGCGCGCTCGACATTGCCCCGGCCATGCTGTCGGCCGCGCGCGCGCGGCTGCCGCAACCGACGCGGGCGCAGCGCGCGCTGTCGCATCTGCTGCCGCGCAACGCGCCGCAGCACTACGCGGTATGCGCGGACATGGGCCGCCTGCCGCTGGCGGCCAACAGCATGAACCTGGTCTGGTCGAGCCTGGCGCTGCAATGGGCGCACGATCTTGAAGCCACGTTGAAGGGCTTGCATCGGGTGCTGGCGCCGGGAGGCCTGCTCATGTTCGCCACCTTCGGCCCCGACACGCTGAAGGAATTGCGCGCGGCGTTCGCCGCCATCGACGACGCCCCGCACGTCAACCAGTTCATCGACCTGCACGACATCGGCGACATGCTGATGCATGCCGGTTTCGCCGGCCCGGTGATGGAGATGGAGATGCTGACGCTGACTTACGCCGATCTCAAAACCCTGATGCGCGACCTCAAGGGCATCGGCGCGCACAACGCGGCAACGGCGCGGCGACGCGGCCTGCTCGGCAAGTCGGCCTGGATGCGGCTGGAGCAGGCGTATGAAACGCAGCGGCGCGAAGGCCGTCTGCCGGCCAGCTTCGAAGTGATCTACGGCCATGCGTGGGCAGGCGACAAAACGCAGCGCGAGGACGGGCGCCAGGTGATCCAGTTCAAGATCGGCGAGCGCCGCCGCACGCTGGGATTGCCATGACGGCACGCGGGCTGTTCGTCACCGGCACCGACACCAGCGTCGGCAAGACGCGGGTGGCGGTGGCGCTGATCCACGCCCTGCGCGCGGCGGGGCTGCGGGTGGCGGCGATGAAGCCAGTGTCGGCAGGCAGCGCGCCCGGCGGGCTGAACGAGGACGTGGCGGCCCTGCTGCAGGCCGCCAACGTGCCGGCCGACGTGCGCGATGTGAATCCCTATGCCTTCGAGCCGGCCATCGCGCCGCATCTCGCGGCGCAGCAGGCCGGTGCGCGGATCGAGTTGGCCGTCATCGCCGAGGCATACGCCCGGCTGGCCGCCAGAGCCGATGCGGTGGTGGTCGAAGGGGCAGGCGGCTGGCGGGTGCCCTTGAACGAGCGCGAGGACATGGCCGACCTGGCGCAGCGGCTGGCGCTGCCCGTTGTGCTGGTGGTGGGCCTGCGCCTGGGATGCCTCAATCATGCATTGCTGACGGCCGAGTCGATAGCCGACCGGCAGGTGCCCTGGGCGGGCTGGGTGGGCAACCACATCGATCCGGCGATGGCGCAAGCGGCGGCCAACCTGGATGCCCTGCGCGCACGCCTGCCGGGACCCTGCCTGGGGGTGCAGGCGTTCATTGCCGATCCGGCCAGTTCAACCGACGCGCCGCCCTGGCTGGCGCTGCCTAAAGAATTAGCGTCTTAGAATAGTCGTTAATAACGATATTCTTCATATAAATCAAAAGCTTGACATTGTCTTCCGGCTTGTTCGGCTGGTGGGCGCCGTGTTACCGTCTGCGACATATTGCCGCAGACGCTGGCCTTGGTTTCCGATAGGAAAGGCAGGGCGCGGAAGATGCTGCAGGCGGCTCGGCCGATGCGCTTGCATTCCGCTCCCGGCCGTTCGCTGACGCACACTCGGAAACGCCTCGTCTTCCAGGGTGAAACGATCGTGGCGGAATGGCATGCCGGTACCCGTGGCGAGCATCGCGAAACGGATCGCCCGCGGCTGCGCGTGGCATGCGATCGCAGTGCGCCCGGCAGAAATTGCCGCCTCCGCCTGGGTTCGCACGGCCGCGAAACGGAGGCCGGACAGTACCGGGCGACGAGGCGCGGCCGTAGCCGGCCGCCACGCGGCAAATTGCAGGCCTAAGCGCAACACACGCCACAACGACTATACATAACAGAGTCGAGAGGATGGGGGAACGCGATGAAGAGCATGGGGCAGCGGTCGGGGATGGGGGGGGCGGCGCTGGCGGCGAGCCAGCCGGTGCTGGCCGAATACGGGTACAACCTGCAGGCGCCGGCGAGCTCGGTGGCACACCACGTGTTCCAGTTGCATAACCTCATCATGCTGGTGTGCCTGGGGATTTTCGTCGCGGTGTTCAGCGTCATGTTCTATTCGCTGCTGAAACATCGCAAATCGCTCGGCCACCGGGCTGCCCACTTCCACGAAAACACCGCAGTCGAGGTCGTCTGGACGGTGATTCCGTTCATCATTCTGATGGGGATGGCCTATCCCGCCGCCAGGGTGGTGATCGACATGAAGGACACCTCCAATCCGGACATGACCGTCAAGATCACCGGCTACCAGTGGAAATGGAGCTACGACTACCTCAACGACGGAATCCGTTTCTACAGCAACCTCGCCACCCCGCGCGAACAGATCGACGGCAGCGCCGCCAAGGGGAAGCACTATCTGCTGGAAGTCGACGAACCGATGGTGGTGCCGGTCGGCAAACGCGTGCGCTTGCTGATCACCGCCAACGACGTGATCCATTCATGGTGGGTGCCTGCGCTTGGCGTCAAGCAGGACGGCATCCCCGGCTTCATCCGCGACAGCTGGTTCAAGGCCGACAGGATCGGCACCTACCGCGGCCAGTGCGCCGAGCTGTGCGGCAAGGAACATGGCTTCATGCCCATCGTCGTTGAAGTGGTGTCGGAAGACGCCTACAAAGCCTGGGTGGCGAAGAAGCAGGGCGCCGCGCACGCTGCTGCGGCCGACAATGCCAAAAGCTTTGCAGTCGCCGAACTGGTGGAGCGCGGCGAGAAGGTCTATCAGGCCAATTGCGCGGTCTGCCACCAGGCCAACGGCATGGGGATTCCGGGTGCATTCCTGCCGATCAACGGTTCCAAAGTCGCCACCGGACCGATTGCCGATCACATCCGGGTGGTGCTGAACGGCCGGCCGGGCACCGCGATGGCGGCATTCGCCGGCCAGCTGTCGGACGCCGACATCGCCGCTGTCGTGACCTACCAGCGCAATGCGTGGGACAACAAGATGGGCGACGCGGCGCAACCCGCCGCAATCGCCGCCGCACGCGGCGGAACCGCCGAAGCCGCCGCCCCCGCCGCGCAGTGAACAATCGAGAGGAGAGCCAGCCATGTCTGACGCAGCCCACGCCCCCGACGCCCACGGACACCACGCGCGCCCCAGTGGAATCATGCGCTGGCTGACCACCACCAACCACAAGGACATCGGTTCGCTCTACCTGTGGTTTGCGCTCATCATGCTGTTTGCCGCCGGGTCGATGGCATTGCTGATCCGTGCCGAACTCTTCCAGCCCGGCCTGCAGCTGGTGCGTCCCGACTTTTTCAATCAGCTCACCACGATGCACGGCCTGATCATGATTTTCGGCGTCATCATGCCGGCCTTTACCGGATTTGCGAACTGGCAGGTGCCGCTGATGCTGGGCGCACCGGACATGGCATTTCCGCGCATGAACAACTGGAGTTTCTGGTTGCTGCCGGTGGCGGGCATCCTGCTGATGTCCTCGTTCCTGCTGCCGGGCGGCGCAGTCGCGGGGGGCTGGACGATGTATCCGCCGCTGTTCATCCAGGGCGGGGTTTCGTACGACCTCACGATCCTCGCGGTGCACATCATGGGCCTGTCGTCGATCATGGGTTCGATCAACATCATCACCACCATCCTCAACATGCGCGCGCCCGGGATCACGCTGATGAAGATGCCGCTGTTCGTGTGGACCTGGCTGATCACCGCCTACCTGCTGATCGCCACCATGCCGGTGCTGGCGGGCGCGGTGACCATGCTGCTCGCCGACCGCAACTTCGGGACCCACTTTTTCAACGCGGCGGGCGGCGGCGACCCGGTGATGTTCCAGCATATTTTCTGGTTCTTCGGGCATCCCGAGGTGTACATCCTGATCCTGCCGGCCTTCGGCATCGTTTCGCAGATCATTCCCACCTTCTCCCGCAAGCCGTTGTTCGGCTACGCCTCGATGGTATACGCCACCGCCTCGATCGCGATCCTGTCGTTCACCGTCTGGGCGCACCACATGTTCGCCGTCGGCATGCCGGTGGCGGCGCAGCTGTTCTTCATGCTGTCGACCATGCTGATCGCGGTGCCCACCGGGGTAAAGGTGTTCAACTGGGTGGCCACGATGTGGAAGGGCTCGCTGACCTTCGAAACGCCGATGCTGTTCGCCATCGCCTTCGTTTGCCTGTTCACCATCGGGGGGTTCTCCGGACTGGTGCTGGCAATCGCTCCGGTCGACATCCAGCTGCAGGACACCTATTACGTCGTCGCGCACTTCCACTACGTGCTGGTGTCGGGAGCACTGTTCTCGATTTTTGCCGGGATATATTTCTGGCTGCCGAAGTGGACCGGCCACATGTACGACGAAACTCTGGGCAAATGGCACTTCTGGCTGTCGGTCATCGGCATGAACATCGTGTTCTTTCCGATGCATTTTCTGGGGCTGGCCGGGATGCCGCGCCGGATTCCCGACTACGCGCTGCAGTTCACCGATTTCAACCAGATCGCAACGGTCGGTGCCTTCGTTTTCGGGTTCAGCCAGCTGGTTTTTCTGGCGGTGGTGCTGAAGGCGATCAAGGGCGGCGCCAAGGCGCCCGCGCGAGTGTGGGAGGGCGCTGAAGGCCTGGAGTGGACGGTGCCGTCGCCCGCTCCCTATCACACCTTTGAAACTGCGCCGGCGGTGAAATGAGCGGGGGCGCGGCAGGCATGACGGACAAGCGCAACGGCAGATACCGTACCGCCGCCATTCTGGCGGCGTTCGCTCTCGGCCTGTTTCTGTTCACCTTGTACAGCGGGCTGAAATAGAGCATGGCCATGGGCAACGCCAGAACCCTGACCAAGCTCGTGGTGGCGACGCTGGGCATGTTCGGATTCGGCTTTGCCCTGGTGCCGTTCTATTACAAGATTTGCGAGGTCACCGGCATCAATTCGGGGGACGAGCAAAGCCTGGCGAGGAACACCCAGGTCGATACCCGCCGCTGGGTGACGCTGGAATTCGACGCCAATACCAATACCGCTTTGCCGTGGCAGTTCAAACCCCTGCAGCGTAGCCTCAGGGTGCATCCGGGCCAACTGGTGCAGGTGGAATACGAAGTGACCAACAGCAGCAATCGGGCGGTCGTGGGACAGGCTGTTCCGAGCTACGGCCCGGCGCGGGCGGCCGCATTTTTCAAGAAAATCGAGTGCTTCTGCTTCACTCCGCAAACCCTGGCGGCCGGCGAGCGCCGCAGGATGCCGGTGCTGTTCGTGCTGGATCCCGCAATGGATCAAGAGGTGCATACCGTGACGCTGTCGTATACCTTCTTCGATACCGGCACAAAGGCGCAGGCGACGGAGCGGCGGGAAGCGGCGCCGCATGGCTGACAGGGGGCATCTCAAGGCCGCGCTCGCCGTGTTCTGGAGTTTCTTCGGCGTGCGCAAGCGGCGCGATTACGATGCCGATGCGCAAAACCTGAGCCCGGCGCAGATCGTCGTCGCAGGACTGGCCGGCGGAGTCGTGTTCGTGTTGATGGTGTTGCTGGCGGTTTATCTGATAGTGCAGTTCGTGAAATGAACGGTCAACGGACAAGAGGGAGGGGAAGACATGAGCCTGGCACAAACCGATAAATATTATCTGCCGCAACCTTCGCTCTGGCCGATCGTCGGCTCGCTCGCGCTGCTGCTGATGGCGGTGGGCGGCGTCATGACCATGCGCGGGGTCGACCACGGCGGCTGGGTGCTGCTGGCCGGTACGGCGATCCTGCTGTTCATGATGTTCGGCTGGTTTGGCGAAGTCATCCGCGACAGCGAGGCGGGCCGCTACAACAGGCAGGTCGACTCGTCGTACCGCTGGTCGATGAGCTGGTTCATCTTTTCCGAGGTGATGTTCTTCGCCGCCTTTTTTGGGGCATTGTTCTACACCCGCGTGCTGTCGGTACCCTGGCTCGGCGAGGGCGACACCATGCAGCAGTTGTGGCCGGCATTCCAGGCCGCCTGGCCTACCGCGGGGCCGGGGCTGACGGCGGACGGGCTCAAGTTCACCCCGATGGGCGCCTGGGGGATTCCGGCCATCAATACGCTGTTGCTGCTGAGTTCCGGCGTGACCGTGACCTGGGCGCACTGGGGACTGAAAAAAAACAATCGCCGGCAGCTGGTTTCAGGCCTGGTGATGACGGTGGCTCTGGGGGCAACTTTCCTGGGCTTGCAGGTCTACGAATACCACCATGCCTATACCGAATTGGGGCTGACCCTTGGCGCCGGCGTCTACGGCGCCACCTTCTTCATGCTGACCGGCTTCCATGGCTTTCACGTTCTGGTGGGAACGACGATGCTGCTTGTCATGCTGCTGCGTTCGATCGCCGGCCATTTCACGCCTGACCACCACTTCGCGTTCGAGGCGGTATCGTGGTACTGGCACTTTGTCGATGTGGTGTGGGTGCTGCTGTTCATCCTGGTTTACTGGATGATCTGAGTCATCCGCAAGGCAGGCGCGCAAACCATCCAGGCCGTGCTTCTCGAATCGAATAAAAATCCTGGGGTGCGGCTTTTTATTGAGGCATCGGGTCAGCGCAGCCCGCTTTGCGGGATGACTCCGAAGTAATATCCGCCCATCAGCAAGAGGAACAGGATGAGCGAGAGCGCAACGCGCACGGTGAGCATTTTGACGGTGCGGTCGGACTGCCCCTTGTCCTTGATGAGATAGTAGAGCGCGCTGGCAAGGCTGGCCAGGATGAAGACAATGAAAAGCAGGGCAATGATGCGCATGGAAAAAGCGGCTCGGCAAAATTCCAGTCTAACTGCATCGCTCCGCCCATGCACTTGCTGAAACTGCGTATCGGATCATGGCGCTTTGCCCCGACCTTGTGGCCTACCCTGGCCGCGCTGTTCTTCTTTGCATTGACGCTGGCGCTCGGCAACTGGCAAAGCGGACGCGCCGAAACCAAACGCCTCCTGCAGGCGCGTTACGATGCGGCGCTGCGCGAATCTCCCATCCACGTCGGCGGCGCGCTGCTCGACCGCGGCAGCGTGCTGTACCGCAAGCTGGAAGCACGGGGCGTATTTGACGATGCGCACACCATCCTGCTCGACAACCGGGTGATGAACGGCGTCGCGGGTTACCACGTGCTGACGCCGCTCAGAATCGACGGCAGCGCAACCGCCATTCTGGTCAATCGCGGCTGGGTGGCGGCGGGGCGCACCCGCGAGCAGATTCCGCTGCCGCCGGTGCCCGCGGGCAGGGTGAGGCTGGAAGGCATGGTAGTCGACCCGCATACCCGCTATGTCGAACTGGCGCATGCCGCGCCACAGGGGCGGGTCTGGCAGAACCTCGACTTTGCGCGTTATGCGAGCGCCAGCGGGCTGAGGCTGCAACCGGTCCTGCTGTTGCAGACCAGTGCGCAGAATGACGGCTTGCAGCGCCACTGGCCGCGCCCCGACAGCGGGGTCGGCATGCACGTCGGCTATGCTTTCCAGTGGTACAGTCTGGCAACGACGCTGGCGATTTTGTGGCTGGTGATGAATGTGAAACGTCAGCGTGCCGGCGACGTGAACTCCCCGTCCCGAAACACAATTTAGTCAGCCCCATGCAATTGACCCAGCGCAGTAAATTCCTGTTGTTGATCGGCGTGTTCGTGATGCCGGTGGCAGCCGCCTACCTGGCTTACTTCGGCTGGCGCCCGGCGGGCCACGCCAATTACGGGGATCTGCTCAAGGTCGTGCCCTTGCAGCAGACGGCGGGGGCGGCGCTCGATGGCAGGCCCTTCAGTCTGGATGCGCTGCGCGGAAAATGGGTGATGGTGCATGTGGGAGCGCCACGCTGCGACGCAGCGTGCGCGCAGCAGCTGTATCTCATGCGGCAGACGCGGATCGCGCAGGGCAAGGAGCAGTCCCGGGTGGAACGGCTGTGGGTGCTGACCGGCGCCGGCGCGCCCGCGGCGACGCTGTTGCAGGAGCATCCCGGTCTGCATGTGTGGCGGCCGGAAAACGTGGCCTTTGTTGCCCAGTTTCCTGCCGTGCGGGATCGGACTGAGCATATCTATCTGGTCGACCCGCTGGGCAACCTGATGTTGCGCTTTCCTGCCCGGGCCGATGCCAAGCGCATGATGAAGGACCTCAAGCTCCTGCTCAAGGCTTCCCAGATAGGCTGATTCGGGCAACTGACCATGGCGACATACCGCAATTTCATTCTGGCTGCGTTGATCCTCGCGTTCGGGGTCGTGAACCTGGGGGCTTACGTTCGCCTTTCCGATGCCGGCCTGGGCTGCCCCGACTGGCCCGGCTGCTATGGCAAGCTGACGCCGCATCATGCGGTTGATGCGATCAACGCCGAACTCGCCGTGCGCCCTGATGGCCCGGTCTCGCACGCCAAGGCGTGGAAGGAAATGGCGCATCGCTACTTTGCCGGCACGCTGGGGCTGCTGGTGCTGGCCATTGCCGTGTTGGCCTGGCGCGGGCGTCGCGAGACGAACGGCAGCCCCGCCCTGCCTGCGGCATTGCTGGCTCTGATCGTATTTCAGGCGTTGCTGGGGATGTGGACGGTCACCCTGTTGCTCAAGCCGCTGATCGTCAGCGCGCATCTGCTGGGGGGCATGGCCACGCTTGCGCTGCTGGTGTGGCTGTGGCTGCGCGAACGCGGCCGCTTCAGTCATGCCTATTTTGCACGGGTCGACCATTTGCGCGCCAGCGCAGCGTTCGGGCTGGCCCTGGTGGTCATACAGATTGCGCTGGGAGGCTGGGTGAGCACCAACTATGCAGCGCTGGCGTGCACCGATTATCCCCTGTGCCAGGGAATGTGGGTGCCGCCGATGGACTTCGAGCATGCGTTCACGCTGCACCGCGAACTGGGCGAAACCGCTTCCGGTGAACTGTTGCCGCTGACGGCGCTGACGGCCATCCATTGGGTGCACCGGACCATGGCCTTGATCGTGGTAGCGTATTTGGGCTGGCTGGTGCTGCGCCTGCTGCGCACCCCGGGTTACGCCGGCATGGGGGTGGCCGTGGCGGGGCTGCTGGCGCTGCAGGTTGCGCTGGGCATCGCCAATGTCCTGCTCGGTCTGCCGCTGGCGATAGCGGTTTCCCATAATGCCGGTGCAGCGTTGTTGCTGGTCAGCCTGGTGGCGCTGAACTATCGGGTGCGCAGGAGATGAACATGGAATCCTTGATGATCCAGGGCACGGCCTGCCGCTGCCGGCAGTTTCTGGCGCTATGCAAGCTGCGGGTGGTCAGCCTGGTCGTGTTCACGGCGGTGATCGGCATGTTCCTCGCCGTGCCGGGCTGGCCGGGCTGGCATACGCTGTGGGCGGGAACGCTGGGAATCGCGCTGGTGGCAGGCGCGGCGGCGGCGTTCAATTGCCTGATCGAGCAGAAAATCGACGCCGTCATGGCGCGCACGCGCGCCCGCCCGCTGCCCCGCGGCGAGCTCACCCGCACGCAGACCCTGGTGTTTGCCAGTGTGGTGGGAGGCGCCGGACTCTACCTGCTGAACGTTTTTGTCAATCCGCTTACCATGTGGCTCACGCTGGCCACCTTTGTCGGCTATGCCGTCATTTATACCGTCGTGCTGAAACCGGCCACACCGCAGAACATCGTGATCGGCGGGGCTTCCGGCGCCATGCCGCCGGTGCTGGGTTGGGCGGCGGCCACCGGCGAAATCCACCATGATGCCTTGCTGCTGTTTCTGATCATTTTTGCCTGGACGCCGCCGCATTTCTGGGCGTTGGCGCTCTATCGGCGCGAGGAGTACGCCAAGGCCGGACTGCCGATGCTGCCGGTGACGCACGGCGAAGCCTATACCCGCCTGCATGTGCTGCTTTACACCCTGCTGCTGTTTGCCGTCACCATGCTGCCGGTCGGAACCGGCATGGGCGGCTGGATTTATCTGCTCGGTGCGGTGTTGCTGGGAGGCCGCTTCATCCAGTACGGTTGGCGGCTCTACCGCCAATACAGCGACGCCCTGGCGAAAGAGACTTTCCGTTATTCCATCTGGTATCTGAGCGCGTTATTCGCGATCATGCTGGCCGACCACTATTTTCAAATACCCATTTGATTTATATGGAATAATTAAGCCTGTATCTGGATATTAGGACAGGATTGTTTTATATTGTGCCAATTCACTCACAGGGGCACGAGATGATCCTCTCCCGAACCAGTCAATATGCCGTGCAGGCGCTGATTTACATGGCCACCCAGCCAGGCGCCACGCCGGTGCTGAACAAGGATATCGCCGCGGAACTCGGCGTGCCTGCACCCTATCTGGCAAAAATCCTGCAGAGCCTGGCCAAGGGCAGCCTGCTGTTTTCCTTCCGCGGCCGTTTGGGCGGTTTCTGCCTGCGCGAAGACGGCGACAAAATCACCTTGATGCAGATCCTGCTGCTGACCGAAGGGCCGGCGTTTACCCAGAGCTGTCTGCTGGGGCTGAAGAAATGCAGCGACGAAACCGCCTGTCCGCTGCATTTCCGCTGGGTTCCGGTAAAGAAAAAAATCATCGACCTGCTGCAGGAGACGACACTGGAAAAACTGGCGAAGGCCGTTGAGTCCGGTAAATACCGTCTGGCCGACGTTCCGGGGCAGCTGTTCGAGCAGATCAAGGCGTGACCCGCTGGCTCGCCGCAGCCGGTGTCATGGCTGCGCTCGCATTGGCAGGCTGTCAGCCCGCCCCGCAACCCCCGGTATTCCAGGCGACCGATATCACCGGCGCCGCCTTCGCACGCGATTTCAGGCTGACCGACCACAATGGCAGAGTGCGCACGCTGGCAGACTTCAAGGGCAAGGCCGTCGCCGTTTTCTTTGGCTATATCCACTGTCCGGATGTCTGCCCCACCACGCTGTCGGATTTTGCGGCCGCATTGCAACAACTGGGGCAGCAGGCTGACCGGGTGCAGGTGATTTTCGTCACGGTGGATCCGCAGCGCGATACCCCGGAGCTGCTGAAGCAGTTCGTGCCGGCCTTCAACCCGAGCTTTCTGGGCATGGTCGCCGACGCGGACACGTTGAGGCGGCTGGCGAAGGAATACAGGGTGGTCTATCAAAAAACCGCGGTCAAAGCGGCGGACGACTATTTGATCGACCACAGTGCCGGAACCTATGTCTATGATCCAGATGGGCGTTTGAGGCTGCTCGTGCCTTACGGAAGCAGCCCGGACGCGATCGCGCAAGATTTGAAAACGCTATTGGCCGCATCCTGAGCAGGGTTTTTCAGCTTGCGGGCTGGCGGCCCGGCGTCATATAATCCCGCAGTTTTTTAAGGAAACACTGATTTATTCCCCTCGTCGAGCCTAAATTTGAGCGATGTCTGTCAGAATTCATTTGTCCTTGTCACGGGTGATTTTGCGATGCAAAC
>NCIH01000003.1:0-100553 GCA_002281975.1 Hydrogenophilales bacterium 17-64-11 | reverse complement strand
TTGCATCGCAAAATCACCCGTGACAAGGACAAATGAATTCTGACAGACATCGCTCAAATTTAGGCTCGACGAGGGGAATAAATCAGTGTTTCCTTAACGAACATGGTCTTCACCGTCGTCAAGCCGATGGGCTTTCATTTTACGTCGCGAACCGGGGCCGGGCCATAGCGGCCCGCCCCCGGCGAATCGTTCAGGCGGCCGCCGCAACAAACCGGTGCGGCCAGCGGCTGGCCAGCCAGCGGAACAGGGTCGGAATGACCGCCAGGTTCAGCAAGGTGGAGCTCAGCATGCCGCCCAGCAGCACGATGGCAAGCGGGCGCTCCATCTCCTTGCCGGTGGGGTCGCCGAGAATCAGGGGCGTCACCGCCAGCGCCGCCGTCAGCGCGGTCAGCAGGATCGGCACCAGGCGATCGCAGGCGCCCTTGACGGCGACCTCGGCCAGGCTCAACTGCGGCTGCGTCTGCATCAGGTGCTGGTAGCGGGAGATGAGCAGCAGGCTGTTGCGGGTCGCCACGCCAAACAGCGCCACCATGCCGATCATCGACGACACGTTCAGGGTTTCGCCGGCCAGGGCGAGGGCGAACACGCCGCCGATCAAGGCGAGCGGCAGGTTGAGCATGACCAGCATCACCAGCGACCACTGGCGGAAAGCCTGGAACATGATGAGCGTCATCAGCACCAGGGCGGCGCTGCCGGACAGCAGCAGGTTGCGCGTGGCGCGCTGCTGACCCTCGAAATCGCCGCCGATTTCCAGCGCGTAGCCGGGCGGCAGCTCGACCTTCTCCTTGATGCGGGCCTGGGCTTCGCGCACCACTCCATCGAGGTCGCGGCCTTCGGTGTTCCATTGCACCACGGCGCGGCGCGCGCCGCTGTCGCGGTTGATCATGTAGGGCTCCTGCACGACCTTGATTCGCGCCAGATCCCGCAGCGGCACCACCACGCCCTCGGGCGAGATCAGAGGCATCTCGCCCAGCGTGCGGATGTCGGCACGGGCCGCTTCGTTGACGCGCAGGAACAGGTCGAAGGTGCGATCCTGCTCCAGCACCTTGGATGCCGCCACGCCGTTGAATGCCTGTTCCACTTGGGCCACGATGGACGCCGGCGTGAAGCCATAGGCGGCGGCATCGGCCCGGTCGACCTGCACATCCACGCCCGGCACCAGGATCATCGGCTCCATCTGCAGGTCGACGATGCCGGCAACGCCCTGCACCGCCCGATAGATCTCCTGCTGTTTCTGCTGCAGCACCGCGAAATCCTGGCCGTACAGCTTCACCGCCACCTGCGAGCGCACCCCGGAGAGGATTTCCGACATGCGATGGGTGATGAATTGCGAGACGTTGGTCGACATGCCGGGAATCTGCGCCAGCTGCTCGCGGATGCGCTGCATGACTTCCGGCACGTTGGGCGTTCCCGGCTTCAGCGCGATGTCGAATTCGCTGAAGTTGACCGGCTGGGCGTCCTCGTCCAGCCGCGAGCGGCCGGCGCGCTGCGCCAGGCTGGCGACCTCGGGCATTTCGCCGATCAGCTTTTCCACCTCGCGGCCCATCCGCAGGTTTTCCTCCAGCGAGGTGCCGGGCATCATGGTGGTGGCGATCACCAGGTTGCCTTCGTGGAAGGGCGGGATGAAGGAGCGGCCCAGCCCCGAGAAGGTGATCGCGGCTGCCACCAGCAGCACCAGCGTGCTCGCGGCGACCGGCAGCGGCCACGCCTGCAGGTGCTGCAGCAGGCGCTCATAGCGCGCCAGCAGGAATTCCGAGATCGGGCCCAGCCCGTATTCGCGCGCCTGCTGCTCTTTGCCCATCAGGTAGTAGCTCAGCACCGGCACCAGCGTGATGGCCACGATCAGCGAGCTGGCGATGGCAGCCAGGTAGGCGATCGCCATCGGCTGGAAAATGCGGCCTTCGATGCCCTGCAGGAAAAAGATCGGGGTGAACGCCACCAGGATGATGAGGGTGGCGAAGACCACCGAGTTGCGGATCTCCCGCGAACCTTCGTAGACGATGTCCAGGGCCGGCAGCGGCGCATCGGCCAGCTTGTTCTCGCGCAGGCGGCGCAGGATGTTCTCGACGTCGATGATGGCATCGTCCACCACCTCGCCGATGGCGAACACCAGTCCGCCCAGGGTGAGCGCATTGATGCTGATATCCAGCGCCCACAACACCAGCACCCCCGCCATCAGGGAGGTGGGGATGGCGATCAGGCTGATCGCCGTCGGCCGCCAGCGGAACAGGAACAACAGCAGCACCAGGGTGACGATGATGGACGAATGCAGCAGGGCGTCGCGCAGGTTGTCGATCGAGGCGTCGATGAAGCTGGCCTGGCGGAACACGTTGGGGATCAGCTGCACATCCTTGGGCAGGTTCTCCGCCATGCTGGCCAGCACCTTTTCCACGTTGCGGGTGGTCTCCATGGTGTCCGCGCCCCACAGCTTGGATACCGTGCCGATCACCGCCGGGCCGCCGTAGATCTGGCCATCGCCCCGCTTCACTTCGCTGCCGAAGCGCACCTCGCCGACGTCGCCGATGTGGATGGGCTGTCCGCCGCGCATCACGACCAGCGTGTCGGCCACGTCGCGCAGGCTTTCCACCTTGCCGTTGGCGCGGATGAAATATTCCTCTTCCGAACTGGGATAGACGAACCCTCCCGGCGCCACCAGGTTGGCGCTGCGCAGGGCCTGCGTCACCATGGCGGTGGAAACCCCGTATTTGCGCATGCGCAGGGGATCCAGCAGCACCTGGTACTGCTTCACGCCGCCGCCCACCGCGACCACCGAGGCCACCCCGGGCTGCGCCAGCAGCCGGTTGCGGATGTCCCAGTCGACCAGGGTCCGCAGCTCGTGTTCGCGATCGCTGCCCGACCAGTCCACCAGTCCGAACTTGAGCAGCCAGCTCACCGCCGAGGTCACCGGCATCATCTGCGGCGCCAGGGCGCCGGAAGGCAGCTGGCCCTGCACGGTTTGCATGCGCTCCTGAATGATCTGGCGCGCCCGGTAGATATCGATGCCCCACTTGAACACGATGGTGATGCGCGACAGCCCGACCGACGAGTTGGAGCGGATCTGGTCGATGTAGGGGGCGCCCTGCAGCACGATCTCGATCGGCCGGGTGACCAGCGTCTCCACGTCCTTGGCGGAGTAGCCGGGCACCTCGGTCTGGATCTGCACTTGCGGCGGCGCGTATTCGGGGAACACGTCCACCGCCATGTTCAGCGCCGCGACGATGGATGCGCCAGCCAGAATCAGATACAGCAGAACCACCGTCAGGCGGTTCCTGAGAGACCATCGGATAGCCCAGTCAAACATGTGTCAGCCCGTCGTTAAGTCAGTGATGATGATCGTCATGGCTGTGGCCGCCGGCGTTCGCCCCGGCCCCCGCCGAAATGCGGTAGAGGCCTTCCAGCATCATTTTTCCGGCCACCACGACCTTTTCGCCCGCCCCCACGCCCTGCACCTGAAGCAGCTCGGCGGTCTCGTCCAGCACCACCACGGGCTTGCGCAGATAACGGCCGGGCGCCGCCTGCACGTACACCGCCGGGGCGACGCCCTGGCCCAGCACGGCCTGGCGCGGAACCCAGGTGCCCGAGCGGCTGCCCAGCTGCAGGCTGATGTTCACGGTCTGGCCCACCGCCATGCCCGCCGGCGTCCGCCCGAGATCGACCAGGAAGCGCGCTCGCTGGGTGACCGGGTCCACCACCGGCAGCACCTGGGCGATCGGACGCTCCAGCTGGCGACCGTCGGGCAGGCCGATGCGCACCGGCAGGCCGGGCCGCAGCAGCGCCCGCTGGTCGGGATAGATATAGCCCTCCACCCACAGCGAGGCATTGGCGGCCACCATCCGCGCCACCGCCCGGCCCACCACCACGAACTGCTTCATGGTTTTGTCCCCGGCGTTCACCAGGGAGCCGGGCTGCACGAACAATTCGGTGATAAAGCCGTCGCCGGGCGCATCGAGCATGATGTGCTCGACGACCTTGCCGTGGTCGATCAGGTCGGCAATCTGCTTGTCGCTCATGCCCCACCAGCGCAGGTTTTCCTTGGCATCCTTGAGGTAGTTCGGCAGCCGCCCTTCTTCGCGCAGCACCTGCAGCTTGGCTTCGTTCTTGAGGAACTCGAGGTAGCCCTTCTGGGTGGTGATGAACTCCGGATTGAAGATCGAGGCGATGGGCTGGCCCTTGCGCACGCTGTCGCCCACCCGCACATAGACTTCCGCCACCTGGCCGCTGACGGCGATGTTGACGTCGACCATGGCCTGACTGTTGGGAACGACCAGGCCATAGGTCTTGATCGCCGAGGCCTGCGGGCCGGTCCGAACCGGGGCCAGGTCAAACAGGCTCTGCTCCCGCTCCTTCGCGCTGGACGGCAACGTCACTTCGGCGCCGCCTGCCGGCGCAGCCGTTGCCGCAGGCGCGGCCTGGCCGAACATGCGCGGATCGCTATGTCCCTGCGACAGGGGCGCCAGCGCGACGCCGATGCCGCCGCAGGCCAGCAGGCAAACGCCCTGCAGCCACGTCTTCCGCCACGCGGATGACCCAAGGCCCCGCCGTCCTGCCAGCTCAATGCGCATGATCAGCCCCCTCCAGACTCACGCTCGCCTGTAAACCAACCAACAGATCCACCCCTGCCGGCGGATTGCCGACCAGCTTGAGCCGTACCCGCTGGCGCTGGTTGACCGGGTTGGCAAAGGCATAGATCTGCTGCACCACCGCCGGCATCGCCACCTGGCCACGGCGGGTATCGGTCACGTAGACCGTGGCGCGCTGCCCGGGCTTGAGCCTGCCGGCCTCGCGGACCGGCAGGCTGGCTTCCACCTGGATGGCCGACGGGCGCGCGATGGTGAGGATCGTGGTGCCGGTGGCGGTGTACTGGCCAACCTGTCCGCCGGTGTTGAGAATCTGGTTGTTGACCACGTTCAGGCTGTAGATGAAGCCGGCTACCGGCGACTTGATGCGGATGCTCTTCAGCGGCTCGCGCTGCTTCTCCAGCAGCTTGATGTCGTCCTCCGACATGCCGCGCCACCCCAGCCCCATGCGCGCGTCGATGAGTTTCTCGTTGCCCGTCATGGAGAACTCCCGCACCGCCTCCATGTTGGTGTACAGGCCCAGATATGTGCTCTGGATGGTTTCCAGCTCGGCGCTTTCCATTTCGCCCAGCACCTCGTTGCGGGCGACCCGCTTGCCCACGTAGAGGTTGTTCAGCCGGGTGATGCGCGCATTGATCTTGACCACCACATCGGTCAGCTGGCGCGTATCGAAGATCAGCGTGGCGGGATAGCGGACCGCGGCCTCCACGGGATGATCGTGGCGATCGCCGCCGGCAGCGGGTGCGCCGAACATGGACGCATCGGAATGGGCATGCACTGACCCTTGCAGACCGAAAAACAAGGGCAACGCCAGAACGAGCTTGCGCAGCATTTTTCTTCAATCAGGAAAATTTATGCTGCTATGCAAAGCAATCCCCGTGCCAGAACCTGCTTCCCCCTACCGGGATCGCCCTCTGCGCCCGGCAAGCGGGTGCCCTGCGCCGTTTAGGCTATTCCGGGGCGGTGCCACGGTCCTCCGCCACGCAGCGCGGCATCCGGCTTCTCGCAGGGCGGCGGGACAAAGGATGTTTCATGCGTTCCGGAATGAAACGCGGCGGCGCTTGCCCCGCGGGCGCCTGCGGGATAGCGCCGGATTGCCTCGGCGAGTGGACGCCGCCGGGGTTTGAAGCGGCTTGCCGGTCAGGGGCAGCTCAGCTCGCCGCCGCCTGCCCCGCCGGGGCGAACCCCCGCGCATGCTGGCCCAGCAGGGCGGTGGCTTCGTGGCCCGAAAGCGGGCCGCTGTAGAAAAAGCCCTGCATTTCATGGCACTGCATCTGCTGCAGCCGGGCGAGCTGGGATTCGGTTTCCACCCCTTCGGCGACGACGTTGAGATTCATGCCGCGTCCCATCGCAATCATGGCATTGACGATGGACATGTTTTCCTCGCGGTCGAGCTCCTGCACGAAGGATTGATCGATCTTGAGGGTGTGGATGGGGAAGCGCGACAGGTACTTGAACGAGCTGTAGCCGGTGCCGAAGTCGTCGATGGCGAGCCGGAAGCCGGAGGCGGAGAGCCGCCCGAGCTTGATGGCATTGGCTTCGAAGTCGCGCATCAGCAGGCTCTCGGTGATTTCCAGCTCCATCTGGCGGCCGTCCAGCGCGTACACCTGCACGGCGCGCATCACGCTGTCGACGAAATCGGGGCTTTCGAGCTGGCGCGCGGAAATATTGACCGACAGGCGCACCGGCGGCAGCCCGGCGCGGCGCCAATCGGCCATCTGCGCGCCGGCCTGGCGCAATACCCAGTCGCCGATCGGCACGATGACGCCGGATTCCTCGGCCACCGGAATGAAGTCGGCGGGGGTCAGCAGGCCGCGCTGCGGATGCCACCAGCGCAGCAGGGCCTCGAAGCCGCGCACTTCGCCGGTCAAGGTGTCGACCTGCGGCTGATAGAACAGCACGAACTCGTTGCGCGCCAGCGCGCGGCGCAGGTCGGCTTCGACCTGCATGCGTTCGGAATAGGGCGCCTGCATGCCGGATTCCCAGAACAGCAGGCGGCTGCGGCCCTGCGACTTGGCCTGGTACATGGCGATCTCGGCCTGGCGGATGAGGTTGTCGATCATGTCGCCGTCTTCCGGCGCGACGCAGGCGCCGATGCTGACCGAGATGTAGATTTCGTGGCCCTTGACGTACACCGGCCTGGACAGCACCTGGATGATCTTGCGGCAGATATGCTCGACGTCGCTGCGCGACACCAGGGTCGGCAGCAGCACGGAAAACTCGTCGCCGCCAAGGCGCGCCAGGGTATCGCCTTCGCGCAGGCACTGGCGCAGCCGCGCGCCGACGGCGAGCAGCAGTTCGTCGCCGATGGCGTGGCCGAGCGAATCGTTGATCACCTTGAAGTGGTCGAGGTCGAGGCTCAGCACCGCCAGCGGCTGCTGGGTGCGCCTGGCCTGCGCCAGCATGAGGCCGAGGTGGTCGCGGAACAGCGCGCGGTTGGGCAGCCCGGTGAGCAGGTCGTGGTAGGCCTGGTAGTGCACGGTCTCCTCGGCCTGCTTGCGCTCGGTGACGTCCTTGGCGACGCCGTAGCTGCCGATGAAGCGCCGCTCGAACGGGCCGGCCTCCTCGTCGTACATGCCGGTGGCGGTCAGCTCGACCGCCTTGCAGCGGCCGTTCATCAGGCGCGGGCGGCGGACGCCGGGATTGCACTTGAGGCGGATCTCGATGTTGCGCGCGCTGCGGTCGCCGGCGCGGCGTTCATTGAACACGTGCTCGGCGCGGGCGATGTCGTCCTCGTGGATCACCAGGCTGTAGTGCTGGCCGATCAGGTCTTCGCGGCGGTAGCCGAGCAGGCTTTCGACGCGGTCGTTGACGAAGGTGAAACGGCCGTCGCAGTCCAGCGTGTAGATGAAATCGGGCGAGCTGTTGACCAGGAAGCGGTGCCACTTTTCCGATTGCTGCAGGCGCTGCAGGATGTGGTTGTTTTCCTTTTCCAGGCGCCGCCGCGTCAGCGTATTGTCGATGCGGCGCAGCAGTTCTTCCGGCTCGTAGGGCTTGCGCACGAAATCGGCGGCGCCGCCGCGCAGCGCGCGGATGGCGGCGTCGATGGTGCTGTCGCCGGACACCACGATCACCGGCGTATCGACGCCGCGGTCAGCGACGAAGCGCAGCACCTCGTTGCCGTTGAGGTCGGGCATGCCGAGGTCGAGCAGGATCACGTCGAACTGCTGCTTGCCGATGGCGATCAGGGCCTCGCAGCCGCCGTTGGCGGCCACCGCCTCGTAATCGCGGGTGGCCAGCAGGCGGGTGAGGCCTTCCAGAATCAAGGGTTCGTCGTCCGCCACCAGGATGCGCGGGCGCACCGGAAAGCTGCTGACCGAGCTGCGTTGCGGGGATGCATCGATAAGATCGTCTGACACGGAGTTCTCCTCGGACTTGGGTTACATCGACCCGTAGCGTGTTGTTGTGAGCGGTGCCTGGCCGTTTTGCAGGGTAGGCAGATGAATCCGGAAATGGGTGCCTTGCGGCGTGCTGCTGCAGCCGAGATGGCCGTTCATGCGTTCGACCAGGCCGCGGCTGATGGCCAGGCCCAGCCCGGCGTGGTCGCCGCCTTTCTCGCTGAGCACCGGTTCGAACAAGTGCGTCGCCACGGCGGCAGGCAGGCCGGGCCCGGTATCGGCCACCTCGATTTCGATCTGGCGCTGGCCGTCCGCATCGACCAGCCGCGTGGTGAATTTGAGATGGCCGCCCGCGTGCATCGCCTCGACCGCATTCTTGGCGAGATTGAACAGCACCTGCTTCAACAGGTCTTTTTGCAGCGGCAGCGGCGGCACGTCGGGATTGAGGTCGATCTGCACGCTGACCTTGTTGGGGGTGAACAGGGTGCCGAGCGCCATCCGCACCAGTTCGGACACCACGCTGTTGACCGACACCAGTTCGAGCGCCGCCGCAGGCACGGCGGCCTCTTCGGCCGCGGTGATGCCGCGCACGATGCGCGCCACCCGCTCGATTTCGTCGCCGATGATGCCGAGGTCGCGCTGCACTGCCGAATCCGCGCCCAGGCGGCCGGACAGCAGATTGACGTAATTGCGCATGATGGTGAGCGGGTTGGCCACTTCGTGAATGGCGCGCCGTACCCGGTCGCGCGGGATGTCGTCGCTCTGCGCGGCGTGCGCCGGCGCAGCGGTCACGGGCGGCGCTAGCGCCGGCGGCTGCAAGGCCTCGGCGCATTCCGCCAGGGCGAACCGCCACAGCGGCGCGGCGCTCAAGCCGGGCAGCGCATCGCCCGCGACCAGCACGGCCATGCGCCCATCGTCTAGCAACAGCGGCTGGCAGAGAAAAAGCGATGCGCCGAGCAGGCGGGCGATCTGTTCGTCGACCAGGGCAGCGCCCGCCTCGCCGCGCTCGAACTGCTGGGGCGCATTGCGCGCCAGCGCGCGCGCCAGCGCCGAATGGCCGTCGTCGGGGGGAATCGCCAAGGCGCCCAATCCAGCGGCGGCCGGAATCAGCGCGCTCAGGCGCAGGGTGCCGTCGGCGGCAGGCGCAAACAGGCAAGCGCGCTCGATGCCGAACAATGCCCGCAAGGCGTCCTGCAACACGGCAAACACCCGACCGCCGCCCGCCGCATGCCGAAAATGGCCGTGCAGCGCCGACTGCGCCGCCTGCCCGGCGTAGAGGCGGGCGAGGCGATCGAATCCCGTGGCATTCGCCTGCGCCGCCGCATCGGCCAGCCCGAAGCGCAGCGCCAGCTGGCGCGCCTGCGCCTGGCTGTCGGCCAGCAGCTGGGCGGCTTCGCCCGCGCCCATCTGCAGGGCGGCGAGCGCGGCGCGCACGTCCACGCTGTCCACCGCGTCGGCGCGGGTCGTCAACTGGAAGGCCAGCTGGACGAGGCGCACCAGGGGATGCGCCGCCCGCCCGCGCGCCAGCGGCTCGGCGTGATAGCGCACCGCGTCGGCCAGCCAGCCGTCGGGATCGAGCCCCGCCAGCCAGTCGGCGGCATGCGCCGGGGCAAGCGAAGCGGCGTCGAGATAGTCCGCCAGATTGTGGGCAAGCCCCGCGGTCCAGGCGGCTTCGCCGTCCGCCCCGCTGGAGCGCACCGCCAGCGCCTGCGCCAGATGCGCCACGCCGACCGACTGCCGCCAGTGCGCCAGATACGCCGTCTGCGCCGCACCCGCCGCCACCGGCGCCGCCAGCAGCAGCGCGCGCAACAGATCCAGCCGCTCCAGACTGAAACTGTCGGGCAGCAGCCGCAGACGCAGCGCCAGCACGGGGTCGCAGCGCACGCAGGCGGCGAACTCCGCCTGGGCGGCCTCGCCTCGCATCAGGTGCTCCAGCGCTTCCGCCACCACGCCGGGGGCGCAGAGAGCGCTCGTTAGCTCCGATATCTTCAGTAAATTATTCGGAAGTCCTTGCATCTCATTGCTATATATAATGAATTTTGCTACACCGTCAATCTGGGACTTAAAATAGTTGGGCCATTGCCATGAACTGTTGTTTTCAAGTTTCGGTCAACATGTCCGTACTGCGTACATGCTGCTACATTTCCATTGCATACCGGCGCTGCCGCGCTCGATGGCCGCACCGCCCTGCAATTGCGCGACCCGCTCGGCACGCCGGCATCCGTGCCGCAATCGCTGCCCGACCCGGCGTCGCTGCCGGCGCTCAGCGCACAATCGGTGCTGGTGTTCGACCAGGCCAGCGGACAGCCGCTGCTGGCGAAAAACCCGACCCTGCAGACGCCGATCGCTTCGATCACCAAGCTGATGACCGCAATGCTGGTGGTGGACGCCGCGCAGCCGCTGGACGAGCGCATCACCATCACCGCGGAAGACCGCGACACCCTCAAGGGCACCGGCTCGCGCCTGGCCATCGGCGCCAGCTACACGCGCGGGCAGCTGCTGCACCTGGCCCTGATCGCCTCCGACAACCGCGCCGCGCATGCGCTGGCGCGCAGCCACCCGGGCGGCCTGGATCGCTTCATCGCCACCATGAACCGGATGGCGCGCGCGCTGGAGATGCACGACACGGTGTACGTCGAGCCCACCGGACTGTCGAGCGGCAACCGCTCGACCGCGCTGGACCTGGCCAAGCTCGCCGATTACGCCTACCAGAACTACCCCGAAATCCGCCACATCAGCACGACCGGCCACTACACCCTGGGCACCCAGCGCGTGGTGCTGAAGAAAAAGCGCCAGAAGGCGCGCGTGCTGTATCGCCCGGTCGCGTTCAACAACACCAATCGCTTCACCCGTGCGGATGACTGGCACATCGGCCTGTCCAAAACCGGCTTCATCAACGAAGCCGGCCACTGTCTGGTGATGCAGGCGCAGGTCGCCAACCGCGATGTCATCATCGTACTGCTCGACGCCCAGGGCACCAGCCGCCGCGCCGGCGACGCCGCCCGCATCAAGGCCTGGCTGGAATCCGGTCCGACCCATCACGTCGACAACCGCTACACGCCCGCCTCGCGCACCTGACCCGTCCCCGCAGGCGGGCTTGCCGCCCGCCTGCGCTTCGTCCCATGTCCACCGAACTCGCGCAGCAGCTGCTGCTGAAAACGCTGCTTCCCCTGGCGCTGCTGATCGCTGCGGGCGGCATCTGGCCGCGCTGGCAGAGCGGCATTTCCATCGTCGGCCTGCGCGGTGAAATCAACCGGCTGGTGCTGAATTTTTTTGCGCCGATGCTGTTTTTTGCGGCCGGCGCGGCCGCCAGCGTCGACCTGGGATTGCTGCAGGTGCCTTTGCTCTTGGGCGCAGCCACGCTGTTCGGCCTGGGACTGGCGGCGCTGGCGCTGTTTGCCACGCCGCTCGGGCATGGCCTGTCGCGCCCGACGCGCGGCGCCATCATGCTGGCGTCCGGCTTCGGCAACGTGCTGTTCTTCGGCTACCCCTTTCTCTCCACGGTGTTCGGCGAACCGGGCGCGCGCTATCCCTTCTTTGCCGACATGCTCGCCACCACCCCGCTGCTGTGGTCGCTCGGCGTGTGGATCGCATTCCGCTGCGGACGCCATGAAGAGCACGCCTCCTTTCTGGCGATGTGGCTGAGGCTGCCGCCGGTGTGGGGGTTTGCCGCCGGGCTGGCGGTCAATCTGTCCGGCCTGTCGCTGGCGCCGCTGATCGAAGCCGCGCGCTGGGCCGGCAGCCCGACCATTCCGCTGATGCTGTTCGTGCTGGGGCTGACCATACCGTGGCACGATCTGCGCCCGCAAAAAGCCGTTTTTGTCGCGCTCGCCATCAAGCTGGCGCTGATGCCGCTGCTGGCGCTGGGGCTGGCGCTGGCCTGGCCGGGCAAGCTGTCCGAGCCCGCCCAGGCCGGGATACTGGAAGCGGCCATGCCGACCATGGTGATGGTGATCGCGCTGGCCGACCGCTTCGGCCTCGACACCCGGCTGGCGGGGCTCATTATGGGCTGGTCAACGCTGGCGGGATTGGCTACGCTGCCATTCTGGCTCGTCGTGGTGAAAGGGGTGGCGTCATGAAAATCGGATTCATCGGCAGCGGCATCATGGGCCGCCCGATGGCGGAAAACCTGCTGCGCGCCGGGCATCAGCTGGTCGTTTACGGCCGCCGCTTCGACCGCCTCGAACCGATGCTGGTGATGGGCGCACTCGGCAAGGGCACACCGGCCGAAGTCGCCGCCGAAACCGACATCAGCTTCACCGTCGTCTCCGACACCACCGACGTCGAACAGATCATTCTCGGCGACCGCGGTCTGGCGCACGGCGCCAGGCCCGGCCACATCGTCGTCGACATGAGCACGGTGGCGCCCGCCGCCACCCGCCGCATCGCCGCCGCGCTGGCCGAACGCGGCGTCCACATGCTCGACGCCCCGGTGTCGGGCGGCGAGACCGGCGCCCGCGAAGGCTCGCTGTCGATCATGGTCGGCGGAGAAGCGCCCATTTTCGACAAGGTGCGGCCGCTATTCGAGGTGCTCGGCAAGAACGTCGTCCACGTCGGCGGCCACGGCGCCGGCCAGGTCGTCAAATGCTGCAACCAGATCGTCGTCGGCCTCACCTTCGAAGGCGTCGCCGAAGCGATTCTTCTCGCCCGGCGCAACGGCGTCGACCCGCTCAAGATGCGCGAGGCGCTGCTGGGCGGCTTCGCCGGCAGCCGCATCCTCGAGGTCCACGGCCAGCGCATGCTCGACTCCAACTACAAGCCCGGCTTCAAGGTCAAGCTGCACCACAAGGACATGTCCATCGTCATGGACAACGCGCAGGAAACCGCGACGCCGCTGCCCGGCGCCGCGCTGATCGCGCAGCAGATGAACGCGCTGATGGGCGCCGGCGACAGCGAGCTCGATTCCTCGGCCATCATGCGCGCGCTCGAGCGCCTGGTCAGCGACAAGGACGGCAAATGAACGCAAAAGGGCGCAGCGCCTTCACCGCGGACGAGCGCCGATCCCGCGTCATCCAGGCATCGGCACAGGCCCGCTGGCTGGCGTTCAGCTCAAGCAGCGCAGCGCGTCCACATCGTTGAAGACGATCTGATCGTCGTGTACGTCGATCAGGTGCTTGCCGCGCAGCTTGGCCAGAACCCGGGAGAGGGTTTCCGGCTGGATGCCCAGGCGCGATGCGATGACGTGTTTGGGCACCGTCAGCCGCACGCTGGGCGGCGCGGTGCCTTCCGGCAACTGCTGCAGCAGGTAACCGATCACCCGCTGGGCACCGCTTTGCAGGGTCAGGTTGTCTATCTCGTTGACCAGCCCGTGTATGCGCTGGCTCATGGTCGACATAAGCCGCATGCACAGATCCGCGTTGCTCCGCAGCAGTCCAAGAAAATGCTTGTTGTCCAGCTCGACCAGCCGCGTCGGTTCGAGCACGCGGGCATAGACCGGGTAACGGCCGCCCATGAACATCACCGCTTCGGCAAAGTAATGCCCGGGGCGAACCAGGTCCATCACTTTCTCCTCGCCGCTCGGCGCAATGCGGCACAGCTTGACGGTTCCCGACAGGACGAAGAAAAAATGCGTGGCCGGATCGCCCTGGTCGAACAGGCATTCGTTCTGCATCAATGTGAAGACGCCGGCATGCGTCAAGACCTCCTCGAACTCCTGCTGCGATAACGCAGCCAGTAGATAGCCTTCCTTTAGGAGTTTAATATCCGCAGAATTCATGTTTACAAGAATAGCATTACGCTCCGGGGCCCGGTTGACTTAAATCAATGCGCGCCGACGGCCCCGGCGGGAACATGGGCCCTGTTTCGATCGTGGCTGTGACTGCGCGGCCCGATCCCCCGGTAACGATGCGGCACCCCCATTCATAACCGCGATAGGCAAGTTTGGACACTCTGACTACACAGCGTTATCCGGGCTTCTTCCGGGCCGTGCTTCTCGGCCTGCTGCTGCTGTTGGGTGCGATGCCTGGCGCCCGTGCGGATACCGGCGCGGCCCTTCCCCAGGTGCGCGCCCTGTTTCCGGCTGCCGATCGCGTCGACGAGTCCGCGGGCGATCCTCCCGCCCGCGCCGTTTATGCAAACGGGGAGCTGATCGGCTACGCCTTTCTTACCGCGGACATGGTGCGCATTCCCGCCTATTCGGGGAGCCCGATCGACATCCTCGTCGGCATCGGCACCGACGGGCGCATCGCGGGGGCGCGCATCGTCCGGCACGAAGAGCCGATTCTCGCTGCCGGCATCAGCGAGGCGCGTCTGGCGGAATTTGTCGACCAGTACCGGGGCAAGCCGGCGGACGGCCGCATTGTCGTCGGCGCGGCGCGCGAAGGCTATGCCGCGGTCGATGCCATCTCCGGCGCCACGATCTCGGTCATGGTCATCAACGCCAGCATCGCCCGCGCCGTCAGGATGGTGGCCGAATCGCGCGGAATCCGCCCGTCCGAGGCCGCGCCGGCGCCCGCTTCCGCCGCACCGCCGGCAGCGATGCCGACGCGGATGGCGGCACCGCCGCAGCGCAGCGCAGTGGCCCCTGCAGTCAACGCGCCCGCAGCGGGTCCGGCAGCCGCGTCGCCCGCCCAGCCGGCGCTGGCGCCGGCCGAATCGCGCGGCGGCCCGTCTCGCTTCGCCAAGCCCCCCGACGACGAGGAGCCGATGTGGCGCACGCTCTGGCAGCAACGCAAGGCGGAGATCGCGCTGCTCGTGCCGGGGCTGTTTCTGCTCACCTGCATCCTGCTGTTCCAGGACTACCTGGCGCGCCGTCCCTCGCTGCTGCGCCGAGTCCGCCTCGGGTTCCTGGTCTACACCCTGTTCTTTATCGGCTGGTACGCGCTGGGCCAGCTTTCCATCATCAACGTGCTGACCTTCGTGCAGGCGGTCACCAACCAGTTCAGCTGGGATACCTTTCTCGTCGATCCGATGCTGTTCATCCTGTGGTCCTTCGTGGCGGTGACCCTGCTGCTCTGGGGGCGGGGCGTCTACTGCGGCTGGCTGTGCCCGTTTGGCGCCTTGCAGGAGCTCGGCTTCCAGCTCGCACGCCGGCTCAAGCTGCCGTCTTTCGAGATCCCCCATGTGGTGCACGAGCGCATGCTGGCGCTCAAGTTCGTGATCCTGCTGGTGCTGCTCGGGCTGTCCCTGCAGTCGATGGGAATGGCGATGCGCGCGGCCGAGATCGAGCCCTTCAAGACCGTGTTCGCCCTGCATTTTCAGCGCGAGTGGCGCTACGTGGCTTTTGCCCTGGGCGTGCTCCTGCTGTCCGCCTTGAACCGCAAGTTCTACTGCAAATACATCTGTCCTCTCGGCGCCTCGCTCGTCATCCCCGGCCGGTTCCATTCCTTCGAATGGTTGCGCCGCCGCAAGGAGTGCGGCAAACCCTGCCAGGCCTGTGCCGTGGAGTGCGAAGTCCAGGCCATCCGTCCCACCGGCGAAATCGTGGTCAACGAATGCCATCACTGCCTCGATTGCCAGGTGACCTACTACAGCGACCGCAAGTGCCCGCCATTGATCGAGAAGCGCAAGCGCCGCGAACGCCTCGGCCGCGCGCGCAATCCCGACCCGGAGACGGCGGCGACCCCCGCCGCAGCGCGGCTGGATCGCATCCCGATCGCGGTGAATTCCGACCGTCCCGAGCATGCCGGGGCGCCGGGTTCGACGGATAAAGTTCCGCCTTTGATTTAAATCAAGGCACAAGTTCAAGGGTACATTTAACCTAGTTTCGTCGTTGCAGGATTTTTACGTCAACCAGAAGGGAGGAACTAAATGAACACCAGGCTGAGCATTCTGGCCGCAAGCATCTTTCTCATGGGCGCCACGCACGCCGCTCTTGCGGCGGATGCGCCCGCTTCGGGCCACCCCGGCACCGCCGATCCCGAATTGCGATACAAAGGCGCGCCCACATCGATCAAGGGAGAAGAAGCACAGGAAGTCCTGACGCCCAAGGCACCACACCTCACGACGGCCGAATTCGCCCGTGCCAAGCAGATCTACTTCGAACGCTGTGCCGGCTGCCACGGTGTGCTGCGCAAGGGCGCGACCGGCAAGCCGCTCACCCCCGACGTCACCCTGCCGCGCGGAACCGAGTACCTGAAAGTGTTCATCGGCTTCGGCTCGCCCGGCGGCATGCCGAACTGGGGCAGCTCCGGCATCCTGAGCGACGCGGAAGTCGACCTCATGGCGCGCTTCCTGCAGCACGAACCGCCGATGCCTCCCGAATACGGCCTGGCCGAAATGAAGGCCACCTGGAAGCTGAAGGTGCCGCCCGACCAGCGTCCGAAGAAGAAGATGAACAAGCTCGATCTGGAGAACCTGTTCTCCGTGACCCTGCGCGACGACGGCAAGATCGCGCTGATCGACGGCAACAGCAAGAAGATCGTCACCACCATCGAAACCGGCTATGCCGTGCACATCTCGCGCATGTCGGCTTCCGGACGCTATCTCTTCGTCATCGGCCGCGACGCCAAGATCGACCTCATCGATCTGTGGATGAAAGAGCCGGCGGTGGTGGCCGAGATCAAGGTGGGCATGGAAGCGCGCTCGGTCGAAACCTCCAAGTACAAGGGCTACGAGGACAAGTACGCGGTCGCCGGCACCTACTGGCCGCCGCAGTTCGTCATCATGGACGGCGACACGCTGGAGCCGAAAAAGATCGTCGCCACCCGCGGCATGACCGTTGACACCCAGGAATACCATCCGGAGCCGCGCGTCGCCGCCATCATCGCCTCGCATGAGCATCCCGAGTTCATCGTCAACGTCAAGGAGACCGGCAAGGTCCTGATGGCCAACTACGAGGACATCAACAACCTGAAGGTGACCGAGATCGAAGCGGCGCGCTTCCTCCACGACGGCGGCTGGGATTCCACGCACCGCTACTTCATGTCGGCGGCCAACGCCTCCAACAAGATCGCCGTGGTCGACTCGAAGAAGCAGAAACTGGCGGCGCTGGTGGAAGTGGGCAAGATCCCCCACCCCGGACGCGGCGCAAACTTCGTCGACCCGAAATTCGGGCCGGTATGGGCCACCGGCCACCTCGGCGACGACAGCATTGCGCTGATCGGCACCGATCCCGTCAAGCACAAGGCCAATGCCTGGAAAGTGGTGCGCACGCTGAAGGGACTGGGTGGCGGTTCGCTGTTCCTCAAGACGCATCCGAAGTCGAAGAACCTCTGGGTCGACACCACGCTCAACCCGGAAGCAGGCATCAGCCAGTCGGTGGCCATCTTCGACATCGCCAATCTCGACAAGGCGCCGGAAGTGGTGAACATCGCCGATCTGGCGGGCCTGGGCGAGGGGCCGAAGCGCGTCGTGCAGCCGGAGTACAACAAGGCCGGCGACGAAGTCTGGTTTTCGGTGTGGAACGGCCAGACCCAGGAATCGGCCATCGTGGTCATGAACGACAAGACGCGCAAGCTCAAGGCCGTGATCAAGGACAAGCGCCTGATCACTCCGACCGGCAAGTTCAACGTCTACAACACGCAGCACGACATCTACTAGACGGGCGAGGCGGGGCAAGGATCTGCCCCGCCGCTTTCTCACGGCGGACGACGAGAACACATGCAAACCTTGACGACAGCGGGAACGGTGATTGCCATGGCCTTCAGCAGCGCTTTCGCCGCTTCGCCCCCGCTCGGCCCGCAACGCCAGAACGAACTTGTCCATCTGGTGCGCCAGGACTGCGGCTCCTGCCATGGCATGCAGCTTCGCGGCGGCCTCGGCCCCGCGCTCACGCCCGAAACGCTGAAAGACAAACCGGCCGATTCGCTGGTCAGCACGATTCTTCACGGGCGGCCCGGCACAGCCATGCCGCCATGGAAAAACCTCCTCTCCGAGTCCGAAGCGGACTGGATCGTGGACCGCCTGAAAAAGGGGTTCCCCGATGCGCGCTAGGATTCCCCTGTTTTTTCTGCTTGCCCTCGGCGCCCTGACGGGCTGCGCCGGCACGAACCTGCGCGGCACCGGCGACCTCGGCGTCGTCATCGAACGCGCCAGCGGCAGCGTGCAGATTCTCGACACCACCCACCGCACCAGCCTGGCGAAAGTGGAAGGCCTGGGCGATCTCTCCCACGCCTCCGTCAGCTACTCCCGCGACGCGCGCTATGCCTATGTATTCGGCCGCGACGGCGGATTGACCAAAATCGACCTGCTGACCCGGCGCATCGACCGCCGCGTCATCCAGGGGGGCAACAGCATCGGCGGCGCCATCTCGGCCGACGGCAAGCTGGTCGCCGTGGCCAACTACGAACCCGGCGGCGTGAAAGTATTCGACGCCGACACGCTTGCGCTCATCGCCGACATTCCCGCCATCGGCGCCGATGGCGCGCGCTCCAAGGTCGTCGGCCTGGTCGACGCCCCCGGGCAGCGCTTCGTGTTCAGCCTGTTCGAGGCCGGCGAGATCTGGGTCGCCGACATGCACGAGCCGAAGCGGCCGCTGCTGCGCAAATTCGCAGCTGCCGGCAAGGAACCCTACGACGGCATGATCACCTCCGACGGCCGCCACTACGCCGCCGGCCTCTTCGGCGAGGACGGGGTGGCCCTGCTCGATCTGTGGAACCTCGACGCCGGCGTCAAACGCGCGTTGGTCGAGTTCGGCCGCCACGGCGAGAAACTGCCGGTCTACAAGATGCCCCACCTGGAAGGCTGGGCCGCGACCGGCGGCCGGATCGTGCTGCCCGCGGTCGGCAAGCACGAGGTCATCATCGCCGACCAGACCAGCTGGAAGGAAATCGCGCGCGTTCCGGTCGCCGGCCAGGCGGTGTTCGCGGTGGCACGCCCCGACGGGCGCCAGGTGTGGATCAACTTCGCCTTTCCCGACAACGATACGGTGCAGGTGCTCGACCTGCCCTCGCAGCGCATCGTGCAGACCCTGAAGCCCGGCAAGGGGGTGCTGCACCTGGAGTTTTCCCCGCGCGGCGAGCAGGTCTGGCTTTCGCTGCGCGACGAAAACCGCATCGAGATCTACGACCCCGATTCGTTCGCCCGCATCGGCACCCTGCCCGCGCAGAGTCCGAGCGGAATCTTCTTCACCGTGCGTGCCCACAGGATCGGACTATGAGCGACATCCAACTCAGCCTGCTCAATGATTTCCAGCGCGGCTTTCCGCTCACCTCCCGACCCTTCGACAGCATCGCGCAGCGCCTCGGGCTGGACGTGGAGGCGCTGCTCGGCACCCTGCGCCGACTGACGCGGGAAGGCGTCGTCAGCCGCGTCGGCGCGGTGTTCCGCCCCAACCGCGTCGGCGTCAGCACGCTCGCCGCCATGGCCGTGCCGGAAGGGCAGCTTGACGAGGTGGCCCGGCTCGTCAGCGCGCTCCCCGAGGTCAACCACAACTACGAACGCGAACACCGCTTCAACCTCTGGTTCGTCGCCGCGGCCGCGAACCCGGCGCAGCTGGAGCAGGCGCTGCACGACATCGAGCGGCAGACCGGTCTTGCGGCGATGCGCCTGCCCATGGTGCAGGATTACCACATCGACCTCGGCTTCGATCTGCGCCGCAGCGTCGGCCTGACCGACCGGCACCAGCAGAAAGCCGCCCCTTCGCGCGCGCTCGAGCTCGACGCCCTCGACTACGCCCTGGTCGAGGCGATCCAGGAAGGCCTGCCCCTGGTGGCGCGCCCCTATGCCGAAGTCGCGGCATTCATCGGGACGTCGGAAGCCGACGTGCTGATCCGGCTGGGGCGGCTGCTCGATCACGGCGTCATCAAACGCCTGGGCATCGTCGTCCGCCACCACGAGCTGGGCTTCCGCGCCAACGCCATGGCGGTATGGAATATCCCGGACCAGCTGGTCGACGAATTCGGCCGCTGCGTCGGCGCCTCGGGTCTGGTGAATCTCTGCTACCAGCGCCCGCGCCGCCTGCCCGAGTGGCCCTACAACCTGTTCTGCATGATTCACGGCAAGGATCGGGACGCAGTGCTGCAGCATCTCGAGCATCTGCGCGACCAGTGCGGGCTGATGGAATTTCCCTGCGAGGTGCTGTTCAGCAAGCGGCGCTTCAAGCAGACCGGCGCGCGCTACGTCGCGGCACAGCCGAAGGCGGAGGCGGAGGCGATTTGATGGACGACCTCGACCGCGCCCTGATCAACACCCTGCAAGGCGGCTTCCCGATCTGCGAACGGCCCTATGCCGAGGTGGCGGCCCGCGTCGGCAGCGACGAGGCGACCGTCATCGCCCGCATCGACAGCCTGCTCGCGCGCGGCCTGCTGTCGCGCTTCGGCCCCATGTACCATGCGGCGCAGATGGGCGGCGCGCTGAGCCTGGCGGCGATGGAGATCCCGCCGCAGGACTTCGAGCGGGTGACGGAAATCGTCAACCGGCAGCCCGAGGTGGCGCACAACTACGCGCGCGACCACCGCCTCAGCATGTGGTTCGTGCTCGCCACCGAAACCCCCGCCGCGCAGCAGGACACGATCGCGCGCATCGAGCGCGAGAGCGGCTACCCGGTCTACAACATGCCGAAGATCCGCGAATATTTCGTGGAACTGAAACTGCACGTATGAACGCCCCCGACAATTTCCGCCCGCTCGACGACACCGACCGCCGCATCATCCAGGCGACGCAGGCCGGGCTGCCGCTCGCGCCGCGCCCCTACCACGCCGTCGCGGAACAGCTCGGCGTGCCGGCGGCCGAGGTGATGCAGCGCATGCAGCGCATGCTCGAGCTCGGCATCATCCGCCGCATCGGCGCCGTGCCGAACCACTACGCGCTCGGCTACCGCGCCAACGGCATGACGGTGTGGGACGTCGCCGACGACCGCATCGACGAACTCGGCGAGTGGGTCGGCCAGCTCGAATTCGTCACCCACTGCTACCAGCGCCCGCGCCACCTGCCCGAGTGGCCGTACAACCTGTTCGCCATGGTGCATGGCAGGACGCGCGAGGAAGTGGAGGCCAAGGCCGCGCTCATCGCCGAGATGCTGGGCGAGGCGAGCCGGGGCCGCGACATCCTGTACAGTTCGCGCATCCTCAAGAAAACCGGACTGCGCATCGGCGCTTAGGAGAACACATGTTCCGCATCTCCCGATACCTGCAGGAGCTCGCCCAGCCGACCCCACTCGGCCCCGAGCGCAGCCCGCCCGGCCCGGTGGTGATCTGGAATCTGGTGCGGCGCTGCAACCTCACCTGCAAGCACTGCTATTCGATTTCCGCCGACAAGGATTTCCCGGGCGAGCTCGGCACCGACGAGGTGTTCGCCGTGATGGACGACCTCAAGCGCTTCCGCGTGCCGGTGCTCATCCTCTCCGGCGGCGAGCCGCTCTTGCGTCCCGACATCTACGCCATCGCGCAGCGCGCCAAGGAGATGGGCTTCTACGTCGGCCTGTCCTCCAACGGTACCCTCATCAATGAAGGCAACATCGAGCGCATCGCCGCCATCGGCTTCGATTACGTCGGCGTCTCGCTCGACGGCATCGCCGAAACGCACGACCACTTCCGCCGCATGGACGGCGCCTTCGAGGCCTCGCTGCACGGCATCCGCCTGTGCCGCGACAAAGGCATCAAGGTCGGCATCCGCTTCACCCTGACCCAGGACAACGCCCAAGACCTGCCCGGGCTGCTGCAGCTGATGGAGGACGAGCGGCTCGACAAGTTCTACCTCTCGCACCTCAACTACGCCGGCCGCGGCAACACCAACCGCAAGCACGACGTGGTGCACCAGACCACCCGCCAGGCGATGGACCTGCTGTTCGACACCTGCTGGCGCTACCAGCAGGCAGGCGTGCACAAGGAATTCGTCACCGGCAACAACGACGCCGACGGCGTCTACCTGCTGTTCTGGATCCGCAAGCACTTCCCGGCGATGGAGGCGCACATGCGCGCCAAGCTCGCGCAGTGGGGCGGCAATTCCAGCGGGGTCAACATCGCCAATATCGACAACCTGGGCAACGTGCACCCCGACACCTTCTGGTGGAACTACACGCTGGGCAACGTGAAGGAGCGGCCGTTCTCCGCGATCTGGCCCGACACCGCCGACCCGCTGATGGCGGGGCTCAAGGCGAGCCCGCGCACGGTCAAGGGCCGCTGCGGCGAATGCGCCTATTTCGACATCTGCGGCGGCAACACCCGGGTGCGCGCCTACCAGCTCACCGGCGACCCCTGGCAGGAAGACCCGGCCTGCTACCTCGACGACGACGAGATCGGCGTCACCACGCCGCATGAGCGGCTGACCGTGACGCCCTATGTGCCGCTGCGACGGATGGCGCGCTGATGAAAACCTGGCTCCGCGCTTTTTGTATTTTTCCGGCCATCCTGACGCTGGCGGCACCGGCCTTCAGCGCCGAGCCCATCGCCGCGGTCTACGCCCGCCACTGCGCCAGCTGCCACGGCATCGACCGCCTCGGCGGCAGCGGCCCTGCGCTGCTGCCGGAAAACCTGGAACGGCTGCGCAAACCCGAGGCGCTGAAAGTCATCGCCAACGGCCGCGCCGCTTCGCAGATGATGGCCTTCGGCGACAAGCTCTCTGCCGCCGAGATCCAGGCGCTGACGGATTTCGTCTACACGCCGCCCGCCAGCGTGCCCGTCTGGGGGCTCGCCGAGATCAAGGCGTCGCGCATCGAGAATTTCAAGGCTGGCAGCCTGCCGGACACACCCGCATTCAAGGCCGACCTGCTCAACCTCTTCATCGTCGTCGAAACCGGCGACCACCACGCCACCCTCCTCGACGGCGACAGCTTCAAACCCGTCCACCGCTTCCAGACCCGCTTCGCCCTGCACGGCGGGCCGAAGTTCACCCCCGACGGGCGCTATGTCTATTTCGCCTCGCGCGACGGCTGGATCGCCAAGTTCGACATCTGGAACCTCAAGATCACGCACGAGATCCGCGCCGGGATCAACACCCGCAACCTGGCCGTGTCGGGCGACGGGCGTTACGTGATCGTCGGCAACTATCTGCCGCAGACCCTGCTCGTGCTCGATGCGGCCGACCTCACGCCGCTCAAGCTGATCGAAGCGAAGGATGACACCGGCAAGCGCTCGCGCGTCTCCGCCGTCTACGACGCGGCACCGCGCAAGAGCTTCATCGCCGCGCTGAAGGACGTCAAGGAGGTGTGGGAAATCCCCTACGCCGACGACCACGAGCCGATCTATCCGGGGCTGGTGCACGACTACCGCATGGCCGAGGCGCTCGCCGACAAGGGGCCATTCCCGGTGCGGCGCATCCCGCTCGTGGACTATCTCGACGATTTCTATTTCGACCAGTCCTACACCCACCTGATGGGCGCCTCGCGCGACGCCGGCAAGGGGCAGGTGATCAATCTCGACGCGCGCAGGAAGGTGGCCGACCTCGACCTGCCCGGCATGCCCCACCTCGGCTCCGGCATCACCTGGGACTACCAGGGCCGGCCGGTGATGGCCACGCCCAACCTCAAGTCCGGCGTGGTCAGCATCATCGACATGAAGAACTGGCAGGTGATCAAGCGCATCGACACCCTGGGCCCGGGATTCTTCATGCGCAGCCACGAGAACACCCCCTACGCCTGGACCGATAATTTCATGAGCCCGGCCAAGGACACGCTCACCATCATCGACAAGCGCACGCTGGAAATTGTGCGCACGCTCACGCCTGCGCCCGGCAAGACCGCCGCCCACGTCGAATTCACCCGCGACGGCCGCTACGCCCTGGTCAGCATCTGGGAAATGGACGGCGCCCTGGTCGTTTGCGACGCGGCGACGTTCGCGGAGGTCGCGCGCATTCCCATGAGCAAGCCTTCGGGCAAATACAACGTCTACAACAAGACCACGCGCTCGGCCGGCACCAGCCATTGAGCTTGCTCAGCGACGGTAGGCGCCCGCCGTTCCATGCGCGAGCCAGCGGAAGCCTCCAAGCAAGGGACATTGCCATAGGGCTGGTTGACTGGGTAACCTGTCTTTTTGGCAACGGCGCCCTGCAAAACAGGGTTATCTGGCGTGAAGCAATCCGACCCCTTGTTATTCCGGCAGCAGGCGCTGATCGGCGGCGAATGGCGCGACGCCGCTGGCGGCGCGCGCTTCGCCATCCATAATCCGGCCACTGCGGAAACCGTCGGCCACGCGCCACGCTGCGGCGCCGCCGATACCGAACGCGCGGTCGCAGCGGCGCACGCGGCGTTTGCCGGCTGGCGCGCGGCGCCTGCCAAAACCCGCGCGCAGTTGCTGCGCCGCTGGTTCGAGCTGATTCTTGCCCACCGCGACGATCTCGCCGCCATCATGGTCAGCGAACAAGGCAAGCCGCTCGCCGAGGCGCGCGGCGAGATCGACTACGCGGCAAGCTTCATCGAGTGGTTCGCCGAGGAGGCGCGGCGCGTCTACGGCGACGTGGTGCCGTCGCCGTGGGCGGACCGGCGCATGCTTACGCTGCAGCAGCCGGTGGGGGTGGCGGCGCTGATCACGCCGTGGAATTTCCCCGCCGCGATGCTGACCCGCAAGGCCGGCGCGGCGCTCGCCGCCGGCTGCACGGTGGTGGCGAAACCGGCTTCGCAGACGCCGTTCACCGCGCTGGCCCTGGCCGAGCTGGCGCAGCGCGCGGGGCTGCCGCCGGGGGTATTGAACGTGATCACCGGCGATGCAGCGACGATCGGCAGCGTGCTGACATCGCACCCGCTGGTGCGCAAGCTGTCGTTCACCGGCTCGACCGCGGTGGGCAGGCAGCTCCTCGCGCAGAGCGCCGCCACGCTCAAGCACGTGTCGCTCGAACTCGGCGGCAACGCGCCCTTCATCGTGTTCGACGACGCCGATCTCGACGCTGCGGTGGCGGGCGCGCTCGCCAGCAAGTACCGCAACAGCGGGCAGACCTGCGTGTGCGCCAACCGGGTGCTGGTACAGGATGCCGTGTTCGACGCCTTCGCCGAAAAATTCGCAGCCGCAGCCGCCCGGCTGAAGGTGGGCAACGGCTTCGAGGCCGGGGTGGAAATCGGCCCGCTGATCAGCGCCGCCGCATTGCAGAAAGTCGAGGCGCACATCGCCGATGCGCTGGCGCAGGGCGCGACACTGCTCGCCGGCGGCAGCCGCCACGCGCTCGGCGGGCAGTTCTTCCAGCCCACGGTCCTGCGCGACTGCACGCCCGACATGCAAGTGTGCCGCGACGAGACCTTCGGCCCGGTGGCGCCGCTGATCCGCTTTGCCGATGAGGCTGAAGTCATCCACATGGCCAACGACACCGAGTTCGGACTCGCCGCCTATGCCTACACCCGCGACCTCGGCCGCGCCTGGCGGCTGGCGGAGGCGCTCGACTACGGCATGGTCGGCATCAACGCCGGCCTGATCTCCACCGCCGAGGCGGCGTTCGGCGGCGTCAAGCAGTCGGGGCTGGGCCGCGAAGGCGGCCGCAGCGGCATCGGCGAATATCTGGAAAGCAAATACCTCAACCTGAGCGGGCTGGGATGAAGCCGGCCGACCCCGCAGCCCCGCGCACCGTCATCGTCATCGGCGCCGCCAGCGGCGCCGGCGCGCCCGACCCGGCCACCGGCGAGGGGCCGGACACGCTGCGCCGCTGGCGGGTGTTTCACGGCTCCCCGCTGCAGCATGTGGAATGGAACGCGATCCTGCGGGTGCCGCGCGCGCAACGGGACACGCCGCTGCATGCCGTCGCGGCGCTCGCCACCCGGCTGGCCGGGGAGGTGGCGGCGGTGCTGCAGGCCGGCCATTTCCCGCTGGTGGTGGGCGGCGACCATTCCTGCGCCATCGGCACCTGGAGCGGCGTGCGGCGCGCCTTGGCCGGCCGCGGGCCGATCGGCCTGATCTGGATCGACGCCCACATGGACAGCCACACCTTCGCCACCACGCCGAGCGGGCAGATTCACGGCATGCCGCTGGCCGCCCTGCTGGGCCACGGCGAGGCGGAACTCACCGCGATCGACGGCGCGGAGGCCAAGCTGCGCCCGGAGCACGTGTGCCTGATCGGCGTGCGCAGCTTCGAGGCGGGCGAGGCGGCGCTGCTGCGCCGGCTGGGGGTGCGGGTGTTCGACATGGAGGAAGTCCGCCGGCGCGGCCTGGCCGAGGTGTTCGACGACGCCCTGGCCATCGTGCGGCACGGCACCGCCGGTTTCGGCGTGAGCGTGGATCTGGACGCGCTCGACCCCGAGGAGCAACCCGGCGTAGGCAGCCCGGTGCCCGGCGGCCTGCGCTGCGCCGAACTCGCCGGCGCGCTGTCCCGCTTGCGCGGCGACCCGGCCTTCGCGGCGATGGAAATCGTCGAGTACAACCCGCGGCGGGACCGCGGGCGCGCCACCGCCGACGCCGCCGGCGCGCTGCTCGACGCCGTCGTGCCGCTCAAGCCGCCGGCGCGCTAGCGTCTATTCGAACTCCATCGCCCGGTACACCCGCCCGGCATTGCTGCGTGCCAGCTCGTCGGCGGTATGCAGGTGCAGGTAGGCCGACTGATCGACCTTGTAGGCGTCGTCGAGCGAGCCACCGTTCTTGATGACCTCGGCGACCTTGGCCCGCAGGTGCACCAGGTAGTCGCGCGTCCACTTGCGTACGGTCGCCATATCGGTCGGGCCGCCATGGCCGGGGATGACGATCGCGGCGCCGAGCGCCTCGAACTTGTCCCAGGTCTCGATCCACTTGGCGGTGTCGGTGTCCTCGAAGATCGGCAGCATGCGCACGTGGAAGGCGGTATCGCCGGCGATCACCAGCTTCTTCTCGGGCAGCCAGACCATGGTGTCGCCATGGCTGTGCGAGGAACCGAGATGCAGGATCTGCAGGTTCCACGAGCCCATTTTGAGGTCGAGCTTGTCGTCGTAGAGCGTGTCCGGCATCACGAACTCGGTCTTGAAGGCCTTGTCGCGGGCGCGCGTGCGCATCACCTCCAGCGCATCGTAGCCGGTCTTCTCCATGTACGCCGCGGTGTCGCGCTGCGCGATGATGGTGGCGCCCTGTTCCTTCCAGTATTTCGAGCCGAGCATGGCGTGGCCCTGGCTGTTTTCCAGCACCACGTATTTCACCGGCTGCGCGGTGCGCTTCTTGATTTCCTCGTGCAGGCTTTGCGCCAGCAGGTAGTTGTCGCCGGCGTTCACCACCAGCACGCCGTCGTCGGTGATGACGAAGGAAAGGTTGTTGTTGTGGCCGGAATTGTCGTAGCTGCCCGGCGCGGTGGCGCCGATCGCCGACCACACGCCGGGGATGACCTCCTGCGGCAGGTCGTACAGAAAGGACGCCGGCGCCTTGTCGAATTGCTGGATCGGCAGGCCGGCGCGTTTCCAGTTGAAGAAGCCATCGCGGTAGTTTTTGACGTTCGTGTAGCCGAGCTTGATCAGGGTGTCGGCGGCGAGCGGGCTCCTCTGGCTGACGCCGCAATAGACGACGATGGGCGTGGCCTTGTCCGGCACCGCGGCTTCGATCTGGAATTCCAGCTGGCCGCGCACGAGATTGAAGAAGCGCGGCGCATCGACGTAGCCCGACAGGTTCAGTTCGGCCGGGGTGCGGACGTCGATCACCACCGTTTGCGGCTGCGCCTTCAGCTGCGCGATGAGGCCGGCGGTATCGAGCTGCGGCACCCGCGCATTCACCGCGTCGAGCATGCCTTGCGCGGCCTGGGTGACCGCGGGCGCTTCGGGAGGCGGGGTGACGATGGCGGAAAGGGTTTGCGCCTGTGCCGTGGCGCCCAGCAGCAGCACGGCCGGGAGCAGGGCATGCGAAAAACGGATGGACTTCATGGCGGTCTCCTTGGATTTCTGGTGCGCGGCACGCGGGCCCGATGTCAGTCTGACGCCAGGCCGACGAAGGGGTTCTCGCGACGCTCATGTCCGAAACTGGACATCGCGCCGTGCCCCGGCACGAAACGCACGTCGTCGCCGAGCGGGAACAGTTTGCCGCGGATGGCCGCCAGCAAGGCCGCATGGTCGCCGCGCGGAAAGTCGGTGCGGCCGATCGAGCCCTTGAACAGCACGTCGCCGACGAAGGCGAGCCGCGCCTCCGGCTGGTAGAACACCACATGGCCGGGGGTGTGGCCAGGGCAATGCAGCACGTCGAGGCGCACGCTGCCGACCTCGACCCGGTCGCCGTCGGCGAGCCACTGGTCCGGGGTGAACGCCCGCGCGGGCGGAAAGCCGAACAGCTCGGCCTGCTGCGGCAGGCTGTCGAGCCAGAACTGCTCCTCGCGCTGCGGGCCGATGATCGGGATGCCCAGCGCATCGCGCAACTCCAGCGCGGCGCCGACGTGGTCGAGATGGCCGTGGGTGAGCAGGATGCTTTGCAGTTTCAGATCGCGCCGCGCCGCTTCCGCCAGCAGGCGGGGAGCCTCGCCGCCGGGGTCGATCAGCGCGGCGCGGCCCGCTTCGTCCCACAGCAGCGAGCAATTTTGTTGGTACGGGGTGACCGGGAGGATGATAAATTCCATGTACCGATTATCCGCCGAATCTTCCCCGACATGCCCGCACCCGACGCCCTGTTGCTGCTTTCCACCCACTGCCCGCATTGCCCGGCGATGCTCGCCGCGCTCGCCGACCTGGTCAAGCAGGGCACGCTCGGCCGCCTCGAAGCGGTCAATCTGGAACAGCATCCCGAGGTGGGGCAGGCGTTGGGGGTGCGCTCGGTGCCCTGGGTGCGGATCGGCCGCATCGAGCTCGCCGGCGCGCACGCCAAGGCCGAGCTCGCCGAGTGGGCGGCCAAGGCCGACAGCGACGCGGGGATGGCCGACTATTTCCACATGCTGCTGAAGGAGGGCCGGCTACCGCGCGCGCAGGCAATGATCGAGGCCGAGCCCGCCCTGCTGGCGGCGGTGCTGCCCATCGTCGGCAATGTCGACGCCAGCCTCAACGTGCGGCTGGGGGCCGGCGTGCTGCTGGAAGCCTTTGCCGGCACCGTTTCCCTGCGCGCGCTGCTGCCGCGCCTGGGGACGCTGTCGCAGCATGCCGACGCGCGGGTGCGGGCGGATGCCTGCCATTACCTGGGACTGACCGGCGAGGCCGCGGCACGGCCGTGGCTGGACGCGCGGATCACGGACGACGATGCGGACGTGCGCGAGATCGCGGCGGAAAGCCTGGACCGGCTGCCGCCCGAAACCTGACCCCGCTGGCAGGGCTGGCTTGACATCTCCTTCGGTGCTACAGTCCTACTTGTACCGCCTGGGCTTCGCCCGGGCGGTTTTCATTTGCGCTTTGATGCAGGAGCACCCCATGGAAATCACCAATCGGCCCGCCATTACCGTATCCGAAAGCGATCTGGATCGCCTGGAAGCGATGCTCTCGGCCTTGCCCGACGACCATCCCGGTGTGGATGCGCTGCGCGAAGAGCTCGATCGCGCGCAGATTCTCCCCTCCGACGAGATGCCGGCCGATGTCGTCACCATGAATTCGCGTATCCGCTTCGTGGTCGAACCTGCCGGCAAGGAGGTGGAAATGACGCTGGTTTATCCGCGCGACTTCACCGGCGCACCCGGCCAGTTGTCGGTGATGGCGTCGGCCGGCATCGCCGTGCTCGGCCTCACGGTCGGCCAGCACGTCGAATGGCTGGCGCCGGGCGGGCAAAGCGTGCGCGCGCGCATCGTCGAAGTCACCTATCAACCCGAACGCACGGGGGACTACACCCTGTAACGCCGCCCGGGATCGCGCCCCGCCCGCTGCGATCCCACCCGCCACCCGACCCTGCGCCCGATGTCCGTCCCCGCCGCCTACGTCGGCGTGATCCTGATCTGGTCCACCACGCCCCTGGCCATCCAATGGAGCGCGCAAGGAGCCGGCTTCAGCTTCGCGGTGATGGCCCGCATGCTGATCGGCCTGGCAATCTGCCTGCTGCTGCTGCGCGCCCGCCGCATCCCGTTTCCGTTCACCGCCGCCGCGCGGCAGCTTTACGCGATCAGCGGCCTGTCGCTGTTCGCGTCGATGCTGCTCACCTACTGGGGCGCGCTGCACATCCCCTCGGGGCTGATTTCGGTCATCTTCGGGCTGTCGCCGCTGGTCACCGGCGTATTCGCGGCGCTGTGGTTAAGCGAGCGCACGTTCACTCCGACGCGCCTGGCAGGCTTGGGGCTGGCGCTGGCCGGGCTGTGGCTGATTTTCGGCCAGCCCTGGCCGGGTGACAGCCAGGCCACGGCTGGCATCGCCGCCGTGGTGGCGGGCATGGTCATGCAGGCGCTGGGGCTGGTGTGGATCAAGCGGCTCAACCTGCGCGCCTCGTCGCTCGCCATCACCACCGGATCGCTCGGCGTCGCGGCACCCTGCTTCGTGCTGGCCTGGCTGCTGAACGACTCCGCCCAGCCGCCGTCCGCCACCACGCTGCGCGCCGGCGCGGCCATCGTCTATCTGGGCATCCTCGGCTCGGTGGTGGGCTTCACCCTGTACTACTTCGTCATCAAGCATCTGAATGCCGGGCGCGTCGCCCTGATCACGCTGATCACTCCGGTTTCCGCGCTGCTGCTGGGGCAGGCCCTCAATCACGAATGGATCCCGGGAAGCGGCTGGGCCGGCATCGCGCTGATCGGCGCGGGACTGCTGCTGTACGAATGGCAGGCCCTGCGGCAATTGCGCGGACGCCGGGCGAGGCCGCAAGGCTGACATCCCGAGTCGACCCGGGGCGCGCACGCCACGCCTGAGGCCGCCCTGCGCATGCCCCGAGGCGGTGCATTTGTTGATATCATTATCCTTTTAAGATATTTAGAGCGCCCCATGTCCTTGGTCCGGTTTTCCTGCACCTTCAGCCTGCTGCTCTTCGCCGCTTGCGCCCACGCCGCCCCGAACCGCAGCGCGGAAAAGCCCGCCGCGCCGTCGCCCGAGGCGATGCACGAAAAGCTGGCGCAGATCAGCCAGGACCCGGCCAGGCTGTCGGCCGCGATCCAGCGCGGGCAAAAGGATGCCGCGGTCTGCCGGCACTGCCACGGCAGCGGCGGCAACAGCGCAATGGCCGAGGTGCCCAATCTGGCCAGCCAGAATGCCGGCTATCTGCTGGAGCAGATGAACAAGTTCGTGCAGGGGCAGCGCAAGTCGTCGGCCTTCATGGAAGGGATGATCAAGGCCCTCAGCCCGGACGAGCGCATCGACATTGCGCTGTTCCTGTCGCAGCAGCCGGTCACCCGCAAGCCCGCCGGGATGAACCCGCAGAGCCTTGCCGGCAGGCAGCTGTACGCCACGCTGTGCGTCGCCTGCCATGGCGCGGACGGCGGCGGCAGCGGCAAGATTCCGCGTCTGGCCGGACAGCAGACCCAGTACGTGGAGGACTCGCTGAAACGCTATCGCAGCGGCAGCGGCGAGCGCATCGATCCGAGAATGGCCGCCTACACGCGCAAGCTGAAGGACACCGACATCCGCAATCTGGCCGCCTACCTGGCCGCCATGCAGCCCTGAGCCGCAAAGCCGGGGGCCGCTCCCCGCAAGATCCACGGGTTTGCCTGAATCTTGCAGCCGGTCATTTCTTGAACAGGTCGCCCAGCGAAGCGGGGGGCGCGGGCGCGGTTTCGCCGCCGCCGGCCTGACCGGCAAACAGCGCATCGAGCGCGCCGCGGCTGGCCTGCGCCATCGCCGCGCCGCCGCCGCGATAGGCTTCCAGCCGCGGCACGAACCAGCCGCAATCGTTGGCGCGCGTCCTGTCGGCGACGCGTTCGGCCGCCAGCTCGCGGCACTGTCCGGTACGGTGCGCGTCATGGTGGCGGCACGCCTTGCAGACGTGCAGTTCGGCACGACAACTCGGGCACGCCTCGCGCCGCCCCAGCGGCAGCAGCATCCCGGCCAGGCTGGCGCCGCATTTCCAGCAGACCAGGCTCATGGCGTGGGCAGCGCGTGGTACGGCAAGCCGGCCGGCGCGGTAAAAGCCGGCGTCAGGGCGAGCATGTCCGCCGCGGCTGCGGCGGCACGGGTTTGTTCGATATGCGCCAGCACGCTGGGGGCCGGATAGCCGTCGGCCGGCAACTGGTGCATCACCTGGTAACGCCGGACGGCGCTGTGCGTGCGCGGACCGGGCAGGCCATCCGCGGTGCCGGCGTCGAAGCCCATTTCGTTCAGGGCCTGCTGCATGGCTTGCAGTTGCGCCGTGCTGAGCGCGCCCGCTTCGCCCGCCGGCGCCGCCAGCACGCCGCCCCCCGCCAGCTGCCGCGCCAGCTGCGCCACCGCCAGCGCGTAGCTCTGCGAACGGTTCCACTGCATCACCACGTCGAAATTGTCGAACACCATGAAAGCCGGCCCCTGCCAGCCTTGCGGCAGCACGATCGCGGCCTTGCCCGCCGTGGCGGGCAAGGCCGCGCCGTCCGCAGGCAGCACCCCAAGCGCCGCCCATGCCGCCGCCGGCAGGCGGTGGGCCGCGCGGGCTTTGCGCCAGTCGAAGTCCTGCGGCAGGCGCACTTCCAGCGCCACCGGTTCATGCGCACGCCAGCCGGCACGCTGCAGATAATTCGCGGCGGAATGCATGGCGTCGGGCAGCGACTGCCACAGGTCGATGCGGCCGTCGCCGTCGCCATCCACCGCGTAGGCGCGGAAGGTCGACGGCATGAACTGCATGTGCCCCATCGCGCCGGCCCACGAACCGTTCATGTCGGTTGCGGCGACGTGCCCGGCGTCGATGATGCGCAGCGCGTCGAGCAGCTGGCTGCGGAAAAACCCGCTGCGCCGCCCGTCGTAGGCCAGCGTGACCAGGCTGGCCGGAATGTTGAGGCTGCCGAGCGTGGCGCCGTAGTTGGTTTCCAGCCCCCAGAACGCCGTCAGCACCGCCCTGGAAACGCCGTACTGCCGCTCGAGCGCATCGAACAACGCGGCGTGTTCCTGCAGCAGGGCCTGGCCGCGCAGAACCTGGCGCGGGGTGACGCGGCGCCCCAGATAATCGGCAAAGGTTTGCAGAAACTCGGGCTGGCGGCGATCGAGTTCGATCACGCGCTCGACCGGCGCGACGCCGCTGAGCGCGGCATCGAGGGTGGCGGGGGAAACGCCCTGTGCGCCGGCGTCCTGGCGGAAGGCGGCGAGCCAGCTGTCGAAGCCGCTCTGCGCGTGGGCGGGGAAGGCCGCCAGCGCGGCCAGCAGCAGAAAACGCTTACGCATTTTTTTGCAGCCAGTATTCGAGCAGCGCCAGATGCCACAGCTTGCTGCCCTGGATGCGGGTGTGGTGCTGCTCGGGTGCAGCCAGCAGCCTGTTCACATAGGCGCGGTGGTACAGGCCGCGCTCGCGGCAGGCCTGCGAATTCAGGATGTCCCGCATGAAGCCCAAAAATTCGCCGCGCACGTATTTGAGCGCCGGCATGGGAAAGTAGCCTTTCTTGCGGTCGATCACCGCGTCGGGGATCAGGCCGCGCGCAATTTTTTTCAGCACATGCTTGCCCTCGGAAGCCAGTTTCAGTTCGGCCGGCATTGCCGCCGCAAGTTCCACCAGCCGGTGATCGAGGAAAGGCACCCGTGCCTCCAGTCCCCACGCCATGGTCATGTTGTCGACGCGCTTCACCGGGTCGTCGGTGATCAGCATGGTCGTGTCCATGCGCAACACCTGATCGATGAACTCGTCGGCGAAAGGTTCCGCCAGGTGCGCGGCAACGATTTGCGCCGTGTAGTCGGGGCCATGGTAGGCCGGCATGGTCATCTCGATGAATTCGTCGTGGTCGCGGTCGAAGTAGTGGCGGCGAAAGCGCTCCAGCGCGCTGCCCGAGGGTTCGGCCGCCATCCGCGGATACCAGAAATAGCCGCCGAACACCTCGTCCGCGCCCTGCCCGCTTTGCACCACCTTCACCGTCTTGCTGACCTGCTCGGCCAGCAGATAGAACGCCACTGCATCCTGCGCGAACATCGGCTCGCTCATCGCATCGACCGCCTCGGGCAGGCGGTGCAGCACTTCGCTGTTCGGGATCAGGTACTTGTGATGGCGGGTGCCGTACATCGCCGCCACCGGGTCGGAATATTCGAACTCGTTGCCGCGCTCTTCCGGCTGGTCCTCGAAGCCGACCGAAAACGTCATCAGGTCGGGCACCCCCTGCTCCGCCAGCAGCGCCACCAGCAGGCTCGAATCGAGGCCGCCGGAGAGCAGCACGCCGACCTTCACGTCGGCGATCTCGATGCGCTTTTTCACCGCCTGCCTGAGGCTTTCGTGAATCGCCTCGGTCCATTCGGCCTCGGTCTTGGGCACCGCCGGACGCTGCGCCTGCAGCGACCAGTATTTGCGGTGGCCGAGTTCGCCGCGCGCGTTCACCGTCAGCGTCGTCCCCGGCGCCAGCTTGCGGACGCCGTTGAAAATGGTGCGCGGCGCCGGCACCACCGCATGCAGCGTGAACAGATGATGCAGCGCGACGGCGTCGATGCCGGTGTCGACGCCGCCTGCGGCGAGCAGCGCCTGCGGGGTCGAGGCGAAGCGGAAGCTGCCGAGATTCTCGCTGTAGTACAGCGGCTTGATGCCGAGGCGGTCGCGCGCCAGGAACAGCGTCTCGCGGTTCCAGATGGCGAACGCGAACATGCCGTGCAGGCGTTCGACGCAGGCTTCGCCCCACTCCAGGTAGGCGCGCAGGATGACCTCGGTGTCGCCGTCGGAATGGAAGGCGTGGCCGCGCGCGATCAGTTCGGCGCGCAGTTCCGGGTAGTTGTAGATGGTGCCGTTGAACACCAGCGCGGCGCCGCTGGCGGCGTCGAGCATCGGCTGGGCCGAGCGCGGCGACAAGTCGATGATCGCCAGCCGCCGGTGCCCCAGGCGCACCGGCCCGTCGGCGTGCTGGCCTTCGGCGTCGGGCCCGCGCCGCGCCAGTTTGGCCAGCATGCGCGCCATCGCATCCGCGTCGGGCGCCGTGTTGTCGAATCGGAATTCACCTGCTATGCCGCACATGCCATTGTCCTCGTCACGCCACCAGCGGCGGCTCGTCCATCAGGGCGATCTGCTCACGCAATTCGAGGATCCGCGCCTGCCAGTATTGCTGCGTATTGAACCACGGAAACGCGGCCGGAAAAGCCGGGTCGTCCCAGCGGCGTGCGAGCCAGGCCGCGTAGTGGATCAGCCGCAGGGTTCTCAGCGCCTCGACCAGATGCAGCTCGCGCGGATCGAATTCGGCGAAGTCCTCGTAGCCGGCCAGGATCTCGTTCATCTGCGCCTGCTGCTCGTCGCGCTCGCCGGACAGCAGCATCCACAGATCCTGCACCGCAGGGCCCATGCGACTGTCGTCGAAGTCGACAAAATGCGGCCCGGCCTCGGTCCACAGCACGTTGCCGGCGTGGCAGTCCCCATGCAGGCGGGCGGCGCGGACGGCGCCGGCGCGTTCGTAGCAATGCGCCACGCTGGCGAGCGCATGCTCGACCACGCTGTCCCACGCCGCGGTCAGGTCGGACGGCAGCCAGTTGCCGCTGCGCAGGAAGTCGCGCGAGGCCGTGCCGAAGGTCTCAAGATTAAGGGCCGGCCGGTGCGCGAAGTCTGCCTGTGCACCGACCGCGTGGATGCGGCCGAGAAAGCGCCCCATTCGCTGCAGGGTGTCGGCGCGGTCGAATTCGGGCATGCGCCCGCCCTGTTTCGGGTACACCGCGAAGCGAAAGCCGGCATGCGTATGGAGCGTGGCGCCGTTCAGCACCAGCGGGGCGACCACCGGGATCTCGCGCGCGGCCAGTTCGATCGTGTACGCGTGTTCTTCCAGGATGGCGGCGTCGCTCCAGCGTTCGGGGCGGTAGAACTTGACCACCACGGGGGCCGCATCCTCGACCCCCATCTGGTAGACGCGATTCTCGTAGCTGTTCAGCGCCAGCAGGCGGCCGTCGGCCTTGAGACCGGTGCTGTCGAGCGCATCGAGCGCGCAGTCGGGCGTCAGCGCGGAATAGGGGTGGGATGAATCCATCATGGGAAGGGGCAAAGCGGCTATACCAAAGGGCACAAGTGCTCAAAAATATTAAGGGGATAGATAATGCCTCAACTCGCCGCTTCCATCGCCGCCGCATGAACGCGTCCGCTCCCTTCAGCATGGATATCTCCCGCCACATCTGGGAGACCCGCTATCGCGCGGCGGGCGAGGCCGGCATCCGTGTCAGCTGGCAGCGCGTGGCGCGGGCGATCGCAGCGGCGGAAAGCCGGGAGCGCGACGCCTGGGCCGAGCGCTTTCTCGCGCTGCTGGAGGATTTCCGCTTCCTCCCCGGCGGACGCATTCTCGCCGGCGCCGGCACCGGCCACCGGGTGACGCTGCTCAACTGCTTCGTCATGGGCGAGATCGCCGATGACCTGGTGAGCATTTTCGAGGCGCTGAAGGAAGGCGCGCTCACCATGCAGCACGGCGGCGGCGTGGGCTACGACTTTTCCACCCTGCGCCCGGCCGGCACGGTGGCTGCCGCCACCGGCAGCATCGCCTCCGGCCCGGTGTCGTTCATGCGCATCTGGGATGCCATGTGCGCCACCATGCTGTCGACCGGCGCGCGGCGCGGCGCGATGATGGCGACGCTGCGCTGCGACCACCCGGATATCGAGACCTTCGTCGATGCCAAGCGCGACCCCGCGGCGCTGCGCCATTTCAACCTGTCGGTGCAGGTCAGCGACGCCTTCATGGCCGCGGTGGCGGACGACCGCGACTGGCCGCTGGTGTTCCCCGGCCTTGCGAACGAGCGCACGCTGAAGGCGCGCGACCTGTGGCAGCGCATCCTGCGCGCGGCCTACGACACCGCCGAACCGGGCGTGCTGTTCGTCGACGCCATCAACCGCGACAACACGCTCGCCGACCGCGAAACGCTCACCGCCACCAATCCTTGCGGCGAAATTCCGCTGCCGCCCTACGGCGCTTGCGACCTCGGCTCGCTCAACCTGGCGGCGTTCGTGGTGTCGCCGTTCGCCGCCGATGCGCGGCTCGACCTCGACGCGCTGGCCGCCGCGGCCCGGCTCGCGGTGCGCTTTCTCGACGACGTCATCGAGGTCTCGCGCTACCCGCTGCCGGCGCAGGCAGAGGAAGCGCATCGCAAGCGGCGCATCGGGCTGGGCATCACCGGGCTGGCCGATGCGCTGGTGCTGCTGGGTCTCGGTTACGGCAGCGGCGCCGCGCGCGCGTGCGCGGCGCAGGCCATGCAAGCCATCCGCGATGCGGCCTACCGCGCATCGATCGAGCTGGCCCGCGAGAAGGGCAGCTTCCCGGAATTCGACGCCGGGCCGTTCCTGGCCAGCGGCTTCGCCGCCCGCCTGCCGGCCGATATTCGCGCCGCCATCGCCGCGCACGGCATCCGCAACAGCCGCCTGCTGGCGATCGCGCCGGCCGGCACCATCAGCCTGCTGGCCAACAACCTTTCCAGCGGCATCGAGCCGGTTTTCGCAGCCGCGGCCGAGCGCCGCGTGCTGGCAAGCGACGGCGGCTATCGCACCCATCGCGTGATCGACTACGCCTGCCAGCTGTGGCAGCAGCAGGGCGGGGCCGGCACCCCGCCGGCCCTGATCGAGGCGCACCGGATCGATCCGCTCGCCCACCTGCAGATGCAGGCCGCGTTGCAGCCTTTTGTCGACAACGCGATATCCAAGACCATCAACGTCGCCGCCGACATCCCATTCGAACGCTTCGAGGATCTCTACCGTCAGGCGCACGCGCTCGGCCTCAAGGGCTGCACCGTATTCCGCCCCAATCCGGTCACCGGCGCCATCCTGAGCCAGCCGCCTGCGGGCAGCCAGGTTCAGTGCTGCAGCCCCGAGTGCGAGGCGGATTAAGCCTCGCGGCATGAACGTGGCCAGCCCTTGTCCGGCAGGCCGTCGCCGCCCGGCTACATTTTTCGGCGCAGCTGGCCGACAATGGGCGGGCTGCGCCTGCCGGCACGGGCCTGTCTGTTCGACACTCTGGGAAAGGATCCTGAATGCTGCGTTTTCTGTTGTCTGCCCTGGCCGTCCTGGCCTGGCTGCCCGCCGCCTCGGCGGCAAGCCTCGATGCCCTGCTGGCGCGCACCGCGCCGCCGCCCGGGGTGGTGTTCGAAATCGTCGACCGCGACCCGCAGGCGCTCGACCACGCGCTGCCCTGGGTCCAGCGGGCCGCGCAGCAGCTGAAGGCACGCTTTCCCGGCATGCCGATGGCGCTGGTGACCCACGGCGAGGAAATGTTCGCGCTGCAAACCGCGCAACGCGAAGGCAACGCGGCCGCGCACCAACTGGCCGAGAGCCTGGTTCGCGACGAAGGCATCTCGCTGCATGTGTGTGAAACGTATGCCGGCTGGCGTGACATAGCACCGGAGGCCTTTCCGGCCTATGTCGATGTGGCGCCGGCGGGACCGGCGCAAATCCGCAATTACGAAGCGCTGGATTATGTGCGGCTGCTGGTGCCGCGGGCGGCAGCGCTGAAATGAATCCGCGCATCGGCCTCGCTCTCGGCGGCGGCTCGGCACGCGGCTGGGCGCACATCGGCGTCATCCGCGCGCTGGCCGACGCCGGCATCGAACCCGATCTGGTCTGCGGCACCTCGATCGGCGCACTGGTGGGTGCCGCCTACGTGGGCGGCGAACTCGACCGGCTGGAGAGCTGGGTACGCAGCCTGCGCGTACAGACCGTGGTGAGCTTTCTCGACTTTTCGCTTGGCGGCGGGCTGATCAAGGGCGACAAGCTGATCGAGTTCTTCCGCAGCCACTTCGTCGATCGCGACATCCGCGAACTGGCGCGCCCGTTCGGTGCCGTCGCCACCGACCTGCAGCGCGGGCGCGAAGTGTGGCTGCGCGAGGGCGGGGTGTCGGACGCGGTGCGCGCCTCGATCGCGCTGCCCGGGCTGTTCACCCCGGCGCAGCGCGACGGCAGTTGGCTGGTCGACGGCGGCCTGGTCAATCCAGTGCCGGTGTCGCTGTGCCGGGCGATGGGGGCCGACCTGGTGATTGCAGTGGATCTGAACGCCGACCTGCTGGGTCGCCACCTCAAGCCCAAGCCCGCCGCAGCGCGCAAGCGCGCCCCGGCGGATCCCGAAAGCCTGACCGACAGCGTGATGGCACGCATCCAGACCGGCATGTCGCAACTCGGCCTCAATTCCGGCAACGGCCCCAGAGCGCCGGCCATGCTCGACGTGCTGGCGAGCAGCATCAACATCATGCAGGTGCTGATTACCCGCAGCCGGCTGGCCGGCGATCCGGCGGACGTGATGGTGACGCCGCTGCTCGCGAACCTGGGCCTGATGGAGTTTCACCGTGCCGGCGTCGCCATCGACGCCGGGCGGCGCGCGATGGAGGCGGCCGTTCCGCAACTCAACGCACGCCTGAACGGCCTGAACGGCGCCTGAAACGGCGCGGCAAGGCTTACACGCTCGGCGCGCACAGCGCCAGCTTGCCTGCGCGATCCAGCCGCTTGATCGCCGCTTCGCGCCGCGCCGCCTCGGCGCGGTTGGCGGCGGCTTCGGCATAGACCAGCTGCACCGGACGGCGGCCGCGGGTGTAGCGCGCGCCCGGCCCGCCGGCGCCGTTGTGTTCGGCGACGCGGCGCGCAAGATCGGTGGTGATGCCGGTGTAGAGCGAGCCGTCGGCGCAACGCAGCATGTAGACACACCACGCGGCGGCGGCGCCGGAAACGGCCGCCATGTTCAGTTCATACGTCGGCGGACAGCTGTTGCGCCCACAGCAGCGCATCCATGTGCACGGCGTTGATGTCGGCCACGTCGCGGCCGATCTGCCCGGCCAGGGCATCGAGACTGCTCTGGTCGTCCTGCTCGCAGGCAATCGCCAGCGCCAGATAGGGCGCATATGGCCCGCGTTGCGAGACGATGGCCTCGGTAATTTCGGCGGGCAGGCTGATCTGCTTCAACACCTGCTCCATCGGCATGCGCATCACCACGTCGAGCAGCGAAAACAGCCCGGCGACGAAAATTTCATCGCGCGCCTTGGCGAACAGCGCCCGCCCGGCCAGCTGCTCGGCCACCCGGCCGCGCACCAGGGCATTCTCCAGCACCGCCTGATCGAGTTCCTGGGTCTGGCCGCCGGTAAACAGGATCAGCGTCAACCAGCGATAGAGCTTGTCCTGTCCCATCACCATCAACGCCTGCTCGATGCCGCCGATTTTGCTCATCAAGCCCATGCCGGGGGAGTTGACGTAGCGCAGCAGACGCACCGACAACGCCGGATCCTGGCGGAAGTGCCCGGCCAATTCAGGCTGCTCGGCGCCGGTACGCACCCGGTTCATCAGGTCCAGCACCTTGGCGCGGGACGGCCCCATGACCGGGGTGTCGAGCGTTTCGCGGCGGGTGATGAAAGGCCCCATGAACAGGGCAAACTGCAGCTTGTGGCACATGTGGAATGCTTCCAGCGTTTGCACCTCGGTCGCCACAAAGCGTTTTCCGGCCGCCACCTTGGACACCGCTGCCATTTGCGCGGTGATGGCGGGAATGTCCTCGCTGCCGACGTCCATCAGCACATAATCCGCAAGCTGCAACAGCGCATGCCGCCCAGGCCCCACCGCCACGTCGGCATGCAGGGCGAAACCGAATCCACGCGCCTTCAGCTCGGCCAGCCGGGCAAGCAGGGAATCGTCGACCGGGGTCTGGCTGTCGATCTTCAGAACCCACACCGTGCCGGCAGCGGGCCAGGTATCGATCAGCGGAAGCGACAGGCTGGCCGGCACCACCGGCACAAATGCCTGGCGTTGCCCCAGCAGGCGCGCGATCTCCATGCGCTGCAGGTTGCCGAGCAAGGTTTCATCGTAGAGCCGCTGCATGTCGGGCAGCGCCATATCGCGCTGGTCATCCGGCGCGCGGCGCAACATGAACGTGTAAGCCGCCACCTTCTGGTCGCGGCCCAGCATGGCCTCGCGACGCATCACCGAGGGCGCTTTGGCCGCCGGCCTGGCTGCCGGCTCCAGCGCGGACGGCACGGCACCCTGTGGCGGCGGCGTTGCATTATCCCGGCCCCCCGACCACATTCCGACAAGACGATTCAGCACGCTTCATTCCTCCACGACAAACTTGTGCGCATCAGCAGAATTATCGGCGGCGCCGCGCAGGACTGAAGCCCGTTCACGCAAATTTTGCCGGCCGGCTTACAGCGGGCGCTTGATCGAGACGATGCCGCGCAGCATGCCGGGGGCATAGCCCGTGGCCTTGTCGAGCGGGTAATCGGCGGCGAGGCGCGCTTTCACGCCAGCGGGAATCGCGGCTGGATCGCCGTGGCATGTCAGGCACAGCGGCAGCACCGGCAGCGCCTTGGCGTAACGGAACTGCTTGCCGGTCGGCGTGGCGACGATTTGCCAGGTGTCGAGCGTCTCGGGCTTCTCCCCCGCGGCCAGCCGTTTTTCCAGCCCGGCCTGGGCTTCGGCCTCCCACGCGTCGGGCACGGCGGATGGATTGCGGTTTTTCGGACTGACGCGCGTGGCCTGCAGGCCGAACTGTTTCGATACCTCGGCCGCGATCTGCGGCGCACGCTCCTTGCATACGCCGATCGCCCCCTCCGCGCCCTTTTCGCCGAGCGCCGCTTTCAGTTCGCCACCGAGCTTCTGCGTCAGCGCGGCGGCGGCCTTGCGCGCGTCCGCCACCATGGCGGCCTGTTCTTCGGCGCTGGGGCCGCTGGCACAACCGGCAAGCAGCACGGGCAAGGCAAGGGCGATCAGGGCAAGGGCTTTCATGGGGGTTCTCCGGGGAATGAACACGTGCGGGAATTCTAACAACACCCCGCTATTATGCTAGTGACAACGGGCAGCCCGGTTTCAGCAATAACTTGCGGAGTCCAGAATTGACCAAGCACCTTTATCAATATTTTTTTCGCGGCTTGATCACCGCCCTGCCGCTCGGGCTGACGGTCTATCTGCTTTATGTTTTCCTGCGCTGGACCGAGACGCTGGCCATGCAATTGATCCGGCCCTTCATCGGCGAATTCTACGTGCCGGGGATGGGCTTGCTGCTGGGTATCAGCGGTATTTTCCTGCTCGGTTTTCTGATGTCGCAACGCGGCGCGGGCAAGCTGCTGTCGCTGGTGGAACTACCCTTCACCAACCTGCCGGTGGTCAAGAGCATTTATTCTTCGCTGAAGGATTTTGCCGATTATTTTTCACCTCGCCGCAGCCAGGCCAGCCAGCACATGGTGGTGGCGCTCAGGATACCGGGGCAGGATCTTGAACTGGTGGGGCTGCTCACGCGCCAGCGCGTCGATGACCTGCCTGGCGGTTTCCTGCAGGGCGACCGCGTGGCGGTTTATCTGCCGATGGGTTACATGATCGGCGGCTACACGGTTTTCGTGCCGCGTGGCTGGGTACAGCCGATCGACATGCCAGTGGAAGAGGCGATGCGCGCATCGCTGTTTGCCTGGATGAGCGCGAGCGGAAGCAGCGGTTCGCCCGGCCAGGCCAGGCCATGATCCCCGGGACGGCCAAGCGCACCGGCAGCTGATGTAGGGTCCGCTTTCATGCAGATCGAATGCTACGCCCAACGCCTGCTCAACCCGTTTCGCGGGGCAGTGCATGTCATTCGCTACCGCTCGGCCGAGGCGGTCACCATCGACGGCATCGAGTGGGACATCTATGTCGCCAACGACGCGCTGCTCGACGGTCTGGGGCGCGCCGGACGGCGGGCGCAGATTTCCGATATCCGCTATGGCCACTGGTCGGCGGAAACGGGGCTGAAGCGCGGGCCGCTGTACCCGTCGGACGATTTCAGGCGGCTGGAAGACATGGGCGCGGTGGTATACGAGCACCTGCTCAAGGCGCATCGCGCGGTGCCGTTCGCCTTTCGCGATCAATTCGAGCTCTGGCTGCTCGACCGCCACGACCAGCCGCTGGCGCTGCTGCACAGCGTGTGCACCGACAGCGAAACCGACACCAAGCCGCCGCTCGACTGGCGCGCCGGCATGGCCGCGCAGGAACGCTTCCGCAGCACGGCGATTGCCGGTCTCGACGAATCCGCCGGCGGGTATCTGACGCGCTATGTGAACAGCCTCGCCAGCGGCGTGGCGCAGTGGTTCCGCCGCTCGGACGACGGTGCCGGGCTGGGGCTGCACACGCTGCCAGGCGGCAACGCCCTGCACGGACGCGTGCTGGAGGCCGACGCCTTCCCGCCGTTGTTCATCGCCAGCGCCGGCATGGATGCCGTCCACGCCCGGCTGGTGCATGACTACCATGCCTGGCAGGCGCCCTGGATGCTGCTGCTGTCGCACCTCGATGCCGCCGCCCGCGGCGCGCTCGAAGCCTGCGCCTGCCAGCAGGCCGAGCTGATCGAGAAATACTGCCGCCTGTATCCCGCCGTCGTCGACCGTCCCGCCTTGCAGGCCGCGCGCGTCGAGGCGGCACTGGTGCGCGGGCAGCCGCGCACGCACACAGAGGATGAGGCGATGCCGATGCATTGCATCGAGCTCAGCCCCAGCGAAGGCGGATGATCAGGCCGCGATATTAAGGATGGCGGCAGGCAATGCCACCGACGCCCCCAGATGCGGTGTCAGCCGCACCTTCACCGCGGGATGGGCGGCCGAGAATTCGGCGATGGCCTCGGGGATGTCCTGCGCCACGTGGGATCCTGCAGCCAGGAAATAGGGGAACGCGACGATCTCGGCTGCACCTTGCGCGGCCAGCGCGGCCAGACCGTCCGCTATGCTCGGCTCGGCCAGCTCCAGAAAGGCCGCTTCAATGTGATCGTAAGCCTGGCTGGGCTGCGCACGCACAGCGTTGGCCAATTGGCGGACTTCGTCGTTGGACGCTGCGCGACGGCTGCCGTGGGCGATGATGAGCAGGCTGGGCATGATGAATCCTCGGGTTGAACAGGCCCGACACCGAGCCATCCCCGTGGCCAAAGTTCCGCAACCTACATCCGCACCGGCTCGAAGGTCGCATCCAGATTCTGGTCGTCGCAGTAGTCCAGAAAATCGCCGCGCAGGGTGGCGATGTGGGCGTCGGCGGGGATGCCCAGCGTCATGTGGACGGCGAACATCGGCGCACCGGTGTGCGGGGCGGGGTAGGTTTCGGTGTCGAGCGCTTCGATGTTGATGTGCAGCCGCGCGAAGAAGTTGGCGAGGCTGTTGACGATGCCGGGCTGGTCGAGCGCGGCGACTTCGACGGTATAGGGAATCAGCGGCTTGTCGGCTCGCGTGGGGCGAGTGCGCTGCTGGGTGAGCGAGAGGCCCAGCTCTTCGGCGACGGCGGGAAGCCGCGCTTCCAGCTTGGCCAGCGCGTCCCAGCTGCCCGAAACGCGCATCAACAGCGCGAAGCGCCCGCCCAGCGCGGCCATCCGCGATTCCTCGATGTTGCAGCCGCTGTCCGAAATGCGACGGGTGAAACCTTCCACCAGGCCAATTTTGTCTTCCCCGCTGGCGGTGATGACGAGTGATTCGGTGTCGTTGGACATTAGATGAGCTCCCGGTCGGACAATTCTTTTTTGATATACGCGTAGATGATCGGCGCGGCGATCACGCCCTGCACGCCGAAGGCCGCCTCCATCACCAGCATGGCGATCAGCAGCTCCCACGCGCGCGCCTGGATCTGCCCGCCGATGATACGGGCATTCACGAAATATTCGAGCTTGTGGATGATGACCAGAAACGCCAGCGAAGCCGCCGCAACGTGCAACGAATGCGACAGCGAAATGACGACGATGACCGTATTGGAAATGAGGTTGCCCAGCACCGGCAGCAGGCCGACGATGAAGGTGACGACGATCATGGTTTTGGTGAAGGGCAGATGCACCCCGAACGCCGGCAGCACCAGCAGCAGGTAAGCCGCGGTCAGCAGCGCGTTGAGCGCCGAGATGCGCGTCTGCGCAAACACCACCCGGCGGAAAGCCTCGCCCAGGCGGTTCACCCGTTCGCACATGGCTTGCGCCAGCGGTGCCAGCGCCTGATGCGGACGCGCTTCGCGCAGCGCCACGAAGCTGCCGATGATCAGGCCGATGATGAAGTGCAGCAGCCCGCGCCCGGCGTCGCCGCTGAGCTTGCGAATATCCTGCGCATGGGTGCGCAGCCATTCGACCAGCCCCGCGCGGATCACCGACTCGTCGCCCTGCGGCAGCCACTCGGCCGCCCACAGCGGCAGCAGTTCGCGCGAATTTTCGATGATCTCGGCCATTTTCGTCAGCAGTCCGGCCAGCCCGCCTTCGGTGCGCAGATACAGGATCGCGCCCGCCGTCAATCCGCCCAGCGCGCCCAGCACGGTCAGGGTGATGAGCGACACCACCAGCACCTTGGCCCAGATGTGGTCGAGGCGGCCGATGACAAAACGCGGCGCCAGCAGGTGCACCAGTTGCGCCACCAGCAGGCCGGCCAGCAGCGCAGGCAGCAAGTGCAGCTGCAGGACGAGCAGCAGCCCGGCTGCCATCATCAGCCAGGCTGCGAGCTGGTAGCGGGTGGCGGCGAAAGGGGCAGGGACGGCGGTCATGGCCGCCACATTGCCAACAAAGGCCTCGCGCGGCAAGGGTTTTGCGCTGCCGCCCGGGTTCTCAGGCGTCGCCCCGATAGCCCAGCGCCGCGCCGCTCTGCTCCGCCGCCTGCTTGAGGGCCTCGGCCCAGCCCGGCTTGTGGCGGTCGGCCGGCGCCGAAATCGACAGCCCGGCAACCAGCTTGCCGTCCGCATCGCGCACCGGCGCGCCGATGCAGGCAACGCCCAGTTCGGCTTCCTCGCGGTCGTGGGCCAACTGCTCGCGGCGTATGGTTTCGAGTTCGGCGGCGAGGCGCTCCAGCGTGGTCAGCGTGTTCGGCGTGTAGGCCGGCAGGCCGGTGCGCTCGGCGTAGCCCATCACGCCGCTGGCGCTGTCCTCGGCGAGGAAGATCTTGCCGACGGCGGTGACGTGCAGCGGTGCGTGCGCGCCGACCACCTGTACCACCTGGATCAGCGTCTGTCCGCCCGACACGCGTTCGACGTAGACCGCCTCGTCGCCGCGCCGCACGATCAGGTTGACCGTCTCGCCGGTCAGTTCGGCCAATTGCTGCATGAACGGCATCGCCACCTGCCTAATATTCAGACGCGAGCGCAAGCGATTCCCCACTTCGAGCCAGCGCACGCCGAGGTCGTATTCGCCGGCACCGGTTTTCTCGACCAGGCCATGCGCCATCAGCGCGCCGAGGATGCGGTGCGCGCTGGCGGTGTGCAGGCCGGCCTGTTCCGCCAGGCGGGTCAGGCTGACCGGACCCGGTGCGCGGGAAAGGATGCCGACCAGCGCCATGGCGCGGTCGAGCACTTGTATGGAAGAGCTTGCGTTTTTCATAAGGTGAAAATTTATCACGCATAGTGAAAGTTCACGCAATTTACTGCTTCAATATGGCCATAGTTTCACATGACGCGAAACATTTTCATATCGTGAAAGGCAACGCCATGAACGCCCAGATGCAGTCCATCCCCGAAACCCTGCCCAGCTTCTGCGAGGGCATCCAGTATTTCGCCGACAGCTTCCCCGAGATCGACCGCCTGGGCGCCGCGCCGCTGCTCGGCCCCGGCCGGCCCGCGCTGCCCGACGCCACCAGCGAGGCCGCGATCTACCAGACCCTGCTCGCCGCCGACGCGCTGCGCTATCTGACGCTGCAGGTCACCGGCAGCAAGTCGTCCGGCCACCCGGGCGGCTTCGCCTCCAGCGCCGACGCCGTCGCCGCGCTGCACCTGCTCGGCCACCGCAACATGGTGACCGAGGTCGGCCACCACGCGCCCGGCTTCTATTCGGCGATGTTCCTCGACACCTCGCTGGAAGACATGGGCATCCATAGCGTGGCCGAGATGCGCACGCGCTTCCGCGAGCGCCACGGCCTCTTGGGCCATCTTTCCGGCGCGATCCCCGGCCTGCTGGCGCCTGCCGGCCCGCTCGGCCAGGGCCAGCACTTCGCGTTGGCGGGCGCTTACCTGCACCGCGACAAGCTGTTCCCGGTCACCATCGGCGACGGCGGGCTGGGCGAACCCTACATCATGAGCGCGTTCCAGCACTTCGCCACCGCCTACCCGGACGTCACCAACTACCTGCCGGTGCTGGTGTGGAACGGCTACTCGCAGGAGCACCACAGCATGGTGTCGCTGTGGGACAACGGCCGCATGGCCGCCTACTGGCGCGCCCACGGCTTCGACGAGGTGCATCTGGTCGACGCCCGCGACTTCGCCGACACGCCCGACGCGCCGGTGTACACGGACTCGACCACTTTCGGCTTCGCCGCGCGCATGGCCTTCACCGGCGCCATCCTCAAGGCCGCCGACGCCGCCGCGAAGAGCGCGCTCTCGGGCCGCCGCGCCTGCCTCATCGTCAAGCAGTTGAAGGGCGCCGGCGTGCACGCCACCGGCGCCAAGTCGCACAACCTCTACGCCCACCACACGCTCGATTCCGACGACGTGAAAGGCGGGCTGCAGCGCCGCGCGCTGCCGATCCAGGCCTGGAAAGTGACCCGCGAGAACTTCCGCCACGCCGGCGGCGGCCCCGCCGCACGCGTGGCAGTGACCGAAAGCGTGCGTGAACTGCCCAGCCTCGACGGCCTGCCGCTGACCGAATTCGCCGTGGGCGAGAACCATATCCCGACCACCGCCTTCGGCCACGTGGTCGGTGAAGTCGGCAAGCGCGACCCGCTGTTCGTGGTCACCAACGCCGACGGCAACGAGGCCTCGGGCATGGCCAACATCAACAAGGCGCTGACGATCCGCCACCCGACCGCCGACGACCTGTATTTCCAGGGTCCCTCGGGCCAGGTGTACGAGCCGCTCAACGAGGACGCCTGCGCCGGTCTCGCGGTGGGCGTCGCGCTGTTCGGCGGGCGCAGCCTGTGGTGCAGCTATGAATCCTTCGCCATCAACGGCCTGCCGATCTGGCAGACGGTGACGCAGGCGATGGCCGAGCTGCGTCGCGCGACGCCCGCAACGGTGTGCCTGTTCACCGCCGGCGCGCTGGAGCAGGGCCGCAACGGCTGGACCCACCAGCGCCCCGAGATCGAGAGCTACTTCGCCGCGATGATGCGCAACGGCAACGTCTACCCGCTGTTCCCGGTCGACGCCAACATGATCCAGGCGGGCTACGACTGGGCCTTGCGCCAGCACAACAAGGGCATCGTCATCACCGCCTCGAAGTCGCCGCTGCCGGTGCACGCGACGATGGCGCAGAGCTATCAGGCGATCGACGACGGCGCGATGGTGCTGCAGGAACACCCTGGCTCGCACACCGTGGTGTTCGCGGTGACCGGCGACATGGTGCTGCAGCCGGTGTTCGCCGCCGCCGACAAGCTCGCCGAAGCCGGCATCGGCTCGCGCATCGTCGCGGTGGTCAACCCGCGCCGCCTGTACCGTCCGAGCGACGTGCTGTGGGACAGCGTGTCCGAACCCGACGACCGCTTCATGAACGATGCCGCCTTCCGCGACATGTTCCACGGCGACGCGCTGATCGGCGTCACCGGCGGCCCCTCTGCGCCGCTCGAACCGGTCTTGCTGCGCAGCCAGGCCCGCGAGCGCGACGTGTTCTGCTGGAAGCGCGGCGAGACCACCGCCAGCCCGCAGCAACTGTTCGACTTCAACGGCATGAACGCGCAGGCGATGCACGAGCGCGCACTGGCGATGCTGGAGCGTACGGCGGCTTGAAAGCCCTCCACGAATGCGCGGGCGCGCATTCGCGGACATGAGAGGTCTTCACCATGAATCCGAAAATCATCGTTCTCGACGACGACCCCACCGGCTCGCAGACCGTGCATTCCTGCCTGCTGCTGACGCGCTGGGACGTCGCCACGCTGAAGACGGCGCTGGCCGACGCGGCGCCGCTGTTCTTCGTGCTGACCAACACGCGCGGCATGGACGCCGAACGCGCCGCTGACGTCACGCGCGAAGTGTGCGGCAACCTCAAGGCCGCGCTCGCCGACTACACCGGGCCGGTGCTGTTCGTGTCGCGCTCGGACTCGACTCTGCGCGGCCACTATCCGGTGGAAACCGACATGATGAACGAGATGCTCGGACCGTTCGACGCAACGCTCTTGACCCCGGCGTTCTTCGAGGGCGGCCGCATCACGCGCGACGGCACCCACTATCTGGTCGTCGACGGCACGCCGGTGCCGACGCACGAGACCGAGTTCGCGCGCGATTCGGTGTTCGGCTACACGACCGCGTTCCTGCCCGATTACGTCGCCGAGAAGACCGGCGGCCGCGTCGCGGCCAAAGATGTCGCGCGCCTCACGCTTTCCGATCTGCGTGCCGGCCGTGCCGGCGCCTGGCTCGCTTCGCTCACGCACAACGCCGTCGGCGCGGTCGACGGCGAGTCGCCAGACGACTACCGCGTCTTCGCCGACGCCGTGCTGAAAGCGGCAGCCGGAGGCAAACGGCTCTTGTTCCGCAGTGCGGCTTCGCTGCTGACCGCGCTGGCGAAGCTGCCGCCGCAGCCGGTCGCCGCCGAATCCTTCGCCGCCTTGGTCCGCGACGGCCAGCCCGGCGCGGTCGTGGTCGGCTCGCACGTCGCCAGGACCACCGCCCAGCTCACGCAGCTGCTGAAGGAACGCGGCGTGATCGGCCTGCCGCTCGACGTCGCCTGCCTGCCAGCCGGGCGTGCCGCCGCGGTCGACGAACTCGCCGCGAGCATCGCCCACGCCCATGCACAGGGCCTCACACCCGTCGTATTCACCAGCCGCAGCGAACTCAAGTTCGCCGGCACCGCCGAGCGCCTGGCCTTCGGCGAAGCGGTCTCCGCAACGCTGATGGACGTGGTGCAGCGGCTGCCGGAAACGCTCGGCTTTCTCATCAGCAAGGGCGGCATCACCTCCAACGACGTGCTGTCGACCGGGCTCGCGCTCACCGCATCGCGCGTGCTGGGGCAGATCCTGCCCGGCGTCACCGTGGTGCAGACGCCGCCGTGGCATCGGCTGCCGGCCCTACCGGTGGTGATCTTCCCCGGCAACGTCGGCGGCGACGGCGCGCTGGCGGAGGCCTACCGGCGGCTGGCGCCCTCGCGCGCGCAGGCGAGCCCGGCTAAACTCGCAGCCTGAACTTCGCTTCGATTCCTTCCATGCTGAGCCCCGCCTTCCTGTCCCAGTTGCGCAGCCTGCTGCCGGCCCATTGCGTGCTCAACGAGCGCGAGGATCTGCTGCCCTTCGAGAGCGACGGCCTTGCCGCCTACCGCAACGTCCCCGACGTGGTGGCGCTGCCGGAGAACGAGGCGCAGGTGGCGGCGATCCTGCGGCTGTGCCACGAAAGCAGGGTCGCAGTGGTGGCGCGCGGCGCCGGCACCGGTCTTGCCGCCGGCGCTCTTCCGGTCGACGGCGCGGTGCTGCTGGTGCTGGCCAAGCTCAACCGCATCAAGGCGATCGACCCGCTGGCGCGAACCGCGGTGGTGGAACCGGGCGTGCGCAACCTGGCGATCTCCGAAGCCGTCGCGCCGCACAATCTTTATTACGCGCCCGACCCGTCGTCGCAGATCGCCTGCTCGATCGGCGGCAACGTGGCCGAGAACTCCGGCGGCGTGCACTGCCTGAAATACGGCCTCACGGTGCACAACATCCTCAAGCTGCGCGCCTGGACAATCGACGGCCAGCTGCTGGAAATCGGCAGCGACGCGCTCGATGCGCCCGGCTACGACCTGCTGGCACTGCTGACCGGATCGGAAGGCATGCTGGCGGTGATCACCGAAGTGACGGTCAAGCTGCTGCCGCGCCCCGAGCGCGCGCAGGTGGTGCTGGCGGCGTTCGACGACGTGGCGAAAGCCGGCGCGGCGGTCGGCAACATCATCGCCGCCGGGGTGATCCCGGCGGGGCTGGAAATGATGGACCGCCTCGCCATCCAGGCCGCCGAGGCCTTCGTCCACGCCGGCTATCCGCTCGATTGCGAGGCGCTGCTGCTGTGCGAGGTCGACGGCGTCAACGAGGAAGTGTCGGCCGACATCTACACCGTGCGCCAGGTGCTCGAAGCCTCGGGCGCGACCGAGATCCGCACCGCCGACAGCGAGGAACAGCGGCTGAAATTCTGGGCCGGGCGCAAGGCGGCCTTCCCCGCCGTCGGGCGGCTGGCACCCGACTACTACTGCATGGACGGCACCATCCCGCGCGCGCAGCTGCCGCATGTGCTGCAGCGCATCGGCGAGATGGGCGCGGAATACGGTCTCGCCGTGGCCAACGTGTTCCACGCCGGCGACGGCAACCTGCACCCGCTGATCCTGTTCGACGCCAACCAGCCCGGCGAGCTCGCCAAGGCCGAAAGCTTCGGCGGCAGGATCCTCGAGTTGTGCGTCGAAGTCGGCGGCACCATCACCGGCGAACACGGCGTCGGGCTCGAGAAGATCAAGCAGATGTGCGCGCAGTTCGCCGCCCCGGAACTCGCGCGTTTCCACGACGTGAAGGCCGCGTTCGACCCCGCCAAACTGCTCAACCCCGGCAAGGCCGTGCCCGAGCTGCACCGCTGCGCCGAGTGGGGCGCGATGCACGTCCACGGCGGGCAGCTGGCGCATCCGGAATTGCCGAGGTTCTGATGTTGACCGAATTCCTTGACCGCATTCGCTCGGCCCATGCGGCGAATACGCCGCTCGTCATCCAAGGCGGCGGCAGCAAGTCCTTCTACGGCAATCCCGACGAGGGCGAGGTGCTGTCGACCCGCACACTTGCCGGCGTCGTCGACTACCAGCCGAAAGAGCTGGTGCTGAGCGCGCACGCCGGCACCCCGCTCGCCGAGATCGAGGCGCTGCTCGCCGAACAGAACCAGATGCTGGCGTTCGAGCCGCCGCACTTCGGTGGAGCGGCCACGCTCGGCGGCAGCATCGCCGCCGGCCTGTCCGGCCCGCGCCGGCCCTACGCCGGCGCCGCGCGCGACTTCGTGCTCGGCGTGCGCATGATCGACGGCACCGGCCAGCCGCTGCGCTTCGGCGGCCAGGTGATCAAGAACGTCGCCGGCTACGACGTGTCGCGCCTGATGGTCGGCGCACTCGGCACGCTCGGCCTGATCACCGAAGTCTCGCTCAAGGTGCTGCCGCAACCGGCGGCGGAAACCACCCTGCAATTCGAACTCGACGAAGCCGCTGCGATCCTGAAGATGAACCAGTGGGCGGGTCAGCCGCTGCCGCTGTCGGCAAGCTCGTGGCACGCCGGCCTGCTAGCCGTGCGGCTGTCGGGCGCGACATCCGCGGTGCGCGCCGCACAGGCGAGGCTCGGCGGCGAACCGCTGCAGGACGCCGCCGCGTTCTGGCAGCGCCTGCGCGACCAGGCCACGCCCTTCTTCGACAAGCGCCCGCTGTGGCGGCTGGCGGTGAAGCCGACCACGCCGCCGCTGAAGCTGGGCGACGCGCAGTGGATCGAATGGGGCGGCGCGGTGCGCTGGCTGGCATCCGAGCTGCCCGCCGCCGCGCTGCGCGAGGCCGCCAGGCAAGCGGGCGGCCACGCCACCCTGTTCCGCGGCAAGGCGCCCGCCGACGGCGCCTTCGCCCCGCTCGCTCCGGCGCTGGCGACGCTGCACCGCAGCCTCAAGCAGCGCTTCGACCCCAGTGGCATCCTCAACCGCGGCCGGCTCTACCCCGACTTCTGACATGCAGACCCAGATCGCCGATTCCTACCGCAACACCCCCGATGGCGACGTCGCCGAGCGCATCCTGCGCAGTTGCGTGCATTGCGGCTTCTGCCTCGCCACCTGCCCCACCTATCAGGTGCTCGGCAACGAACTCGATTCGCCGCGCGGCCGGATCTACCTGATGAAGCAGGTGCTCGAGGGCGCGACGCCGACGGCCAAGACCCAGCTGCATCTGGACCGCTGCCTGACCTGCCGCAACTGCGAGACCACCTGCCCGTCGGGCGTCGAATACGGCAAGCTGCTCGACATCGGCCGCCACATCGTCGAGGAGAAGGTCGGCCGCAGTCCCTTCGAAAGCGCCGCGCGCGCGGCCCTGAAGACCGGTCTCGGCACTCCCCTGCTGTTCAACGGCGCGCTCAGGCTCGGCCAGCGCGTGCGCGGCCTCCTGCCGGGTTTCCTGAAGGCGCGGGTTCCGCCCGCCGAGCACGCCGGCGCGTGGCCCGCACCGCGCCATCAACGCCGCATGCTGGTATTGCAGGGCTGCGTGCAGCCCGGCCTCAAGCCCAACATCAACGCCGCCGCCGCGCGCGTGCTCGACCGCATCGGCGTCTGCCTCGTCGCCGCGGACGAGGCCGGCTGCTGCGGCGCGCTGGCGCATCATCTCAACGACCGCGACGACGGCCTTGCCGCCGCACGCCGCAACATCGACGCCTGGATCCCGCACCTCGATGCGGGGGTGGAGGCCATCGTGATGACCGCCTCCGGCTGCGGCGTGATGGTCAAGGACTACGGCTGGCTGCTGCGCGGCGACGCCGCGTATGCGGACAAGGCCGCGCGGGTTTCCGCCGCGACGCAAGACCTTTCCGAAATCCTTGTTGGCGAAGCGGCCGCGCTGAAATCCCTCGCGCCTCGCGCCTCGCGCCTCACCCGGAAACGCATCGCCTACCATCCGCCCTGCACCCTGCAGCACGGGCAGAAGCTCGCCGGCGGCGTCGAGGCACTGTTGTCCGACGCCGGCTTCGAACTCACGCAGGTGGCGGAAAAACACCTGTGCTGCGGCTCGGCCGGCACCTATTCGATCCTGCAGCCGGAGATCGCCAACCAGCTCAAGGCGCGCAAGCTCGGCCATCTGCAGGCCGGCGGCCCCGAACAGATCGCCACCGCCAACATCGGCTGCCTCACCCATCTGCAATCGGGCAGCCCGATCCCGGTGCGGCACTGGGTGGAACTTCTGGACGAGGCGCTGGCCGCATCCTGAACACCCTCAAGGAGATGCGCCATGATTTTCAAGCAACTGTTCGAACCCGTTTCCAGCACCTACACGTACCTCATCGGTTGCGAGGAAACCGGCCAGGCGCTGCTGATCGACCCGGTGCTGCCGACCTGGGAACGCGATCTCGGCGAGGTCGATAAGCTCGGCCTCAAGCTCGCGTTCACGGTGGAGACGCACATCCACGCCGACCACATCACCTCGGCGAAGAAGCTGAAGGAGGTAGCCGGCAGCCGCATCGCCGGCCCCGCGCTCGATGCGCTGGCGTGCACCGACATCGGCATCGTCGACGGCGTGCCGTTCAAGATGGGCTCGGTCGAGTTGACGCCGATCCACACCCCCGGCCATACCGACAACCACTTCGCCTATGCCCACGCCGGCCGGCTCTACACCGGCGACGCGCTGCTGATCGAAGGTTGCGGGCGCACCGACTTCCAGAGCGGCGATGCGGCCGCACTGTACCGCTCGGTGCGCGGCAAGCTGTTTGCCTACGACGACGACACCCTGGTCTATCCGGCGCACGACTACGAACAGCGCCGCATCAGCACCATCGGCCAGGAAAAGGCACGCAACCCGCGTCTGGGCGGCGAGCGCACGCTGGAAGACTTTGTAAGGCTGATGGGCGAACTGCAGCTCGCCTACCCCAAGTTCATCGACTACGCCGTTCCCGGCAACCGCAACTGCGGCACCTGCCCGCCCGGGGTACCGGAGCATTTGCAGCAGTATTGCGCGCAGATCGCAGAGAGCCGGCAAGGCTAGCCGGGCTGGAGGTCGTCGGGCTGGTTGAAATTGGCGAACCCGGCGGGGTCGAAGCGCACCGTCGTCGAAGCCAGTCCCGCCTGCCAGTGGCGCACCGCGCGTTCGCCGCGCGCGAGAAACGCGGCCAGATTCTCGCCCTGATCGGTGCGCACGATGAAGCACGTGTGGTGCACGCGCGCGCCGTCTTCCGCCACCGCCAGCGGCACGCTTTCCAGCTGCGCCGCGCCCAGCAGGCGGATCACCAGATCGGCCGGCAGATGCGGCGTATCGCACGGCACCACGGCCAGCCAGTCCGCCTCCACCGTCTGCAGCGCCGCCAGCGCGCCCGCCAGCGGGCCGGGAAAGCCGGGCAGGGGATCGGGCAGCACGCGGCGCCCGTAAGCCGCGTAGCGCTCGGCATTGCGGTTGGCGCTGATGACGATTTCCCCAACCTGCGGCGCCAGCGTGGCGAGCGCCCATTCGACCAGCGGACGACCCCGGTAATCGATCAGCCCCTTGTCGGCCCCGCCCATGCGGCGGCCTTGCCCCCCCGCCAGGATGACGGCGGCCACGCGCGCCGTTTCCCGTCCGTTAGCGGCGGACATACAGATGGAAGCGGTCCGAACGGTCGCCGGGGCGTGCGCCTTCCCACTGCTTGACCCAAACGTCCGGGACATGCGGCTCGGCCTCGCGGCGCCGGGTTTCCACCAGCAGCCAGTCGCATCCGATATCGGCCGGGGCAAGCAGGCGCCCACTGTGATAGGCAAGCAGCAGACGCTGCTGGCTGCGCACCTGATAGGTCTGGACGCAGGCAGTTTGCGGCACCCGCGCAGCCAGCGCTTCGCCCACGCCGACATAACTCAGGCGGCGGTCGAGCGGCGCCAGAAACAAGGCCATCAACAGCGTCCAGATGAAGGTCATGCCGGCGGTCCATGCCAGCATGGGCCGCAGCGGCGAACGCTGAAGGCGCGCCAGAAAGACGATCCAGGCCAGGGTGACGGCGATGCCCAGCGCCAACGCCCACGGACGCAACCCGCCGACATGGGTCATTCCCAGCTTGCCGAGCCGCACGGCCAGCCGCGCCGGGCTGCCGAGATCGTGCGCGCTCCAGTAGGTCCAGAACAGCAGTCCGATAAAACCGAACAGCATGACCGCAAACCACAGCAGGGCGTTGGCGGCGCCACGCCGCAGCGTGAACAGTCCGGCGCCACCCAATAGCGCCAGCGGCAACAGCAGGATAAGGCCCTGCTCCTCGCCGGGTTCGGCCGCCAAGGCGTACAGGCCGAGCAAGCCCGCCAGCACCGCGACCGGCAGCGCCATGCCCGGCGTGCGCCATTGCCGCCGTCCCCGATATACCGCCCACGCCGCCAGCGGCCATGCCGGCCAGGCGTACCAGCCGAGGATGCCGGGGTAATAGCCGGGCTGCAGGCTGTCGCCACCCAGCCAGCGCTGCAGATTGAATGCGCGCATCAACGGAATATGTTGCGTTGCCAGAAATGCCAGCCAGGCTGCGCCGAACAGCAACGCGCCGCCCACGCCCCAGGCCAGCGAACGGCGCGCCGCCGGACTGCGGTACGCCGCCAGCAACAGCGGCATCAATGCCGCCAGCAACAGGAACAGCAAGGCCTCCGCCGCACCGCCGGCAAGCAGCATCAACGCCGCGCCGCCCCCCAGCATCCAGCCGCTGCGGGCGCCCTGCGGCAGGCTGGCGATGCCGTACAGCATCACGGCAGCGGCGGCAAACTGGGCGGTATAGGCGTTGAGTTCGTGGCCGCGCACCAGCAGGCCCACGCAGCCCAGCAAGGTGAGCACCGCAGCCCAGCCAGCCTCGGCGCCGTAGAGCACGCGCGCCGTGCGCGCCACAAAAAACAGCGCCAGTGCGATGAACAGACCCGAAGCCAGGCGGGCGCCATCGGCCAAAGCCAGGACGGGTGAAGTGAGCCAGGCGGTTGCGGCGGCGACCCAGTAATACAGGGGCGGCGTAGCCGGGGCGGCCTGGGGCGCAGTCCCGCTTTGCAGCAGCAGCCACAGCCGGACGAAATGATCGCCGTCGCCGCCTTTCCACGGCGCATGTCCCACCAGCCCCGGCACCAGCCAGGCCGCGCACAGCAGCAACAGCCCGAGCTGCGGGAGGGTCGCTGCGCAGCAGCGGGGCACCCACCGGCGTGCTCCTTGCGGGTGGAGCGTGGTTGTTGGCGCTTCAGCGCCTTTACAACCACGGCCTACCCCTTGCGGGTGCTGAGGCGTGATCAGGCGTTTATTGAACAATTTTAAGGAGCTGCCCCGGTCTGGGCTCGCCGTCGGGGTAGAGATCGTTCAGCAGGCGCAACTGGCTTTCGGCATCGCCTTCCAATGGCGACTGCCGCGCCAGAGCCGCCATCGTGGTGCCGGATTGCGCCGTCATCAGGCGCAGCACATGGGGACGCGCCGCCTGCCGATCCGCCGCGCCGAGCGCGTGGAAGCTGTTGATCGCCGCGCGCAGGGCGCTGCGCTCGCGCTCGTACGTGGGCTTGTCCTTGGCCATGCCTGCGATCAGGTACTGCGTGCCGTTGAACACCACGGCCGCCACCACCACCGGTTTGCCCTGCTGCGCGCCCGCCGCGAATGCGGCCGGATGGCCGCCAAGATTGCCGCTGTCGTAACGCGCGCCGGCATCCAGCTTGAGTCCTTTCTGCAGCGTCTCCAGCGGTTTGTCGCTTTTCGGCCCCTGCTGCAGCTCGACCAGCGCGTCGCCCTGGGGGCTCGTCGCCACCACCCGGTCGGGGCGATTACGTACCTGCCAGCCGGGCGGAAACTGTAGCGCCAACCCGAGTTTTTCGTGCAGCAGGGCATTGTTGCGGATCACGCCCTGGTCGGGGCTGTCGCCAAAATACACACCGGCCATTTTCTGCAGGAAATCGTTGCGGCCGTCGCGCGGATTGGCGACGGTGTACTTGCCGGCCTCGCCCACCACCTGCTTGAGGCGCGCATCGTTGCTCGGGTGAGTGTCGAAAGTGCCGTGATAGGTGCGCGGCTGGCGGCCGCCGCGCTTGGCCTGTTCGGCGGCAAACAGCTCCTGGTTTTTCAGCACGCCGATGACCTCGATCATTGCCTGCGGGTTGTAGCCGGTCCGGGCCAGGTATTCGGCGCCGAGGCGGTCGGATTCCAGTTCGTGCTCGCGCCCGTAGCCGGCGGTCCAGGCCTGCGCCAGCGTTTGCAGCAGCGATGCGCCCGCCTGACTGTTCATCCCCGGCACCAGAATCGAGCCCAGCACCGCACCCAGTCCTGCCGCGGTGGACGCGCTTTGCTGGCGCACCCCGTGGCGCGCGGTGACATGGCCGATTTCATGCCCCATCACCCCGGCCAGCTCGGCTTCGGAATTCAGATAGGCCATGATGCCGCGGGTGATGTAGACATAGCCGCCGGGCAGCGCGAAGGCGTTGACGTCGGGGCTGTCGACCACGGTGAAATGCCATGGCAGGTTCGGCCGATGGCTCTGTTTCGCCAGCCGCTGGCCGACCTCGTTGACGTAGACCTGCAGCGCTGGATTGTCCAGCGCCGCGTATTCCTTCAATACATCCTGGTGTGCCTGCGCACCCATCTGGATTTCCTGCTGCTCGGACATCAGCACGAAATCCTTGCCGCCCGTCACCGGATTCTGCGCACAGTGCGTCAGCGCCAGCGCGCCGAGAACGGCCATTGCAATGCGGCGGAAAGCTCGGGGGGTCACGTTTGCCTCGTCCTGGTCGGGAGTGTCCAATGATACCGTTGTGTCGCCGCCAAAACGCAAAAAGCGGCCGAAGCCGCTTTGAGTCGCATCACGCAAGCGCCGCGCAGACCGGCTTACTTCATGCCGTAGCGCTGACGGAACTTCTCGACACGGCCGGCGGTATCGACGATCTTCTGCTTGCCGGTGTAGAACGGATGGCAGGCCGCGCAGACTTCCACATGCAGCTTTTCCTTGCCCAGCGTGGAGCGGGTTTTGAACGTGCTGCCGCAGGAGCAGGTCACGGCGACTTCCTTGTAATCGGGGTGAATGCCGGATTTCATGGCAATTCCTTAACGGGTTGAATTCGGAGAACGCGGGATTGTAGCGGAACAACGCGCGGTGCGCAAGCCGCCGGGTCAGCCGCGCCGCATCGAGTCGAAAAATTCGCTGTTGTTTTTGGTCGCGCGAATCTTGTCGAGCAGAAATTCCATCGCCTCCATGTCGTCCATCGGGTACAGCAGTTTGCGCAGCACCCACACCTTCTGCAGGATGTCGTGCGGCATCAGCAGCTCTTCGCGGCGGGTGCCGGAGCGGTTGACGTTGATCGCGGGGTACTGGCGCTTCTCGGCCATCTTGCGGTCGAGATGGATTTCCAGGTTGCCGGTGCCCTTGAATTCTTCGTAGATGACGTCGTCCATGCGGCTGCCGGTCTCGACCAGCGCGGTGGCGATGATGGTGAGGCTGCCGCCTTCCTCGATGTTGCGCGCGGCGCCGAAGAAGCGCTTCGGCTTCTGCAGCGCGTTGGCGTCGACGCCGCCGGTGAGCACCTTGCCGGAGGCCGGCTGCACCGTGTTGTAGGCGCGCGCCAGGCGGGTGATCGAGTCGAGCAGGATCACCACGTCTTTCTTGTGCTCGACCAGGCGCTTGGCGCGCTCGATCACCATTTCCGCCACCTGCACGTGGCGGCTGGCGGGTTCGTCGAAAGTCGATGCCACGACTTCGCCGCGCACGGTGCGGCTCATCTCGGTGACTTCTTCCGGACGTTCGTCGATCAGCAGCACGAACAGCACGACTTCCGGATGGTTGGAACTGATGGCGTGCGCGATGTGCTGCAGCATCACCGTCTTGCCGGACTTCGGCGGCGCCACCAAGAGGCCGCGCTGACCCTTGCCGATCGGCGCGACGATGTCGATCACGCGGCTGGTGATGTTTTCCTCGGCCTTGATCTCGCGCTCCAGCTTCAACGGCTTGTCCGGATGCAGCGGGGTGAGGTTCTCGAACAGGATCTTGTTCTTGCTGGCCTCGGGCGGCTCGCCGTTGATCAGGTCGAGCTTGGTCATCGCCGAATAGCGCTCGCCGTCCTTCGGCGTGCGGATCTCGCCTTCGATCTTGTCGCCGGTGTGCAGGTTGAAGCGGCGGATCTGCGACGGCGACACGTAGATGTCGTCGGTGTTGGCAAGATACGAGGTTTCCGGCGATCTCAGGAACCCGAATCCATCCGGCAGCACTTCCAGCACGCCGTCGCCGTAGATGCTCTCGCCGCGCTTGGCCAGCGTTTTCAGGATGGTGAAGATCAGTTCCTGCTTGCGAAAACGGTTGGCGTTGTCGATGCCGTTGGTGGCGGCGATTTCGAGGAGCTCGGTGATCGGCTTCTGCTTGAGTTCGGAAAGATGCATGGAAAGGGCCTGAGTGGGCTCGCTTGAAAGAGCCGGACGTGAAGGGGGAGAGAAGCCGGACGGCACTGCGGGAAGGCGGCGCGCGGGTGCGCCGTCCGGTAGGGTTTTCAGATGTTGCTGTCGACGAAAGCGGTGAGTTGCGACTTGGACAAGGCGCCGACCTTGGTCGCCTCGACATTGCCGTTCTTGAAGATCATCAGGGTGGGGATGCCGCGGATGCCGAACTTGGGCGGGGTGGCCTGGTTCTCGTCGATATTGAGCTTGCACACCTTGAGCTTGCCGGCGTATTCCTTGGCGACCTCGTCGAGGATCGGCGAAATCATCTTGCAGGGGCCGCACCAGTCCGCCCAGTAATCCACCAGCACGGGCACACCCGCCTGCAGGACTTCCTGTTCGAAGGAATCGTCGGATATGTAATGAACATGCTCGCTCATCGGTGAGGCTCCTATTTTGAAGTATGCGGTTGGCCGGATGCGGCCTGGACGGTTTGGGAAGGTGGCAATGCTGGAAAAATCGGTTTTGTGGCGATATGCTACATCAAAATTGCCGCCTGCAAGCAAACGGGCATTCCTCAAATCATCAGGGTAAATACGAATGACCTACGTTGTAACCGACGCCTGCGTGAAGTGCAAATACACCGATTGTGTCGATGTCTGTCCGGTGGACTGCTTCCATGAAGGCCCCAATTTCCTCGTCATCGACCCCGAGGAGTGCATCGACTGCACCCTGTGCGTGGCCGAATGCCCGGTCGAGGCCATCTATGCCGAAGACGACGTGCCGGATGACCAGCGCGCCTACATCGCGCTCAATGCCGAGCTTGCCAAGGAGTGGAAAGTCATCGTCGAACGCAAGGACCCGCTGCCCGATGCCGACGAATGGGCCGGCGTCAAGGACAAGCGCCAGTACCTGGAACGTTGAGCCGAACAACCGCAGTTGACCGCGCCCCGCGCTGCCCGCCGGGCGGGCGCGCCCACCCCCCGTTTTTAGACTAGCTCCGGTGGGAGTCGCAACGATTCTCCTGGGCGGCCCGTCCATGGCGCATGCCGCCGCCCGCACCCTGCTCGACCGCTACCCCGACCGCCTGCCCGATCTCTCCGGGCTGACGCTGCTCGTCCCCAACCACCGCGCCGGACAGGATTTCGCCCGCGCGCTGGCGCAGGCTGCCGGCCTGCCCGCGCTGATCCCGCCGCGCATCACTCCGCTGAAAGCCTGGGCCGAAAGCGTGGCCGACGGCCACGCCGAGCCGCATGCGCGGCGGCTGGCGCGGCTGCATGGCGTGCTGCGCACCATCGACTGGCTGGGCACGGTCGACCGGTGGGCGCTCGCCAACGAGTTGCTGCAGCTGGCCGACGAACTCTCCGCCGCCCGGCTGGGCGCCGCCATCGGGTCGCGCATCCGCGCGCTGCATGCCGCTGCGCTCGACCGCGAAACCGCACTGATCGAGGCGGTATGGCAGGCGCTCAACAGCGATGGCAGCGACCCGCAGGCGCGCTACGCGCGCGCGCTCGGCAGGCTGCTCGAGCAATGCCGGTCCGCGCCGCAGCCCGTTTACGGCTACGCGCTGGGAACGCTGACCGCCATCGAACGGCAATTCCTCGGCCGCTGTGCCGAGCATGCGCCCGTCGCGCTGTTCGAGCCCGCCGCCGACGCCGCCGACGGCGTGGCGTTCACGCTGCATCAGGCCTGGCAGAAAACCGCGCCGCCGCTGCGCGAACGCGCCGCCATGCTGGCTGCCGTTCATCCTCGCTCCCCCGTGCACCCGCGCCTGACGCTGTGTCCCGCCCCGCACCTGGAAGCCGAGGCGCGCGCCGTCGCCGCCTGGGTGGCCGCCCAATTGGACGCCGGAAAGCGCGATATCGCGCTGATCGCGCTCGACCGCGAAACCGCGCGCCGGGTGCGCGCGCTGCTCGAACGCACCGACGTGCTGGTGGCCGACGAAACCGGCTGGACGCTGTCGACCACCGCCGCCGCCGCCGTGATCGATCGCTGGCTGGAATGCGTCGCGCACGACTTCCCGCATATCGAATTGCTCGATCTGCTGAAGTCGCCCTTCCTGCTGGGCGAGCTCGCGGCGCGGCAGGACCAGGTGCTGCAGCTCGAACTCGCGCTGCGGCGGCAGGGGGTGGCGCAAGGCATGGCCGATATCCAGCGGCTGGCGCATGCGCAATTCGGCGCGCTGCCGCCCTGGCTTGCCGCATTGTTCAACGCCCGGCAAGGCTTTGCCCAAAGCCGCGCGCCGCTCGCGGGCTGGCTCGCAAGGCTGGCCGGCAGCCTTGCCCAGCTCGGCGCCAGCGGCCCGCTGGATGCCGACGCTGCCGGCGCCAGCCTGCTCGCCACGCTCGAAACCTTGCGCCGCGAGCTGGCGGACGATGGCGAAAAATACGGCTTCGGCGAATGGCGGCGCTGGCTCAATCTGGCGCTGGAGTCGGCCAGCTTCATCGATGCCCGCGTCGCCAGCCCCATCGTGCTGACCTCGCTGCCCGCCGCGCGCGGACGCCTGTTCGACGCGGTCGCGGTGATCGGCGCCGACGCCCGCCGCCTGCCCGCGCGCCCCGCGCCCGGCCTGTTCAGCCAGGCCACCCGCGCGCAACTCGGTCTGTCCACTGCCGCCATCGAGGCGGAAGCCGCCACCTCCGACCTGATCCCGCTATTGGCCCAGGGACCTGCGCTGTTGAGCTGGCAGGCATGGAACGACGACGAGCCCAACCCCGCCTCGCAACTGGTCTTGCGGCTGCAGGCCCTGCATCTGGCCGCATGGGGCGCCGCCCTGCCCGAACAGGCCAGCGGCGAGCCGCCCGCACAGCCCAGCCCGTTGCCCGACGCCAGCGCGCAACCGGCGCCGGCGGTGTCGGCGATGCAGTTGCCGCGCCGCTATTCGCCCACCGCCTACCAGACCCTGCTCGATTGCCCGTACCGGTTTTTCGTGAAGAGCGTGCTCGGCATCCGCGAACTGGACGAAGCCGACGACGCGCTCGACAAGAGCGATTACGGCAACGCGCTGCACCGCATCCTCAAGGCCTTTCACGACGGCGCCCCGCCGCCCGAGCGCACCGCCGCGCTGGCCCGCCTGGACGACATATCCGCCGCCGAATTCGCCGCGCTGCCCGCCTGGACCGCCACCGCCTGGCGCAGCCGCTGGGGAAAAACCCAGCCCGCCTACATCGACGCCTGGCTGGATTGGGTCGTGCAAGGCTGGCAGTACCAGGCTGGCGAAGCCGAATTCAGCATGCCGTTCAACGTCGCCGGTCTCGGCGAAATCACCCTGCACGGCCGCGTCGACCGCGTGGATCAGAAGGGCGACGCCCGTACCGTCATCGACTACAAGACCGGCGCCGCGCAAGCGCTCAAGAAGAAACTCAAGGACCCCGCCGAAGCGGTCCAGTTGCCGTTCTACGCCTGGCTCGCGGAGGCCGCCGCCGCCTACCTGCCGATCAATGAAACCCCGGTCGCGCTGCTCGAACTCGACGGCGAAACCGACGTCGACGCCATCGGCCGCCGCCTGCCGCAACTGCTCGAAGCGATTGCCGCAGGCGCAGCGCTTCCCGCATCGGGAATCGACGCCGTCTGCAATTACTGCGAAGCGCGCGGACTGTGCCGCAAGGGGATGTGGCATGAGTGAGCCGCTGGCGATCGGCGTGGCGCTCTCGCCCGGCCATTCTGCGGTGGTGGAGGCCTGCGCCGGCAGCGGCAAGACCTGGCTCTTGGTGTCGCGCATGATCCGCCTGCTGCTGGCCGGGGCGGCGCCGTCGGAGCTGCTGGCGATCACCTTCACGCGCAAGGCGGCGCAGGAGATGACCGACCGCCTGCACGCCTGGCTGCGGGTGCTGGCGCTGGAAGACGACGCGACGGTGCGCGCATTCCTGCGCGAGCGTGCGGTGCCGGAACACGAGATCGAGGCGCTGCTGCCGCGCGCGCGCGCGCTGCTGGAAGCGGTGCTGACCGCGCAGCCGGGGCCGACGGTGACGACCTTCCACGGCTGGTTTCTCGATCTGCTGAAGCGTGCGCCGCTGGAAGCCGGGCTGCCATGGGGTGCGCCGCTGCTGGAGCGCGAACGGCAGCTGCAGGACGAGGTGCGCGACCAGCTGCTGACGAAATGGGCGGCGGTGCCGGAATCGGCGGAAGGCACCGCGCTGCTCGCCTTGCTCGCCGATATCGGCGAGCACAGCCTGCGCGCGCTGCTCGCGCATTTTTTGCAGGCGCGGGCGGAATGGTGGGCGTATACCGACGGCCGGCCCGACCCGGTAGCGTATGCGCTGGAACAATTGCGGCCCGGCCTGCATCCCGATCTGGACAGCGATCCGGTGGCGGCCTTCTGGGCCGACCAGGCGATGGCGGCACGGGTGAAGCGGCTGGGCCTGGCACTGGAAAAAGGGTCGAAAACCGAGGCCGAACGGGCGCGCGACATTCTCGACGCGTCGAAGCTGGCGCCGCAAGCCGCGCACGGCGTGCTGATGACGCGCCTGATGACCGCCGGCGTGCGGCGCAAGAAGCAGGCCACCCGCGAACTGGAAAAGGCGCTCGGCGCCGAGCTCGACGCCTACCTGCGCGACCTCGACGCGCTGGAAACCGCACTCGAAACCATCACCGCGATCCAGACCGACATCCGCATCTGGAACCTCAACCGCCACGGCCTGTTGCTCGGCCACGCGCTGCTGCAAGGCTATCAGGACGCCAAGGCGCAGCAGGGGGCGATCGATTTCGCCGATGCCGAATGGCTGGCCTGCCGTTTGCTGCAGAGCGAGGAGCACGCGCCGGCCCTGGCACTGAAGCTGGATGCGCGCTACCGGCACCTGCTGCTCGACGAATTCCAGGACACCAATCCGCTGCAATGGCAGGCGCTCTCCACCTGGCTGAGCGAGGCGCGCGCGGCGGACAGCGCAATGACCGTATTCATGGTGGGCGACCCGAAACAGGCGATTTACCGCTTCCGGCGCGGCGAAGCGCGGGTGTTCGACGCGGCGGCGGATTTTCTGCGCACGCACTTCGGCGCACCGCATTTCAGCGCCACCATGACGCGACGGCTGTCGCCTGCGGTGGTGCAGGCGATCAATCCGGTGTTCGCCGGGGTGGCCGGCTTTGCCGCACACAGCCATGCCCCGGCCAATGCAGCCCGCCCCGGCGCGCTGCGCTGCCTGCCGATCGGCGTGGAAAAAAACGCGGCCGCTGCCACGGCCGGATTGCGCAATCCGCTCACCACGCCGCTGGCCGAAGCCGACGACCGCGCGGTGCACGTCGAGGCGCAGGCCTTTGCCCGCGTGTTGCGCGACGAGGTACTGGGACGCTGGGGCGTGGCGGACGGGCAGGCTGAAGACAGCCGCCCGGCGCGCCCCGGCGACGTGATGGCGCTGGTGCGCAAGCGCACCCACCTGCACCTGTACGAGCGCGCGCTGGAAGCGGCAGGCATCCCCTTCATCACCTCGCGGCGCGGCGGCCTGCTGCATGCGCTGGAAGCGCAGGACGTGATTGCGCTGCTCGAAACCCTGCTGCTGCCGCACGCCGATCTGAAGCTGGCGCACGCACTGAAAAGCCCGATCTTCGGCTGCGGCGACGCCGATTTGTTGCGGGTGTTCGGCCCTGCCGAGCCGTGCGGCTGGCAGCGCCTGACTGCGCTGGCCGGGCAGCCGGACTGCCCGCCGGCGCTCGCGCGCGCCGCACAGCTTCTGATCCGCTGGCGCGCCCGCATCGGCACGCTGCCGGTGCACGACCTGCTCGACCGCATTTATTTCGAAGGCGACATCGAGGCACGCTACGCCGCCGCCGTGCCGCCCGCACAGCGTCCGCAGGTTGCCGCCAACCTGCGCGCCTTCATGCAGCTGGCCTTGACCCAGGATGCCGGCCGCTACCCGACGCTGGCCGGTTTCATCCGCGAACTGGCCTCGCTCGTCGACGACGCCGACGCCGCACCCGGCGAAGGACTGGCAGCCGACGGCGAAAACGCGGTGCGGCTGCTGACCATCCACGGCGCCAAGGGGCTGGAGGCGCCGATCGTCTGGCTGCTCGGCGGCAGCGACCACGCGCGCGGCGACAGCCACGGCGTGCTGGCGCCGTGGCCGCCCGAAGCCGCGCGGCCCGAGCATTTTTCGCTGTTCGGCAAACAGGACGAGCGGGGTGCCTGGCGGGAACGCTGGTTTGCCGAGGAGGCTGCGCTGACGCAGCGCGAGTCCGACAACCTGCTGTATGTGGCGCTCACCCGCGCCGAGCAGGGACTGATCGTCAGCGGCGCCGCCGACAAGAGCGCCTGGCTGCAGCGGGTCGATGCGGCCTGGCAGGGCCTGGCCCTGCCGGCCGACCTGCCGCCGACCGCCAGCGCCGACGCGCCGCGCATGACGGCGGCGACGCCGCGCATCGTCGCCCCCGCCGTCGGGCAGCGGCTTGCCCCTGCGTCCGCCAACCCGGCGGCGGCCAGCGGCGAACTGTTCCATGCCTGCCTCGAACACCATGCGCCGCCGGGAACCCCGCGCGACCTGCCCGCGCTGGCGATGCAGCTGGGGGTGACGGCCGGGCTCGCCAGGATCGAGGCGGATGCCCGCGCCCTGCTGGCGCAGCCGCATCTGGCGCGCTTCTTCGATCCCGCGCTGTACCGGCGCGCGCACAGCGAGCTGGCGTTGCTGGATGCCGACGGCCGGGTACAGCGGCTCGACCGCGTGGTGGAATTCGACGATGCGGTGTGGCTGATCGACTACAAAACCGGCGACGACAGCCGCATGCTGGCGGACGCGCAGCTGGCCGAACGCCATCGGCCCCAGCTGGCGGGCTATCGTGCCCTGCTGGCGGCGCTGTATCCGGGCAAGCAGGTGCATGCCGCCGTGCTGCTGGCCGACGGCCGGCTGATTCAAATGGAGACCTGAAAATGCCCGACAAGCCCTTTGCCGAGTCCTGCGTGCAGAACCGCGCGCCGATTCTGGCGGTGCTGCGCGAGGTGTTTGCCGACCGCCGCCGCGTGCTGGAAATCGGCAGCGGCACCGGCCAGCATGCGGTGTATTTCGGCGCCGAACTGCCGCATCTCGTCTGGCAGACCGCCGATATGCCGCAGCAGCATCCCGGCATCCGGCAATGGCTCGACGCGGCGGCGCTGCCCAACGTGCTGCCGCCGATCGCGCTCGACGTCAGCCAGTCGGCCTGGCGCAACGGCCGCTACGATGCAGTGTTCTCGGCCAACACGCTGCACATCATGGGCTGGCCCGAGGTCGAAGGGTTTTTCGAGGGCATCGGCGACGTGCTCGAACCGGGCGGCGTAGTGGCGGTGTACGGCCCGTTCAACTACAACGGCGCCTATACCGCGGAGAGCAATGCCCGCTTCGACGCCTGGCTGAAAGCGCGCGACCCGGCTTCCGGAGTGCGCGACTTCGAGGCAGTGGATGCGCTGGCGCGCGCCCAGGGTCTGGTTCTGCAGCGGGACATCGCCATGCCGGCGAACAATCGCACCCTGGTGTGGCGGCGCACCAGCTGAATCCGGCCTTGTCTTGCAGGTGGCTTTGCTATAACGAAACCATCGCAGGCTGGGGAAAACTCATGCGCATCGCCGAATTGATTCAACGCTGGGGCAAGGAGGGGCATGCGCGCGCGGACGTGCGTGCCTATACCGTCCATTTGCCGTTACGCGACGCTGCTCGGGTGGAAGCCCTGCACGTCATGTACCCCGGCCGCAGCGACTCCCAGTTGATGGCCGACCTGATCCGTGCCGCCCTCGACGAACTGGAGGTGGCCATGCCCTACATTCCCGGCAACCGCATCATTGCCGAAGACGACTACGGCGACCCGATCTACGAGGACCTCGGCCCCACGCCGCAGTTTTATTCGCTGTCGCATGAAATCCTGCGCAAGTTCGCCGCCCCGCCGCTCGACAAATAGCCGTCGAATTAATTTACATTTCGTGGCCGGCCTGGTCGGGGCGGGCTTTCTACCCTATTGTTTTTGCTGGCCTTTACCTGTCTGGCACAAGGCTTGCGTGATGCCTTGGCACAACGACTCAAACTGCGGACATCATGTATCTCGGCCCGGCCTTCCTTTTCGCGGCGTTTGCCAGCCTGTTCTATGTTCCGGGCTTTCTCGACCAGCCCCTCGGCATGCTCACGCCACGTCAACTCGTCTCGCAACTGCTGTTTTCCGTATTTGCGCTGATTGCGCTGGCGGCACTGGCGCGTTCGATCGAGCTCGACCCGGTATGGCCATGGCGGCCCGGATTTCGCCGCATCATGAACTGGCTGCTGGGGCGCACGCAGTAAATCCGCACCATCCATTTGCCGCCAGTGCGGCATAAAATGGCGGCTTTCCGTCTTGCAAAGCCGTCATGCCCGTCAACCTCTCCGCCCCTGACCCCGCCTCCCTGCTGCCGGTTGCCGGCGTACGCCTCGGCATTGCGTCCGCCGGCATCAAGAAACCCGGACGCCGCGACATCACCCTGATCGAGCTTGCGCCCGGCTCCCGGGTAGCCGGGGTGTTCACGCAAAACCGCTTCTGCGCCGCGCCGGTCGCCTTGTGCAAACAGCATCTGGCGCAGGGCGATATCCGCGCCCTGCTGATCAATACCGGCAATGCCAACGCCGGCACCGGCGAGGAAGGGCTCCGGCGCGCGCGCCGGACTTGCGAGGCGGTGGCGCAGTTGATGGGATGCGCGGCGGAAACCAAGGGCGTCTCGCGTCAGGTACAGATCGGCGGCAGCACGATCACGGTCACCGGCATCGCCAAGGGCTCCGGCATGATCCATCCCAACATGGCGACCATGCTCGGCTATGTGGCGACCGACGCGGCGATCGCGCCCGGCCTGATGCCGCAGCTGGTGAAGGAGGTGGCCGACGTGTCGTTCAACTGCGTCACCGTCGACGGCGACACCTCGACCAACGACAGCTTCATCCTGATCGCCACCGGCCAGGCCGGCAATGCCGAAATTGCCGACCTCGCCGGCGCCGGCTACGCCGCGCTGAAAGCCGCCCTGAGCGAGGTGGCCATCGGCTTGGCGCAGGCGATGGCGCGCGACGGCGAAGGGGCGACCAAGTTCATCACCGTGGCGGTCGAAGGCGGCCGCGACCGTGCCGAATGCAAGCAGATCGCCTACGCCATCGCACGCTCGCCGCTGGTCAAGACCGCCTTTTTCGCCAGCGACCCCAACCTCGGGCGCATCCTTGCCGCCATCGGCTATGCCGGGGTGACCGACCTCGACGTCAACACCTTGCAGGTTTACCTGGGCGACGTGCTGGTAGCGGAGCAGGGCGGCCGCGCGGCAAGCTATACCGAAGCGCAGGGCGCAGCCGTGATGAAGGAGGCCGACATCGTCGTGCGCGTGGTGCTGAACCGCGGCCATGCGAACGCCACGGTGTGGACCTGCGATTTTTCGTACGACTACGTGAAGATCAACGCGGAATACCGCACCTGATGCCATGAGCATCCGGCTCAGCGCCGAACAGGCCGCCTTCCTGCAGGGTCCGCTGTCGATCAACGTCGGTGCGGTCGGGCGCGACGGCTGGCCCTGCGTATGCCGGGCGCAGGGCGCGCTGGTGGCGCGCGACCGGCGCGCGCTGACGGTGCTGCTCGCGGCCGGGCGCGGACGCGAGGTGCTGGACGCGCTGGACGCCGGCAGCGGCATCGCAGCGGTGTTCAGCCATCCGGCAACGCATGCGACGCTGCAACTCAAGGCCCCATGTGCGGCACGCGTGGCGCCGAACTCGGCGCACCATGCCTGCCATGCGCGCTACGCGGCCGCATTCGGCGGCGAACTCAGCGCACTGGGCTACGGCAACGAACTGGTGCGCGGCCTGACTGCATTGATAGCGGCTGGCGATCTGGCGGCGCTGCGCTTCACCCCGGAAATCGTCTTCGACCAGACCCCCGGCCCGGCCGCCGGCCGCGTGCTGGCGGCGGCATGAAGCCCGCGCTGGAGTCGCTGCGCGCCTGCCTCGACGGCGCGATTCCCGCCGTGATCGCCACCTGCGCGCCGGACGGCACCCCCAACGTGGCCTACGCCTCGCAGGTACATTACGTCGACGCCGAACACGTGGCGCTGTCGTACCAGTTTTTCAGCAAGACGCGCGAGAACGTGCTCGCCCATCCTTACGCGCAGGTGCAGGTGGTCGAGCCGGGCAGCTTTCGCCACTATCGTCTGCGCGTGCAGTACTTGCGCACCGAGACCGGCGGGCCGCTTTTCCAATACATGAAGGCGCAGCTCGCCGGCATCGCCGCGCAGACCGGCATGGGCAAGGTGTTCGTGCTGCGCGGCGCGGACATTTACCGGGTGCTCGACATCGAGGCGGTCGATCCCCGCCTGCCGCCCGCGCCGCCGCCGCCCGATGCGCTGCTGCGCCTGCGCCGCACTCTCGATCATCTGGGCGCGTGCGACGAACTTGCCCAACTGGCCGACCGGGCGCTCGCCGCGCTCACGCCCGGCTTCGGCATCCGCCACGCGCTCCTGACGATGCTGGACGAGACCGGCGCGTCGCTCTACACGCTGGCAAGCCTGGGTTACGGCCATTCCGGAATCGGCGCCGAGGTGGCGCTGGGCAAGGGCATCATCGGCGTGGCGGCGCACGAGCGGATTCTCGTCCGCATCAATCACCGCACCGGTGATTACGCCTACCATGCGGCGCTGCGCACGGCCGCGACGAGCGAGCCGCGCATCCCGTTGCCGGTGCTGGCCGAACCGCACAGCCAGATCGCGGTGCCGCTCCTGCACGCCGACCGCCTGCTGGGCGTGCTCTACGCCGAAAGCGAACACGATGCCTTTTTCAGCCACGCCGACGAGGACGCGCTGGCGATCTATGGCCGCCACCTCGCCGCGCTGGTGGCGCAGCTGGCGGCCTTGCCGGACGATGCCGAGCCCCTGCCGGCCGCGGCCACGCCAGCCCCCACCGGCGCGCCGCTCGCGGTGCGCTACTTTCCCGACGACCACAGCGTGTTCATCGACAACGACTACCTCATCAAGGGCGTCGCCGGCAGCATTCTGTGGACGCTGCTCAACGAACACGCACAAAGCGGCCGCCGCGATTTCTGCAACCGCGAACTGCGCCGCGACCGGCGTCTGCCGCTGCCCGACGGCGGCGACAACCTGGAAACCCGGCTGATCCTGCTGCAACGCCGGCTCGCCGAACGCTGCCCGACCATCGCGCTGGAAAAGACCGGGCGCGGCCGCTTTCGCCTGGTACTGGAGCGCCCGCTGGCCTTGCACGCAAGCATCTAGCGTTGGCTGGCCATCGGCGGCAGGTTCTTCGGCGTGAAGTCGAAATACGGCGTCGCCACCTTGCCGCCGGGCGGCACGTAGGCTGGCGCAGGCGAGCCCTTCACGCCGAGGCTGCGCACGTAACGGTAGATCGCCTTGAGATCGGCATCGCTCATGGCACGCAGCGACGGCGACGGCATCGGCGGCCGCATCGGCTGGCGTGCCCGCGCCAGCCAGGCCTGCTCGTCCATCTGCTGGAACAGCAGGCGCAGATTGGCGGCGTAAGTCGTGCCCCACGGCCCCTGCCAGCCCATCGAGTCGCCGGTCAGCCATTCGGCCTCGGACACCTGGCCGTTTTTCTGCATGTAGCCGGCGGTATGGCAATCGTTGCAGCCCGAGGTCTGGATCAGATAGCGGCCGTGGCGGATGTCGGCGTCGCCGGCGGGCGGCTGCGCCCCTGCCAGCCCGGCCCAGCCGGCAAGCAGCGCGCCGGCGATTTTCATGGATGTCTTCATGGCAATACTCTCCTGTTTCGTTGCGGGACGCACGATGCGCCGAGCGACCGGCAGCTTAGGCGGATTGCCAGGCGCCCGTTGATAAGTCTTTGCTAGCGAAAGCCTAAATTTTTCCTAAGCGGCTAGAATCCCCGCATGACCGATTTCGCCGCCCTCCTGCCACGCATCGAACGCCTGCTCGACCGCCTCGACACCCCCGCCGCCGCACCGGCGCTGGACTGGAAAAACGTGCGCGCCGCGCGCTGGTCGGCGCAGGCCGGCGGACTGAAGCCGATCCTGCACCCGCAGCGGACGGCGTTGAAAGACCTGCTGGCGATCGACGAACAGAAACAGCGGGTGGACGCCAACACGCGCCAGTTCGTCGCCGGCAGGCCCGCCAACAACGTGCTGCTGAGCGGCGCGCGCGGCTGCGGCAAATCCTCGCTGGTGAAGGCGGTGCATGCCAAATACGCGGCGAAGGGGCTGCGCCTGATCGAGGTCGACAAGGCCGGGCTGCCGAGCCTGCCGGACCTGTTCGAACTGCTGGCGGATGCCGACTATCGCTTCATCGTCTTCATCGACGACCTGACTTTCGCCGAGCACGAAGCCGGCTACGCCAGCCTGAAGGCCGCGCTCGACGGCTCGCTGGCGGGGCCGAGCGACAACGTGCTGATCTACGCCACCAGCAACCGCCGCCACCTGATGCCGGAATACATGGCGGAAAACCTGGAAACGAAACACCTCGGCGGCGAGGTGCATCCGGGCGAGGCGACCGAGGAAAAGATTTCGCTGTCCGACCGTTTCGGGCTGTGGGTGGCGTTCCATGGCATGGACCAGGAGACCTATCTGGCGATCGCCCGGCACTGGGCCGGGCGCCTTGGCGCAACGCCGGACGAAGCGTTCGGGCGGGCCGCGCTGCAGTGGTCGCTCGGACGCGGCGCACGCAACGGGCGGGTGGCGTGGCAGTTCGCGCGCGACTGGGCGGGGAAGCAATGAGTCAGCCGCCCATCACGGAAGTCGTCGCGGCGGTGCTGACCCGGTTCGACGGCCGCGTGCTGCTGGCGCAGCGGCCGCCGGGCAAGGTCTACGCGGGCTACTGGGAATTCCCCGGCGGCAAGGTGGAACCGGGCGAAATGTTGGCGGCCGCGCTCGCGCGCGAACTGCACGAGGAACTCGGCATCGTCGTCGCCCGCGCCTGCCGCTGGATCACCCGGGTATTCGAATACCCGCATGCCACGGTACGGCTGAATTTTTTCCGCGTGTTCGAATGGCAGGGAGAGCCGCACCCGCACGAAGGGCAGGTTTTTTCCTGGCAGCTGCCCGACGCGGTCGAGGTGACGCCGCTGCTGCCCGCCAATTTTCCGATCCTGAAGGCGCTGTCGCTGCCGCCGCTGCTGGGGATTTCGCACGCCGAATCGCTCGGCGTCGATACCTTCCTGGCGCGGCTGGATGTCGCCCTGCATAACGGCCTGCGGCTGATCCAGCTGCGCGACAAGACGCTGCCGGAGGAGGTGCGCCTGCAACTCGCGCAGGCAACCGTGCGCCGCGCCCATCCGCATGGCGCACGCGTGCTGGTCAACGGCAGCCCGGAACTGGCGCGCGCGGCGGGCGCCGACGGCGTGCATCTGGATTCGGCCGCCGCCGCCGCATTGACCGCGCGCCCCGATTGCGCATGGCTAGGGGTGTCGTGCCACGACGCTGCCGAGCTGGCGCATGCCGCCGCGATCGGGGCCGATTTTGCGCTGCTGTCGCCGGTGCTGCCCACGCTCACCCATCCGGGCGCGGCCACGCTCGGCTGGGGCCGCTTCGCCGGACTGGCCGCCGCCAGTCCGATCCCGGTGTACGGGCTGGGCGGGCTGGAGCGCCACGACGTGGCGCTGGCACAGTCGCACGGCGCGCACGGCGTGGCGCTGCTGCGGGGCGCCTGGACATGAAGCGGGTGCTGCGTCCTGAAAGGCATAAACGGCGGACGGCGTACTCCATGCGGCTGCTGTTGCCGCTTGTCGTGCTGGCGGCCATCGCAGCGACCGGCTATTGGCTGAAGCGCCCGGCCGCAGCGGTGGCGGTAAGCTGCGCCGAGCCGCTGGCCGGCTGCACGTTCGACCACCGCGGCACAACCGCACACCTGCGCTTTTCGTCGCAGCCGGCACCGCTAGAGGCTTTCGAACTGAGCGTCAGCGCGCCGGGCGCCGGCCGGATCAGCGCGGAGCTGCAGATGAGCGGCATGGACATGGGCTTTAACCGCTATGACCTGCGCCCCGCCCCGGACGGCGCGTTTGGCGCAAAAGTGACCTTGCCTGCGTGCGTCAGCGGACGGCGCGACTGGGTGCTGTATCTTGACATCGACGGGACGCGTTATGCGCTGCCCTTCAGCGCCCGGTGAAACCTGTCGTGCATGCAATGGTCACAATGCGGGGCATATAATCAAAAGCGGATTACTGGAGAGGGCAACACGATGCTAACTGAACACACCTACAAGCAGTTTGACGCCGAGCTGGAAGCCGTGCGCGCCAATGTGCTGAAGATGGGCGGCCTGGTCGAAGAACAGATCATCAACGCGATCGAAGCGCTCACCAAGGGCGACATGAAGCTGGCCAACCAGGTGGAGGCCAACGACCACAACGTCAACGCCCTGGAAGTCGCCATCGACGAAGACTGCACCCACATCATCGCGCGTCGCCAGCCCACCGCGTCCGACCTGCGCATGGTGATGATGGTGGTGAAGACCATCACCGACCTCGAACGCATCGGCGACGAGGCCGCCAAGATCGCGCGCATGTCCCGGCTGATCCACCAGTCCGAGCGCATCAGCCTGCCGCGCTTCACCGAGGTCAAGTACATGGCCGACCTGGTGCTCGACATGCTGCGCAAGGCGCTCGACGGCTTTGCCCGCCTGGATGCCACCCTGGCGGTGGAAATCGCGCGCCAGGACCAGTCGGTGGACGAGGAATTCCGCCTCAACCTGCGCCACCTCATCACCTTCATGATGGAAGACCCGCGCACCATTTCGGTTTTCATCGACATCCTGTTCGTCACCAAGGCGATCGAGCGGATGGGCGACCATGCCAAGAACATGTCGGAATACGTGGTCTACATGGTCAAGGGCAAGGACGTGCGCCACACCTCGCTGGAGGAGATCGAGAAGGAAGTGCTGTAGTTTCCAGCCGACCCCATGCAAACGGGCTCCCGCGGGAGCCCGTTTGCATGGGGTCGGCGCCGTGTTTACCGGGCAGGCGGAACGTAGCCTGCGGCGGCATCGACATTGCCGCCGCCAAAGAAGTAGCGCTCCATTTGTTCCATCAAATAGCTGCGTGCCTGCGGGTCGGCCAGATTGAGGCGGTTTTCATTGATCAGCATGGTCTGGTGGCGCTGCCAGCCCGCCCAGGCTTCTTTCGACACGTTCTCGAAAATCCTCTTGCCCAGGTCCCCCGGCACCGGCTGGAAGGCCAGACCTTCGGCTTCGCGCCCGAGCTTCACACAATTCACCATCCGCGTCATTTGCTGCTCCTGAAAAAGTTGATCGCCGGATTTTAACTCAAGCTGGAAACTCCCGCCGGGCGCGCCAGCCGGCGCGCAGCGGTTCAATCTTGCAGCCGCTTCTCGATTCGCCGTGCAAATACGCCCATTTCCTTGGCCGCCTGCTTGTCGCCGCGCGCCTCGGCCACCGCGATGCCCTGCCGGTACGCGGCCAGCGCCTCGCTCCAGGCTGCGCTGTCGGTGAGCGCCTTGCCCAGCAGTTTCCAGGCGGCGGAATACTGCGTGTCGTGTTCGACCGCGCGCCGCAGGTGTTCGGCGGCACGGGCGGCGTCGCCCTGCTTGAGGTATTCGTTGCCCAGCGAAAACCGCAGCAGGGCATTGTCGCGCCCTTGCGCCAGCATGGCTTCAAAATTGTCGATGGCAGACATCATTTCCTCCAGAACGCCGGGGTCAGCACCACCAAAAGGGTGAACAATTCCAGCCGCCCGAGCAGCATGGCGAAGCAGCACACCCAGATCTGGAAATCGTTCAACGCGGCGAAGTTGCTGGCGGGACCAACCTGGCCCAGGCCCGGTCCGGTGTTGTTGATCATGGCAACGACAGCGGTCAAGGCGCTGAAGATGTCGAGTCCGGATGCGGACAGCAGAAACGTGAAGACGACGATGCAGGCAATATAGACGAAGAAAAACGCCAGCACGGCATAGATGATCTTGTTGGGCACCGCATGGGCGCCGATCTTGGTGTGGATTTCGGCATTGGGATGCACCAGCTTGACCAGTTCGCGGTAAAGCTGCTTGCAGAGCAGCATGGCGCGCATCATCTTGATGCCGCCGCCGGTGGAGCTGGAACTGGCGCAGAAGCTCGACAGAAACAGCATCCACAGCGGGGCGAAATACGGCCAGGCATTGTAGTCGGTGTTGGAAAACCCGAGCGTGGTGGCCACCGAAATGGTGTTGAATGAGACGTAGCGCAGGGCATCCGGCAGTTCAGGATAAACGCCCTTGAGCCACAGGTAGCCGGTGACGCCGGCAACGCTGACGCCCAGCACCGCAAAATACCAGCGAATTTCCGCATCGAAGCGGTAGGCCAGCAGGCTGCGGGTGCGCAAAGCCATGAAGTGGGTGGAAAAGCTGATGCCCGCGATCAGCGCGAACACCATGATGATGATTTCGAGCAGCACGGAATCGAAATACCCCATGCTGGCATCGTGCGACGACATGCCGCCCAGCCCCATCACGCTGAAGCCGTGCACCACCGCGTCGATCCAGCTCATGCCGCCCGCCCACAACGCCCCCATGCACATCAGCGTGACCAGAACATAGACCTGCCACAGCCCCTTGGCGGTTTCGGCCATTCGTGGCGTGAGCTTGCTGTCCTTCATCGGCGTCGGCGTTTCCGCCTTGAACATCTGGCGGCCGCCGACCCCCAGCATCGGCAGCACGGCCACCACCAGCACGATCACGCCCATGCCGCCCAGCCAGTGCATTTCGGTGCGCCAGATATTGATCGAGGGCGGCAGAGCGTCCAGCCCCGAGAGCACGGTGGCCCCGGTCGCCGTCAAACCCGAGACGGCTTCGAAATAGGCATCGGTGAAGCTGAGTTCCGGCATGTAGGCCAGCAGCGGGATCGTCGAAAACACCGGCAGCACGGTCCAGATCATCGCCACCAGCAGGAAGCCGTCGCGCGTTTGCAGCTCGCGCTTGCCGCGGCGCGACAGCAGCCAGAGCCCCGCCCCGGAAAGGAACGCCGTCAGGATGGCCTGCTTGTAAGCGAACTGCGCTCCGTCGTCGAGCGCAGTGGAAACGCCCAGCGGCAGCAGAAAAGCGAAAGCGAACAGCATCAGCACTTTCGACAGGATGTGGACGACAGGCAGTATCTGTGACATTGAACGTTCCGCCAAACCGGAATCGGCATGCGCGCGATGTTACCAGCGCATTCCCTCGGACACGCCAGAACGCATGCCGCATGCCGCGTGGCGAAGAAGAACCTGAATCGTCCGGGTGAGGGCGGGCGCCGGGCGCCGCATGGGCGGCATCTAGAAAAACCCGAAGCCGACCTGGAACAGCTTTTCCACCTTGGGGATGATGCGCTTGTTGAGCGCAAACACGATGAGGTGGTCCTCCGCCTCGATCAGGGTGTCGTGGTGGGCGATCAGCACCTCCTCGCCGCGGATGATGGCGGCAATCGCCGCCCCCTCCGGCAGGGCCACATCGCCGATGCGGCGCCCCACCACCTTCGAGGTTTTGAGGTCGCCGTGGATGACGACCTCGAGCACCTCGGCCGCGCCGCGCCGCAAGGAATGCACCGCCGCCATGTCGCCGCGGCGGATCTTCGACAGCAGCGGGCCGACCGTGGCCTGCGCCGGCGAGATGGCGATGTCGATTTCGCCGCCCTGCACCAGGTTGACGTAGGCCGAGCGGTTGATCAGGGCGATCACCCGCTGCGCGCCCATGCGCTTGGCCAGCAGGGCGGACATGATGTTGTCCTCGTCGTCGTTGGTGAGCGCGCAGAACACGTCCATCGACCCGATGTTCTCCTGCTCCAGCAAGGCCTCGTCGGTAGCGTCGCCTTGCAGCACCAGGGTACGGTGCAACTGCTCGGCCAGCAGCGTGCAGGTGGCCTTGTTGTGGTCGATCAGCTTGACCTCGTAGTTGCGTTCCAGCGCGGCCGCCAGCCGGCGCCCGATGTTGCCGCCGCCGGCGATCATCACGCGCTTGACCGGCCGCTCCATGCGGCGCAGTTCGCGCATCACCGAAGGGATGTCCTCGCGGCGAGCCAGGAAAAACACTTCGTCGCCCGGCTCGATGACCGTGATCCCCTCCGGCACGATGCCGCGGTCGCGCCGGTAGATCGCCGGGATCCGGCAATCGACATCCGGCATGTGGCGCTTGATGTCCTGCAGTTCGTGTCCCATCAGGGGGCCGCCGTGATAGGCGCGCACCGCCACCAGCCGCACTTTGCCCCCGGCAAAATCGAGCACCTGCAGCGCCTCGGGATGCTCGATCAGGCGGCGCAGGGTGTCGGTCACCTCCTGTTCGGGGCTGATGACGTCGTCGACCCCGAAATGCTCGGCCAGAAAGTCCGCTTCCTGCCCCATGAAATCGCTGGAACGGATACGCGCAATGCGCGTGGGGAGGTTGAACAGGGTGGACGCGATGCGGCATGCCACCAGATTGGTTTCGTCGCTCTGGGTGACGGCGACCAGCATGTCGGCGTCTTCGGCGCCGGCCTGCTTCAGGATCGAGGGGTGCGCCGCGTGGCCGCGTACGGTGCGCAGGTCGAGGCGGTCCTGCAGCAACGCCAGGCGCGAGATATCGAGGTCGACGACGGTGATGTCGTTGTTTTCGGCAACCAGGCTTTCAGCCAGGTTGGCGCCGACCTGGCCGGCACCGAGGATGATGATTTTCACGCGCCGTTCCTGCGCTTACAACTCTTCATCCAGGCGCCGCCCATGCCGGATATTCAGCTGTTTCAGCTTGCGGTAGAGGTGGGTGCGCTCCAGCCCGGACTTGTCGGCGACCCGCGTCATGCTGCCGCCTTCTTTCTGGATCAGGTGTTCGAAATACATGCGCTCGAAGGCATCGCGCGCTTCGCGCAGCGGGATGTCGAGCGGAATGCCGTGCGCCACCGCCGGCGCGGACAGTTTCATCGGGGCGAGCACACGGTTGACGTCGGCGGCGTCGATTTCATTCGCCAGCGCGGTAACCGCCAGGGTGCGCACCACGTTGCTGAGCTGCGGCAGATTGCCCGGCCAGTCGAAGTTGCGCAGCTGGTTCAGGGCCGGCGTGGTCAGCCGCCGCACCGGGCTGACGCCTTCTTCCACCAGTTGTGCCAGCATGAAATTGGCGATATCGGGCACGTCTTCACGATGGTCGCGTAACGGCGGCAGCTGGATGGCGAGGCTGGACAGGCGGTAAAACAGACGGTTGTCGAATTCACCGGCGCCAACCATGGCGTCGAGGCTGCGGCTGCTGGCGCATACCAGACGCGCGCCGCTGCCTTCGATGCGGTCGAGCAGCAGCCCCAGGCCTTTTTGCTCCAGACGCGCCAGCTCGCACACTTCGGGCAGGTAGAGGGTGCCGTTGCCGAGCGCTTCGACAAAGCTGAGCGGCTCGGACACCAGACGCGCGCGGTCCTTGATCTCAACCCACGAACTGGCGGGCTGGTGCAGAAAATGTGCGCAGATTTCAAAGCCGCTGCCGGGCTCGCCCTGCAACAGGACCGGCGCGGTGTTGCCGGCAATCTGGGTAAGGCGCTTTTTCAGTTCGAGGATCAGCGGGCTGCGCCCGAGCGCCGACAAATCCATGCCGGGCGTGCGCCGGGGCAGGGACGCGCCGCGCTTGATGGCCTTGTTGACGGTATCGATCAGCTTGGCCAGCGCCACCGGTTTTTCCAGAAAATCGGTGGCGCCAAGCCGGGTGGCTTCGACGGCGGTATCGATGGTGCCGTGGCCCGACATCATCACCACCGGCATGGTGAGCTGGCCGCCCCCCGCCCATTCCTTCAGCAGCGTCACGCCATCGGTATCGGGCATCCAGATGTCCAGCAGGACCAGGTCCGGACGCCGCTGGATGCGAAAGGCGCGTGCCGCCTCGGCATTTTCCGCCAGATGCACGTCGTAGCCTTCGTCGGTAAGGATTTCCGACAGCAATTCACGAATGCCCACTTCGTCGTCGACGACGAGAATATGCCCGCTCACGTGTTCTCCCCGGCTACCGCAAAAATGGGCAATGCAATGCGGATGGCGGCACCGCCCGATTTGAGATTTTCGATCTGGATTTTGCCGTGATGTTCTTCCACGATCTTTTTGACGATGGCCAGGCCCAGGCCCGTCCCCTTGGCCTTGGTCGTTGCATAGGGCTCGAACAGCCGCGTCATCAGATGTTCCGGAAACCCGGCTCCATTGTCCGTTACGGTCAAACAAACAGCATTGTTATCGAGAAGGTGCGTACCAACCTCGACCCTCGGTGCGGGGTGGCCGGCCAGCGCATCCTGCGCATTTTGCAACAGATTATGTATTACCTGACGCAATAATGTGGAGTCGCCCGCAATCTGCGGCAAGCCGGCGCCGAGGTGCAGCTGCAGGCCCAGCGCCCTGGCGTCGTAGAGCGCCAGCACTTCGTGTACCAACGCATTCAGATCGAGCGGCTCGAGTGTGGCGCGCGGCATCCGTGCATAGCCGGCAAACGCGTCCACCATGCTTTTCATCGCGGCGACCTGGCTGACGATGGTTTGCGTGGCGCGCGCCAGGAACTCGGCGTCCGCCGGCTGGAGCCGGCCGTCGAGCTTGCGCGCGATGCGCTCGGCCGAAAGCTGGATCGGGGTGAGCGGATTCTTGATCTCGTGCGCCAACCGGCGCGCCACCTCGCTCCAGGCGGCGTTGCGTTCGGCGTCGATCAGCTTGGTGACGTCGTCGAACACCAGCACATAACCGCGCTCGACGCCCGGCGGCAGGCGGGTGCCGCGCAGCAGCAGCGACTGGCTGCCGCCGTTGCCGGCGTAATCGATCTGCTCCTGCCACTCGCCTTCGTGCGCGCCGAAACGCGCCGCGACCGTCGCGCCAAACCCGTGCAGCGCCTCGCCCGCCTGCACCAGTCCGGCAAGCGGCTGGGCGTCCAGCGCCGCTGCGTCCACCCCCAGAATCTGCGCCGCCGCGCTGTTCATGGTGCGGACCCGCAGCGCTTCGTCCAGCACCACCACGCCGGAGGACAGGTTGGCCAGCACGCGTTCCAGAAAGGCCTTGGCCTGCTCGGTCTGCTGGTGGTTCTGCGCGACCTGTTCACGGGCGTCGGACAGCTGGCGCGTCATGCGGTTGAACGACTGGATCAGCACACCCAGCTCGTCGCGGCTCTTCACCGACGGCATCTGCGAAAAATCGCCTTTGGCCACGGCGCGGGTGCCGCGCGCCAGCGTGCGCAGCGGCGCACCGAGGCGTTCCGACAGCAGATACGCGATCACCAGGGTCATCAGCAAGGCCAGCATCAGGGTGAGGGTGAGCGCAACGCCGTAGATGCGCTTCAGCCCCAGCCGCGACACCGCGATCTGCTGGTATTCCTGATACGCCAGCTGCACGGCCTGCGCATCGCGTGCCAGGCCGGCGGGCACCGGCTGCACCAGTTGCAGCACGCGCGTTTCGCCGGTCAGCGTGCTGGTGTATACCGGCACGATGACGTGCATGACGAGCCCGCGGTCGGGCACTTCCTCGATCCGGCTGTAGGGCTGCTGCTGCCGGACCTGCCACAGCACGCTGCGCTCGGGCAGCACCGGCAGCAGGGTGCCGCGCTCGCCGCTGACGTGGGCGATGACGCCGCCGCGTTCATCGAACAGGGTCAACTCCTGCACCGCGCTTTGTTCGCGCAAGGTGGAAAGGCCGGTGATGATCGAGCCCAGGCCTTCGTCCGACAGGGCCAGCGCCATCCGCTGGGCTTTTTTGTCCAGTTCGCGCAGCAGGTCGTCGAGCGCGGCCTGGCCGAGGTTGACGCCGGAGGCCAGCGCGTTGTCGACCCGCACGTCGAACCAGGTTTCGATCGACCGGTTGAGGAAGAACACCGAGGCGCCATACACCACCAGGCCGGGCAGCAGGGCGACGACGCCGAACATCAGCAGCAGTTTGAGCGTGAGCTTGGCGCCGAACACGCCGCGACGGATGCGCTTTTGCAGCCACCACATGCGCCACCCCAGGAGCACCAGCAGCGCCATGCCCAGCACGCCGCCGCCGATGAACAGGCTGGGCAGGGTGTCGGAGAATGCGCTGCTGCCGCCGCTGGCATAAAACAGCAGGGACAGCAGCACGATGCCCATGATCAGGGCGGCGGCAATCAGACTGCGCATCAGGGCAAGGACGGTGAGGAAGCGGGCGCGGCGGGTGCCTCGAACGACCAGCCGTACCAGGGGGTGGCCAGTTCCCATTTGTCGCTGGTGACCGCGCCGATGGAGAGCGGCTTGGGCAGTTGCGCGGTATCGAGACGCAGACGCAGACGGGCGTCGTAGCGACGCCCGGTCTTCAGGGCGCCGCGCTCCAGCACCTGCCAGTCGTCGACCCTCCCCAGCAGGGCCAGGGCTTCGCCCAGGGTCGCGACGGTCCGCGTGGTGTAACCGATTTCGACGACATAACGGCGCAGCAACAGGTGGTAATAAATCCGCAGTTTGCGCACCGGTTCGGCGATGTCCTCGTCGAGCCACCAGTTGCGCGGGCGGGTCAGTTCCAGTTCCAGCAGAAAATACAGGTTGATCCCCTTGCTGAGCGCATCTTCCAGGGTGCGGTTGAGCACGATGTCGACGTCCGCTTCCAGCAGATAGCCTTGCTGGGTGGCGCGGATGCCTGCCTGTTTGATGCTGCTTTTGTCGCCGGCCAGTGCGCTGCCCGCGACGGCCAGCCAGCAGCCCAGCAACAGCCCGGCCAGCCATCGAAAAGCCGGGTCACGTCTTGCGCAGCAGGGCGTAAAAGAAACCATCGTGCTCGGCATCGGGCAGCAGCGCCCCGTCGGTCAAGGGTTGAGGAAGCGGGCAGCGTTCGGCGTCTTCTGTATGGCGCGCCAGGAACGCTCGCACCTGCCCGTCGTTTTCTTCATCGAATACCGAGCAGGTGACGTAAAGCAATGTACCACCGCGGGCCAGCAGCCGCCAGAGTGCCTCCAGCATAACGGCCTGCTGCGCGGCAAATCGAGCGATGTCGTCGGGGCGGCGCAGCCACTTGATGTCGGGATTGCGGCGCACCACGCCGGAGGCGCTGCACGGCACGTCGGCCAGGATGCGGTCGAACGGCCGGCCGTCCCACCAGGCGGCGGGCTGCGCCGCGTCGCCTGCGAGCAGCGTTGCCTGCAGGTGCAGGCGGTCGAGATTTTCGCGCACCCGCGCCAGCCGCACGGCGTCGACATCGAGCGCGCACAGATCGACATCCGCACGCTCCAGGATATGGCCGCTCTTGCCGCCGGGCGCCGCGCAGGCGTCGAGCACCCGCAAGGGGTACGCCGCCAGACGCTCGCCCTGCGGGCGGTCTTGGCGCAGCTCCCGCTCGCCCGGCTGGGCGTCGAGCAGGCGTGCGGCCCACTGCGCGCCGGCATCCTGCACCGACACCTCGCCCTGGTCGAAGCCGGGGAGGTTGTGCACCGGCACTGCGCGGTCGAGCGTGACCGCATCCGGACCGGTTTGATGCGCAGGCATCCCCGCCTCGTTCAGGCGCCGAAGATAGCTGGCGACATCGCCACGGCGGCAATTGACGCGCAGGGTAAACGGCGGATGCAGCAGGCTGGCTTCGAGCATGCCCTGCCATTTGTCTGGGTATTCGGCTTGCAGCTTCGCGATCCACCAGTCGGGGTGCGACCAGCGCGCGGACGGCTGGTCGTCGGCGATTCTTTCCAGTTCGGCGCGGCGTCGCTGAAAATTGCGCAGCACCGCATTGGCGAGGCCGCGTCGCCAGCCCTGGCCGGCGGCGGTAACAGCGTTATGCACCACGGCATGCGCGGGCGCGCGGGTATAGGCCAGCTGGTACAGCGCCACGCGCAGCAGCCAGCCGAGTTCGGGATCGGTCAGCGGGCGTTCCAGCAGCGCCGCCAGCCAGGCGTCGAGGCGCCCCAGCTGGCGCAGGCTGCCGTACACGATGTCCTGCAGGGCGCCGCGTTCGCCCGGCGTGTGCAGGTGCTGCAGGCACCGCGGCAACACCTGGTGCAGCGCCGCCCCGGCGAGCACTTCCCCGAGCGCGCCGGCGGCGAGTTTTTGCAGCTTACGCATGGGGAAAAACGCCCCGCTTCGTCAGTTGATTCATGGGATTCCGGCCGCCGCATCGAGCGACGGATGATAGCAGGGTCGCGCAGGCAACCGGCGCGAATTCGCCCTCAGGGGCCGAGCCGGATTCCGGGCGGCAGCGGGCGGCCGGCGAGAAAGGCTGCGGCACCCATCCGTTTGCTGCCTGCCGGCTGAACCACCTGCAAGGCCAGCGTTCCGCTGCCGCAGGCGACGACCAGCTGGTCCGCGTCGGCGCGCAGCACCTCGCCCGGCGCATACGCGTTCTCACCTGTTTCGACACGCAATGGACCGGTGCCGGCTTGTGCCGACCAGATTTTCAGCGGCTCGCCGCCCAGCAGCGTCCACGCGCCGGGTGCCGGATTGTAGGCACGTATGGCGCGTGCCAGCATATCGGCCGGCTGGCGCCAGTCGAGCCGGGCTTCTTCCTTGCTGAGTTTGGCGGCGTACGTGGCCTGCGCGTCGTCCTGCGGCTGCGGCAGCAGCGCAGGGTAGTTCGCCAGCGCCTCGACGATGGCGCCGGCGCCGGCCGCGGCCAGGGTGTCATGCAGGCTTGCTGCGGTGTCGGTTTCAAGGATCGGCACTGGCGTTTTCGTCAGCATGGCACCGGTGTCGAGCCCGGCGTCCATCTGCATGATGGTGATGCCGGTTTCCGTGTCGCCCGCCAGAATCGCGCGCTGGATCGGCGCCGCGCCGCGCCAGCGCGGCAACAGCGAGGCGTGGATATTGAGGCAGCCGAAACGCGGCAGGTCCAGCACGGCCTGCGGCAGGATCAGTCCGTAGGCTGCGACCACCATGATGTCGGCATCCGCCGCACGCAGTTCGGCCTGCGAGTCGGGGAGTTTCAGGCTGGCGGGCTGCGCGACCGGCAGCCCGCGTGCCAGCGCCGCCTGCTTGACGGCGCTGGCGGCCAATTTCATGCCGCGGCCGGCCGGGCGGTCGGGCTGGGTCAGCACCAGGGCGATGTCGTGCCCGGCATCCGCCAGGGCGTTCAGGGCTGCCGCCGCAAACGGCGGGGTGCCGGCAAAAACGATGCGCACGGGCGGCGGCTCAAAGCGACGCGCGCACGGGCGCGGCGTCGGGGCGGTGTTCGCGCGCCTGTTTGGCCAGCTTGGCCTTGATGCGGTTGCGTTTGAGATTGGACAGATAGTCGACGAAGACCTTGCCCATCAGGTGATCCAATTCGTGCTGGATGCATACCGCCAGCAGACCCTCGGCCTCGAGTTCGAACGGCTTGCCGTCGCGATCGAGCGCGCGGACGGTGACGCGCTCGGCGCGCTCGACCTTGTCGAAAATGCCCGGCACCGACAGGCAGCCTTCTTCGCTTTCTTCGCGTCCGGACTGCGCGACGATTTCGGGGTTGACGAACACGCGCAGTGCGTCGTGGGTTTCGGAAATGTCGATGACGACGACGCGTTCGTGAACGTTGACCTGAGTGGCGGCCAGACCGATGCCGGGCGCGGCGTACATGGTCTCGGCCATGTCGTCGATCAGCTTGCGGATGCGCGCATCCACCGCCTTCACCGGCTTGGCGACGGTGTGCAGGCGCGCATCGGGGTAATGCAAAATGTCGAGTCTGGCCATAAAAAACTTTACGAATGAAGGGGCTGGAGGCACACTTTGACGCAAAATCCGCGCCCGGATGCCGACAACCCTAAATATAAGACGGCGGATGGCCGTAAGTTAGGCGCACAGTATATTTTCAACGCAGAAAATTAGACAAGGTCTAAATGGAGGGTTCCCCCGTGCGTCAACTCGTTGTTTCTCTTGCCCTGCTGCTGGCCGCGCCGGTGCTGGCCGACACCCTTAAACTGCAGGACAACGCGCCGGACAAATACGTCGTGGTCAAGGGCGACACGCTGTGGGACATTTCCGCGCGCTTCCTCAAGGATCCGTGGCGCTGGCCGCAGATCTGGAACCTGAACCGCGAGGAGGTCAAGAATCCGCACTGGATTTATCCCGGCGACCTGATTGTGCTCGACCGCAGCGGCAAGGAGCCGCGCCTGGCGCTGGTCAAGGGCGGCAAGAACGGCATGCCGACGATCAAGCTGTCGCCCGGCGTGCGCGCGGCCGAGATCGGCCGCAATGCCATTCCGGCGATTCCCATCACGGCGATCCATGCCTTTCTGAAACAGCCCTTGCTGGTCAGCGAAGACCAGCTGAATAACGCCCCGCAGATCCTCGGCACCAATGAAGAGCGCGTCATCATGACGACGGGCGACACGGCCTACGCCACGAGCGATGGCTCGGCAAACCGCAATTGGCAGATTTACCGCCAGGGACAAGCCTTGACCAACCCCGACAACGGGGCGCTGTTGGGCTACGAGGCCGTATTTTTGGGCGATGCCGAAACGCTGGTCGCCGGCAACCCGCAAAAACTGCAGATCAAACGGGTGGCGCAAGAGGTGTTCGCCAAGGACAAGCTCTTGCCGGCGCAGGAAACCACCGTGTTCGAATTCGTGCCCCATGCGCCGGAAAAACCGATTTCCGGCAAGGTGATTTCCGCCTACGGCGCCGAAGGAATGTCCAACTCCGGGCGCTATCAGACGGTGGTGATCAACCGCGGCGCGCAGGACGGCCTCGAGCCCGGCCATGTGCTGGCGGTGTATCGCACAGGAAAGCTGGTCAAAATGGACCCGAAAGAGGGCGGCCGCCAGCGCTGGGTTTTCCTCGATTCCGGCTGCATCAAGCCAGGCGAAAAGATCGGCTTCGACCAGCCTTATGAGCCCGGCAAGGTCATGCAGGACTGCCCCGGCACGGAAGTCCAGGCCGGGCCCTGGGCCTACATGGATGTGGGCTGCCTGAAACCCGGCAAGAAAGTGAGCTTCGACCAGTTCTTCGACCCCAAGGACGTGTACGACCGCAGCTGCGTCGACAAGACCCAGGCCGACGCCGTCCAGCTCCCCGACTCCCGCACCGGCCTCGTCATGGTGTACCGCGTGTTCGATCGCGTGTCCTACGCACTGATCATGCAATCCGAACGCCCGGTATACCTGCTCGACACGGTGAAAAACCCCTGAACGTGCGCCTTATCGCCGGGGACATCGGGCGTGGCTGACGCTTGGCTGCGCCTCGCTCTCGCCCCCGGGGTCGGCAACGCCAGCCTGCTCCGCCTGCTGACGGCCTTCGGTTCTCCGGAGGCCGTTTTGGCATCCGGCCGCACGGCGCTGACGGCGCATCTTTCCTCCGCCCAATGCGCTGCGCTGCTGGCCGAGCCCGACGCCGCGCGGCTTGACGCCGCCCATGCCTGGCTCGGCCAGCCGGGCAACAGCCTGATGACGCTGGCCGACGAGGACTACCCGAAGAACCTGCTGGAAATCGCCGATCCGCCCGCGCTGCTGTTTTGCAAGGGACGACGCGCCCTGCTGAGCCAGCCCGGCCTCGGCATCGTCGGCAGCCGCAACGCCACGCCGCAGGGGGTGCGCGACGCCGAAGCCTTCGCCCATGCGCTGTCCGACGCCGGGCTCACCATCGTCAGCGGGCTGGCGCTCGGCATCGACGCCGCGGCCCATCGCGGCGGTCTGGCGGGCGCCGGCTCCAGCGTCGCCGTCATCGGCACCGGGCTCGACCGCATTTACCCGGCACGCAACAAGGCGCTGGCTCACCAGCTGGCCGAAAACGGCCTGATCGTGTCGGAGTTCCCGCTCGGCACGCCGCCGCTGCCCGGCCATTTCCCGCGCCGCAACCGGCTGATCAGCGGCCTTTCCCGCGGCGTGCTGGTGGTGGAAGCCGCGCCCGACAGCGGCTCGCTGATCACCGCGCGGGTCGCCGCCGAGCAGGGGCGCGAGGTGTTCGCCGTTCCCGGTTCCATCCATTCGCCGCTGGCGCGCGGCTGCCATGCGCTGATCAAGCAGGGCGCCAAGCTGGTCGAATCCGCCGCCGACATTCTCGACGAACTGGCCTGGCCGCAGCGGCTGGCGCCGCCCCGCCTGCGGGTGCCGCCGGAAACCCTGCCCGACCCGGTACTGCAGGCGCTCGACGGCGCGCCGGCCGCGCTCGACGTCCTCGCACAAAGAACCGGGTTGACGCTGGATGCGCTTTCAGCGAAGCTGTTGACGCTTGAACTGGATGGGCGAATTGCGTCCCTGCCCGGCGGGCGCTACCAAAAAATCCACTGACACTATGCTCGACATCCTGGTTTACCTGTACGAAAGCTTCCGCATGGCGGAGCTGGCGCCCGATCGCGACGCGCTGGAAAAGCGCCTGTTTGCCGCCGGTTTCGAAGAAACCGACATCAACGCCGCGCTCGACTGGTACGCCAACCTGACCGGCAGCGCCACCCACGAACGGCTGGCCCAGGCGTATGACCGCCATTACGCACCCGAAGAACTGGAGCGCCTGAACGACGCCTGCCGCAGCGAGCTGGCCTATCTGGTCAGCGCGCAGGTGCTCGACCCCGAATCGCGTGAATGGGTGATTTCCGGGCTGATGGCGCTGGGCGGCGAGGACATCGAGCCGGACCATGTGCGCTGGATGACGCTGATCGTGCTGTGGAGCCGCGGACTGATCGAACATTTCACCCACCTGGAAGACATGCTGCTGAACCACGAGCCAGGACGTTTGCACTGAATCAAATAACCATGTCCAAGCTTGTTATTGTCGAATCGCCCTCCAAGTCCAAAACGCTGAAGAAGTACCTCGGCGCGGACTACGAAATTCTCGCCAGCTACGGCCACGTGCGCGATCTGGAGCCGAAAACCGGCGCGGTCGACACCGAAAATTTCAGCATGAAATACCAGATCATCGAGCGCAACGCCAAGCACGTCGATGCCATCGTCAAGGCCGCCAAGAAAGCCGACGAAGTGCTGCTGGCCACCGACCCGGACCGCGAAGGCGAGGCGATTTCCTGGCACATCAGCGAAATCCTCAAGGAACGCAAGGTCAAGACGCCGATGAAGCGGGTGGCGTTTTACGAGATCACCGAATCCGCCGTGCAGGACGCCGTGCGCAATCCGCGCGAGATTGCGTCCGATCTGGTCGACGCGCAACAGGCCCGCCGCGCACTCGATTATCTGGTCGGCTTCAACCTGTCGCCGCTGCTGTGGCGCAAGATCAGCCCCGGCTTGAGTGCCGGCCGCGTGCAGTCCCCCGCATTGCGGATGATCGTCGAGCGCGAAGAGGAAATCGAAGCCTTCGTGCCGCGCGAGTACTGGACGCTGCACCTCGACAGCCACAAGGGCGCGCAGCCCTTCACCGCCAAGCTCACCCATTTCAAGGGCGAAAAGCTCGAGCAGTTCACGGTCGAGCACGAGGCGCGCAGCAAGGAATGGCTGGCGACGCTGGAAGGCCGCGATGCCACGGTGATGCGCATCGAAAAGAAGCGGCGCGCCCGCCACCCCGGCGCGCCGTTCACCACCTCGACGCTGCAGCAGGCCGGGGTGCGCCAGCTCGGCATGACCACCGACCGCGTGATGCGCACCGCCCAGCAGCTGTACGAAGGGATCGATCTGGGCGAAGGCCCGGTCGGCCTCATCACCTACATGCGTACCGACTCGGTGAATCTGGCGCAGGAAGCGATAACCGATATCCGCAAATATGTGGGCGCCAACTTCGACAAGGAATTCCTGCCGCCGACCGCGCTCCACTACAAGGCCAAGACCAAGAACGCGCAGGAAGCCCACGAGGCGGTGCGCCCGACCGCGGTCACGCGCACGCCGGAAGCGGTGAAGCCGTTTCTTTCGCACGACCAGGCGAGGCTCTACGAACTGATCTGGAAGCGCACCGTCGCCTGCCAGATGGCGCCGGCGCAGTTCGACACCGTCGCCGCCGACATCACGGTGGGCGAGGGCACCTTCCGCGCCACCGGGCAGACGCTGGCATTCGCCGGCTTTCTCGCGGTGTACCAGGATGACGAGGACGAGGAAGAGTCGAAACTGCCGGCGCTGGCCGAAGGCGAGACCCTGCCGGTCGACCGCCTTTACGGCGAGCAGCATTTCACCCAGCCGCCGCCGCGCTACACCGAGGCCTCGTTGGTGAAGGCGCTGGAGGAATACGGCATCGGCCGGCCTTCCACCTATGCCAGCATCATTTCCACCCTGCAGGACCGCGAATACGTGGTGCTGGAAAAGAAGCGCTTTCAGCCGACCGATATCGGCCGTCTGGTCAACTGCTTCCTGACCCGCCATTTCACCCATTACGTCGATTACGACTTCACCGCCAAGCTGGAGGACAAGCTCGACGACGTCTCCAACGGCAAGCGCGTATGGTCGCGCCTCCTTGGCGAATTCTGGAAGGAATTCGACGGCGAGCTGAAGGCCAAGCAGGACGTCGAGCGCGGCTGTCCGATTCTCGAGGCCTGCCCCAAGTGCGGCAAGCCGCTGTTCATGCAGGCGAGCAAGCGCGGCCTGTTCATCGGCTGCTCCGGCTATCCGACATGCGACTATACGCGTCCGCTGCATCCGGCCACCGCCGAGGGCGACAATATCCTCGGCCAGGATCCGGCTTCCGGCCTCGACGTCAAGCTGCTGTCCGGCCGCTTCGGCCCCTATGTGCAGATCGGCGAGATGCCGGAAGACAAGAAGGCGCCGAAGCCGCGCCGCGCCTCGTGGCCGAAGGACATTCCGCTGGACAGCGCGACGCTCGAACTGGCGCTGAAATTCCTCTCGCTGCCGCGCGAAGTGGGGCACCATCCGACCACCGGCCTGCCGATCGTCGCCAACAACGGCCGTTTCGGCCCCTATCTGCTGCACGACGGCAAATTCAAGTCGATCCCCAAGACCGACAGCGTGTACGAAATCGACCTGCCGCGGGCGCTCGAAGTGCTGGCGATGGAGCGCGAACCGCGCGGTGCCGATTCCGCCGCCTCGCTGCTGAAAAATCTGGGGCCGCACCCGGAAGACGGCAAGGACATCACGGTGCGCAGCGGCCGCTACGGCCCCTACGTCAAGCACGGCAGCACCAACGCCACGCTGCCCAAGGACATTGCGCCGGAGGAGATCACGCTGGATGAGGCGCTTGCGCTGATCGCCGCGCGCATCGCCAAAGGGCCGGCCAAAAAGCCGGTGAAAAAGGCCGCGGCCAAGCCGGCGGCGGCGAAGAAAACGAAACCGGCCGACGCTGCCGAATCGAAGAAACCCGCCGAGAAAAAGCCAGCGGCCAAGAAGGCCGCCAAAAAACCGGCCGCATGAGCACGCCGCCCAGCCTGCTCATGCTCAACGCCTTCATCGGCACGGCTGGCTACAGAAAGCTGTATCAGGAACTGGGCTACGCGGTTGTCTCCGAATGGTCGGAACGCAAGGCCATCAGCCTGGTACGCAAAAAACCGCCCGCAGTCATCGTGGCGGATTTTTATCACCAGACGGATTTCCGCGACCGCCTGTCCAACCTCGAATCCCTGCTGGCCGCGGTGCAGAGCGCGCCCAACACCCGCATCCTGGTTTTTTACGAAACGACACATCAGGCCGTGCTCGATAAAGTCAGCGCTCGCTTGCGCATCGATGCCGCATTCACGCTGCCGGTGCAGGAAGAGTTGTTGCGCGCCACCTTGCAGACCTGGCGGCCCAATACTCCCGCATCGATCTGAGTTGCAATTAAACTTTCCATATGGCCGACCGTTAAACTCCACGTCATCCCGTGGAGACGACCATGCGTTTAGCCATCCTTCCCCTGCTCCTGGTTTCGGCTGTTGTCCAGGCCGCACCGCTCACGCTCGGCGTGGTACTCGATCAAAACGAATCGATCACCGATTTCAATACCACCAAGCGCTACCGCGCCTTCACCAACGAGGTCGAACGGGCGCTCGGCCAGCCGGTCCGGCTGCAGTATTACACGCGCGGTTTTTCCGCCATCAAGCATGCCAAGGACGGCACGCTGGACATGGTGTTCGGCCCCGCCCAAGTGATCGCCAACGTCAGCAAATTCAAGTTTGAGCCCATTCTCAAATCCAACGCGACGATCGCCGCCGCTTTCGTGTCGGGGCCGGATTACAAAGGCACGCTGGGTGCCAAATCGCACGCCAGGCTGGGCGTCCCCGATTACGAATCGCTGATGGGCAGCATGGCGCGCAGCGAGATCAACAGCCGCGGACTGGCCAAAAGCGACTTTGCCGAAATCAAATTCCATCGCATGGCCGAGGCCCCGCTGTACGGGCTGAAGCTTGGCCGCTATGACCTGGCGGTCGCCTCCGCCGAGGAAGCCAAAACCTGGACCGCGGCCAACGGCGGACGCATTGTTTTCACCGGCACATCGGTGCCGCTGCGCGCGCTGACCGTACAGCCCGAAAGCGTATCTGCAGGCGCCCAGCAGAAGCTGGCCGCCACCCTGCAGAAAGGCAACAGCCTCAATCTCGCGCTCTCCACCGCCACCCGGGCCGATTTCAAAAGCGTCGCCTCGATGCTGAACACCACGCCCACCAGCCTGCCCGGCGCCAAGATCATCAGCGCTGCCGAGGCCCAGGCGCTGATTGCCAAAGGAACGCCTGTTTACGACGTGCGGGTGAAAGAAGAATACGAAGCCGCCCATGTCCCCGGCGCCATTTCCGTTCCTTACAATGAAGGCAGCGCCAAGGAAGTCGGTTTCGACCCGGCAGACGACCAGTTCGCGCTGAACCGGCTGCCCAAGGATAAAAACGCCCCCTTCATGATGTATTGCGACGGCACCATTTGCTGGAAGAGCTACAAATCCGCCACCATGGCGATCCAGGCCGGCTGGAAAAACGTCTACTGGTTCCGCGGCGGCTTCCCGGAATGGAAGGAAGCCGGGCTGGCGGTCGAATCAAAGAAAAACTAGCTTCCCCTGAACGTGCAAAAGCCCGGCTTAGCCGGGCTTTTGCACGTTCAGGGATCTTGACGCCAGCATTTTGTAGGTTCCCAAAATTCGCGAGAAATCGGGTCCCTATAAAACAAGGGCTTTCTCATCCAATTTGGGAATGGCCGGCTCCGCATTCCCAAATACCCGCGAAATTCCTACACTTTTCTCGCCAACCTGGAATGACTCATCAGTCTTTGGCGTGCCCGAGCGATGCCTGCCTCGCCGGATACGCGCGACAGCCGCTAAGGTCTGTAATTCTGCCATTGCAGCCACACGACTGTGCGGTGACTGCATCCGCTATGAATCGGTTAGCGGACTTTAGGCGGGAGCGGGACGTGCGTACTCCGCGAGGAACCAAGTTGGTACGGGATGGCGGTGAATGCGTGCCGACAGTGCAACCAGGATCATCCACGGAGTCCCATGCCACTTGAAGTCTGTCGGGTCGGAGGCTCCCTTAAACGGCTTTAACGATGCTTCTGCTTCCTCTGATACGGTAGCCCGAACTCCGGCGATTGCTCTGGACACCCCAACTTCTTGGACCCGTTGGCGTGACCCAGTCAATGTTTCCAGCGAAGTGTCAGGGAACCACCTTTCAAGCGTTGTTCCTTCCAGGAGCGGCTGAATATCATCGCGCAAGTGCTTGAGTGTCTCATCGTCACCAAGGAGCGCTGCGACCGTAGCCAGCGCTGGGATCAGCGATGAAGTCTCGAAGAAGTCACGCGGCTCAGATTCCCCGGTCACGTTGTGTGCCACCGCGTCCTCAAGGAGGTCCGTATCAACAGGAAGATGACTTCCAGTTCGCAGCGCGTGGTGCAAACGGCTGGTGACGTCGGAGACCATGCGTTGCGCGTTGTCCCAGTCGGACTCGCCCATCAAAGAAGCCAACAACAGAGTCAGGTCGATGGTCTGACCGTCGTACACGGGAAGTCGACAGCCAGTATGTTCGTTGATGATGTAAAGGAGTTGCTTGCGAATATTGGTTCGGAGCTCATCTTGCTCAGGCATTCGTTGTAGGAGTAGCAACAGTGTCGCTAGGCGCCCCAGCTCCTCGAAAACGAGCTCTGCATAGAGGACCCGCTCAGGACGATACGCCAGGACCGCCTGTCGACTCAGCAGCTGCGGCATGATTTTTTCAAAATATTCGAGCAGTGCCCTCGCTTGCAGGCCCATCATTGCCCCAAGGCGCTCAATAAACGCCTCATCCACCGAAAACCCGGTCTTGACCGCCTCAGCCCACATTCGGAGCGCGAGATACTCTCCCGCGACAACGCCTGGCTTTAGGTTGCCCTCGCTCTGGCCCCAGACTAGAAGCACGGCCCAGCCCATCGATGCAGTTGCGCACCGCTTCAAAAACTTTTTCTTGCGTGTCGACTTGCCCTGTGCCGACTCCTCCTCTGCCGCCTCGAAGCAGGACTCTACGAAGCGGATGAATCGGTGGATAGCCGTGTTGGTCTCCTCCAGCCCTGCCAAGGCGGCGCGAAGATCGGATTTACCCTTGGATAAAAGTAAGGTCTCATCGAATAGGTACTGTTCGATGAGTGGGGTCAGCTGGTCAATTCCCCAAAAATCGAGTGAGCACTGCGGATTTTCAGCTACGGCTTCCGACAGAGCTGAGAATCCAGCCTCGATCTCTTTTTTCCGGACTCCATTCGTAACCAGGACAATTCTCTTGCGCAGGGCCCTCAGCGGTTCGGGCAGGCGATTTCTTACGAAATCATTATTGGCCTCACGGATGGAAGGTTCTACTGCTTGCCTGCCGACATAGAAGTCGTCGCGCCCTATGTCCCCGAACTTGATGACAAAGAGAAAAACTTCTACTGCTCCGTTTTCGTCCTCCTTCGTCGAAAGCACGTCAACCCCCGCCTCCGATACGCCAATCTGCGGCCGGCTTAGCACCGAATGACCCATCGCCTTAAGGAGTTCGGGTAGCAGTGCATCAAGCTCATCCCGTTCGCGCAGGCCCGCAAGGTAGTGTGCGAGTACGAGCTGAATGCTCATTGGGGCACTCCTCGCCAGAGGCTGCGCCTTCGGGACACTCCAGACCCCGGGTCCGTGCGTTCCGAGAGTGGCAGCTCAACTGACACACTGTAGGGTGACATTTCCAGCGTGGTCTCTTGAACCTGGTCACCAACTACGAACTCCACAGCCGTCTTGTTGGCGTATTTGAAGTGCTGAGTAGTGAAGAGCTGAGCGAAGACCGACGTCTCTTCAGAACGACGATGAATGGCCCGGTGTTCGCTGCGCTTTAGGCTGGACACGGTCAACCGCATTTCTGGGGTCATGGCAAATTCGCGTAGCCTCGTCAGTCCGTCAAGCCAGGCCTCCTGTTCCTCCAGGGTCGCCAACGCTTCATGGGCTTTTTCCAGGGATCTGAACGGTGAGTCATCAGACGAAAGCAATTGCCGTGTGGTCCACGGGAACTCGTCGGCGTGGTATTGCAGAAGGTACTCGACAGCCTGGCGTGCCTTGTCTGTAGGGTGCGATATTGCCAAGCTCAGCGCCCAGCCAAGAGACACCGCAGGTACTGCGCTGAGTGTGCACAGCCGACAAGCAGCAAGTATGGCCCGTGCCTCTTCTATGTTCGACAGGTCATAGGATTCCGCTGCGGGCTGTTGGAGGTGCCGAACACTTGCTTTGTGAACAAGAGCCTTCGCTAGTTCAACGTCCTCATCTTCTGTCAGCCAGTGTGAGACTGCAGTAGCGAACAAAATTGAAGACTCGGCGACTTCATGGAGACAGTTGTCAGCATCAGCCAGCAATTCATCTGCAGAAGTAGCTGCCGCCCTACTGTCGCGGCAGGCTTTCGCAAGCTCGTCGATGACAGCCAGACACTTCGTCGGCTCGCTTCGAGCTCCAGCTAGCTTGCGGTAAAGCTCGTAAAAAATCTCACTGCTCATGTGTTCCTCGCCTAGTGCTGTTCGTGGCGGCTATCGCTGGCGAGCGATACTTGGCAACTCTCAGATTGAATTTTCGTGGCAATAGCTTAACTCAGCCTTTCGAGAAGGAAGACGGCTGCGCATACCGCGATGAAGAGTCTGGTAAGAGCTCATTAGCAGAAGTAGCACGTCAGGATATCAAATTTCGGCTTCGGCCGATTAACGGACGGTAACAACAACATTCTGCTCAGCCGCTCTTATCCAAAAGCTATCGCCTGCCGGCAAAGATGTCGTTGAAGCTTTCTAGATAACAAAAAGGCCAACCTAGCAGGTTGGCCTTTTTTCAATTCCTAAGAAATCTAAAGTTTTGGGGGAAATCTAGATTTCAATGGAATCCTACTCATTTATACATCGAGGTTGCGCACGCCCAACGCATTGGTTTCGATGAAATTGCGGCGCGGTTCGACTTCGTCGCCCATCAGGGTGGTGAAAATCTGATCGGCCGAGATTGCGTCCTCGATCTGCACCTTCATCAGCCGGCGCACCTTGGGGTCCATCGTGGTTTCCCACAGCTGGGCAGGGTTCATTTCGCCCAGCCCCTTGTAGCGCTGAATGCTCATGCCGCGTTTGACTTCGGCGAGGAACCAGTCCATCGCCTCGCGGAAGCTCTGCACCGGGATTTCCTTCTCGCCGCGCTTGGCGCGGGCGCCGAGGCCGATCAGGTCGCGCAGCAAGTCGCCGACCTTGACCAGCTGGCTGTAGTCGCCGGATTCGAGCAGATCCGCTTCGAGGAAGCTGACGTGCGCGTTGCCGTGGGCATGGCGGGTGATGCGCAGGCGATGGCTGTCGGATTCGCTGATGTATTCGGCGGCCACTTCGAATTTCTGCGCATCCAGCGCCGCGCCGAGGCTGGCTTCGCTCTGCATCGCGGCGCCGCTGTCGGCCAGGCTCAAGCACGGGATGCGCATCAGGGTCCGCAGCACGTCGTCCGGCAGCAGGCGACCCAGGCGTTCGCTCACCGCTTCGGCCAGGAAATACTCGCGCGCCAGCGTTTCCAGTGCCTCGCCGGCGATCGGCATGGCGCCGTCCATCGGCGTCAGTTCGGCGTCTTTCATCGCCTCGGCCATGAGGTGTTCCTTGAGCGCGTGCTCGTCCTTGATGTAGCGTTCGGAGCGGCCATGCTTGACCTTGTACAGCGGCGGCTGGGCGATGTAGATATGCCCGCGCTCGACCAGCTCGGGCATCTGGCGATAGAAAAAAGTCAGCAGCAGGGTGCGGATGTGCGCGCCGTCGACGTCGGCATCGGTCATGATGATGATGCGGTGGTAGCGCAGCTTGTCCGGGTTGTAATCCTCCTTGCCGATGCTGGTGCCGAGCGCGGTGATCAGCGTGGCGATTTCCTGGCTGCCGATGACCTTGTCGAAACGCGCGCGCTCGACGTTGAGAATCTTGCCCTTGAGCGGCAGGATGGCCTGGAATTTGCGGTCGCGTCCCTGCTTGGCCGAGCCGCCTGCGGAATCGCCCTCGACCAGGTAGATTTCGCACAATGCGGGGTCTTTTTCCTGGCAATCGGCCAGTTTCCCGGGCAGGCCGAGGCCATCCATGACGCCTTTTCGACGCGTTATCTCACGCGCCTTGCGCGCCGCATCGCGGGCACGCGCCGCTTCGACGATCTTGTTGCACAAGAGCTTGGCATCGCTGGGGTTTTCCAGCAGATACTCGGCAAGTTTTTGCCCGACCACTTCCTGCACCACCGGCTGTACTTCGCTGGAAACCAGCTTGTCCTTGGTCTGCGAGGAGAACTTGGGCTCGGGCACCTTGACCGACAGCACGCAGGTCAGACCCTCGCGCATGTCGTCGCCGGTGGTTTCGACCTTGGCTTTTTTCGCCAGCTCGTTTTCTTCGATGTATTTGTTCAACACCCGTGTCATCGCCATGCGCAGGCCGGTCAGATGGGTACCGCCATCGCGCTGCGGAATGTTGTTGGTGAAGCATTGAACGGTCTCGGAATAGCTGTCGTTCCACTGCATCGCGACTTCGACGACCATGCCGTCCTTTTCGCCTACGGCATGGAAAATTTTCGGGTGCAGCACCGATTTGACCCGGTTCACGTACTCGACAAAGCCCTTTACGCCGCCCGAGTGCGCGAAGTTTTCGCTCTTGCCGTCGCGATGGTCGATCAGCTCGATCTTCACGCCGTTGTTGAGGAATGACAGTTCGCGGATGCGCTTGGCGAGGATGTCGAAGTGGAACTCGACCTTGCCGAAGATTTCCTCGTCGGCCAGGAAATGCACTTCGGTGCCGCGATTCTGGGCCTCACCGACGATCTTCATGGGCGACACTTCGACGCCGTTCTGCATCTCGATGACGCGGTCGACGACCTTGCCGCGGTTGAATTCGAGCGCGTACTTCTTGCCGTCGCGGCGCACGATGAGCTTCATCCATTTCGACAGGCCGTTGACGCACGACACGCCGACGCCATGCAGGCCGCCGGATACCTTGTAGCTGTTCTGGTTGAACTTGCCGCCGGCGTGCAGCACGGTCAGGACAATTTCGGCCGCGCTGCGTTTCGGTTTGTGCTTGTCGTCGAGCTTCACGCCAACCGGAATGCCGCGCCCGTTGTCGGAAATCGAAATCGAGTTGTCGGGGTGGATGATGACCTTGATGTCGTCGCACCAGCCCGCCAGCGCCTCGTCGATGGCGTTGTCCAGAACTTCGAACACCATATGGTGCAGGCCGGTACCGTCGGACGTATCGCCGATGTACATGCCGGGCCGCTTGCGCACCGCTTCCAGGCCTTCCAGCTGCTGGATGCTGTCTTCGTCGTAGCCTCCGTTCACGTCATCGGGCATCGCGTTGTCGGGCTTGTCGCTCATGGTGTTTATACCTCGTGGGGCATTGCTGCCGGTTGTTGCAAGGTGTGAGGAAAGATCGTCCGGCCTAGATGCGCATCGGCATCACGACGTATTTGAAGCCGGGTTCGCCATCGCTGGTCAGCAGCATGCTGCTGTTGGCGTCGCCCAGCGACAGCGTGATTTCCTCGGTATTGACCGCGCCCAAGCCATCGAGCAGGTAGGTCACGTTGAAGCCGACATCGAGCGGATCGCCGTTGTAGCTGACTTCGATTTCATCGGCGGCTTCTTCCTGTTCGTTGTTGTTGCAGACGATGCCCAGCGTGTTCTCGCTCATCACCAGGCGCACGCCGCGGAACTTTTCGTTCGACAGAATCGCTGCGCGCTGCAAGGCCTGCATCACGCTCTGACGGTTGGCCTTGAGGTGGCGCGGCTGGTTGGCGGGGATGACGCGCTGGTAGTCGGGAAACTTGCCGTCCACCACCTTGGTCACCAGTTCGGTGCCGGGCAGGGTGATGGTGACCTGATTGGCGCCGATGCGCAGCTCGACCGGATCTTCCGCATCACCCAATAGTTTGGAGAGCTCGACCACGGTCTTGCGCGGGATGATGACCTCGCGCGCTTCGGCCTCGGATTCGAGCTGGGTTTCGGCATAGCTCAGACGGTGGCCGTCGGTAGCCACCACGCGCACTTGCTTGCCGTCCAACACCAGCAGCATGCCGTTGAGGTAGTAGCGGATGTCCTGGCTGGCCATGGCGAACTGCACCAGTTGCAGCAGACGCTTCAGCGTTTTTTGCGGCAGGCGGATCGCCTCGCCCAGGCCTGCCCCGGTTTCGACCCGCGGGAAATCCGCGGCGGGCAGGGTCTGCAGGGTGAAACGCGATTTGCCTGCGCTCACCACCACCTGGCTGTCCTTGGTATCGAGCTTGACCCTGGCGGTGTCGGGCAGAGCACGCACGATGTCGAACAGCTTGCGCGCAGCGATGGTAATGGCGAAGTCTTCGCCCGCTTCCGCGTTCTCCAGCTGGGTGCTGACCTGCAATTCCAGATCGGTGGCCAGCAAGGTCAGCTTGCCGGCTTTTTTCTCCAGCAGCAGATTGGACAGGATGGGCAGGGTATGGCGCCGCTCGACCACCCCGACCACGGCGGAGAGAGAAGCAAGAAGGGCGTTGCGTTCGCTTTGTATTAATAGCATTTATATATTCCTGAGAATCATAATAAAGGCGGCCTGAAACTGGGGATAAGATTTTTTATTCAATTAAAACAATCTGTTGTTCTGCTTTTATGGGTGTGGGTAAAGCCTTGGCAAGGTGGGAGGGATGGGGATGGATTTTCCGCTTGCGACGCTGGATCCGCTTTATCCACATTTCATCCTCAGCCAGTCAGGCTTTGTAATAACACCAGATAGTCGCGTCCGATGTCGGCTTCGGTCTCGCGCAGCTCGGCCACCTTGCGGCAGGCATGGATCACCGTGGTGTGGTCGCGCCCACCGAACGATTCGCCGATTTCCGGCAAGCTCTGGTTGGTCAGTTCCTTCGCCAGCGCCATGGCGATCTGGCGCGGGCGCGCAAGATTGCGCGTGCGTTTCTTGGAGAACATGTCGGCCACCTTGATCTTGTAGAAGTCGGCGACGGTTTTCTGGATGTTCTCGATCGAGACGATACGCGATGTCGAGGCAATGAGGTCGCGCAGGGCTTCTTTCACCAGTTCCAGGGTGATCGGCTTTTCGTGGAAGCGCGAGAATGCGATCACCCGCTTCAAGGCGCCTTCGAGTTCGCGTACGTTGGAGCGTACCTGCTTGGCGATGAAAAAGGCGACGTTCTCGTCGAGCTTGATCTCTTCTGCCTGCGCCTTGGCCAGCAGGATGGCAACCCGCATTTCCAGTTCCGGCGGTTCGACGGCGACGGTCAGACCCCAGGCGAAGCGCGATTTCAGGCGATCGTCCAGCCCGCTGATCTCCTTGGGAAAGGTGTCGCAGGTGATGACGATCTGTTTCTTGTTCTCGATCAGCGAGTTGAATACGTAGAAAAACTCTTCCTGGGTGCGGTCCTTCTTGGCCAGGAACTGGATGTCGTCGATCAGCAGCAGGTCGAGCGACATGTAGCGGCGCTTGAGGTCGTCGAACTGCTTGTTGAGGTAGGCCTTGACCACGTCGTCCACGTAATCGTTGGCATGGATGTAGCTGATACGCGCGTCCGGCGTGGCCAGGCGCACGGTATTGCCGATGGCCTGCAGCAGGTGCGTTTTGCCCAGCCCCACGCCGCCGTAGACAAACAGGGGGTTGTAGGCCACCCCCGGATTGTCGGCAATTTGCAGTGCGGCGGCGCGTGCCAGCTGGTTGGCGCGGCCGGAAACGAAATTATCGAAAGTGAATCCCGGATTGATGCGCAGGCCAAGCTGGACGGGGGCGGCGGCGCTGGCCGGGAGCGCGGCAGAATGCGTAGCGGGCAGCGCTGCGGAAGGTGCGCGCGGGGCGCTGGTTTTCTTGCCGAGCGCGTAGGTAATGGCAACCGGGCGGGCGTAAAACTCCTGCGCCCAGACATCGATGTGCTCGGCGAATTTCTCGCGCACCCAGTCCATCACGAAATGGTTGGGCGCCAGGATGCGCACCTCGCCGCCGGCGTCGTCAAATACCAGGGGCTTGATCCATGTGCTGAATTGCTGCTGGGTCAGATTGGCGCGAAAGCGCTCTTGGCAAAGAGCCCAGAAGGAATCCATAGTCGAGGGGGCGGGGGCGGAAAGCTGCATTGGGATTCAAACGTGAATCTTACTCCCCTTCGA
>NCIH01000075.1:0-13898 GCA_002281975.1 Hydrogenophilales bacterium 17-64-11 | reverse complement strand
GACACGTAGGGCTGTTCGGCAATGTCGGGCGCGTTCACGCTCGAACGCGAGGCCAGCGCATGATTGGGCGAACAAATCATCACCAGCTCGTCCTCGCAGCACGCCAGCGTGGTCAGGTTGGGATTGTGCGAAGGCGCCTCGATCAGGCCGACATCAAGCGAATGATCCGCCACCTTGGCCGCCACGGTTTCCGAGTTGGCAACGGTCAGACGCGCCTGCACCTGCGGAAAGCGTTCCTTGAACTCCCCCAGAATGCGCGGCAGCTGGTATTCGGCAATGGTGGTCGACGCGCCGATCATCAAGGGGCCCGTCACCTGCCCGGTCAACTCGCCCACGCGCGCTTCCATCTCGGCGGTCAACGCCAGAATGCGGTCGGCATACCCCAGCACCAGATCGCCCGCGGGCGTCAGGGAAATCTTGCCGTGACTGCGCTCGAACAGGCGGGTATTGAAATGCTCCTCCAGCTGCTTGACCTGAAAAGTCACCGCGGGCTGGGTCATATAAAGGACATCCGCGGCCTTGGTGAAGCTGAGCTGCTTGGCGACGGTGTAGAATACCTGCAGTCTGCGGTCGGCCATTAATCCTCGCCTCCGGGTCAAAAAAGAAATTTATTCAACCACAAACCCGTCCGTGTTGAAACCTGCTCCCAATCAACCCATTGTATTCGCTGGCCTTTCGCCAGCGCCCGGGCGCCAGTCCCATACCCCCCGCCGCCGCCCCTGATTTGGCCACACCGTGAACCGCGCGTTTTACACCATCTTGCTGGCGCAGTTCCTGTCCGCATTGGCCGACAACGCCCTGCTGTTCGCGGCCATCGGCCTGCTGCTGTTCTTTTCTGCGCCGGAGTGGTATTCGCCGCTGCTGCAAACGGTTTTCGTCATTGCCTATATCGTACTGGCGCCGCTGGTGGGGCCGTTTGCCGACGCCCTGCCCAAAGGCCGCGTCATGCTCATCGCCAACACGGTCAAATTCGCCGGCTGCCTCACCATGCTGGCCGGGTTGCATCCCTTGCTGGCCTACGCCATCGTCGGCATCGGCGCGGCCATGTATTCACCCGCCAAATACGGCATCCTGACCGAACTGCTGCCGTCCGAGAAACTCGTCGTCGCCAACAGCTGGATGGAAGGCACCACCGTCGCCGCCATCGTGCTCGGCGCCATCATCGGCGGCGCGCTCATCAACCCGCAGTTCGCGGAAGGCATACTTAGCCGCGCCGGGCTCTCGGCCATGGTCATCGCCCCCAAATTCGCCATCGTCGCCATTACCAGCCTTTATCTGGGCGCCGCCATCATCAACCTGTTCATCCCGCGCCTGCCGATCGACCACATGCTCCCCAGCAAGTCGCCGCTGTATGTCCTGCACGACTTCTGGCACAGCTTCAAGCTGCTGTGGCGCGACCCGCTCGGCCAGGTTTCGCTCGCCGTCACCACGCTGTTCTGGGGCGTCGGCGCGACGCTGCGCCTGCTCATCATCGCCTGGGCCGCACTCAACCTGAACTATGGTCTCGACCAGGCGACCCAGCTCACCGCCGCCTCCGCATTCGGCATCGCCATCGGCTCGATCCTGGCCGGCAAATTCGTTCGCCTGCAGCGCGCCATCAGCGTCCTGCCCGCCGGCATCATCCTCGGCTTCGTGCCGATCGCACTGATCTGGGTGGAAAGCCTGATCCCGGCCCTGCTGCTGTTGCTGCTGGCAGGCGTGCTGGCGGGTTATTTCGTGGTGCCGATGAATGCCCTGCTGCAACATCGCGGGCATCTGTTGATGGGGGCCGGCCATTCCATCGCCCAGCAGAATTTCAATGAAAACATCAGCATCCTGGTGCTGACCGGCGCCTATGCCCTGATGGTGCGCGCCGACTGGCACATCCACACCATCGTCTGGGTATTCGGGCTGTTCATCAGCAGCGTGATGACGGCAATCTGGCTACGGCATCGCCACGATGTCGTGCATTAGGTGTAGTTGCTCAGCACGCTGTTTCTCGTCTGCTCACACGATAACGGGGCGATTCGCCAGTTCGTCCGGATTGCCCCCGGAAGGGGATGAATCCCCGGACAACGGAAAATGCGCCGCCAGCAGCGCGCCGATCTGCTCGATGCCGGCCAGCGCACCGCGCCTGTATTCGCCCTGCCTGAAAGCGGCCTCCATCGCCTGCGCCACCGCCTCCCATGCGGAGGCCTCCACCCGCGCGGCAATGCCGCGGTCGGCGACAATTTCGATATCGTGGTCGGCCAGCAGCAGATAGACCAGCACGCCGCTGTTGTGCTCGGTATCCCACACGCGCAGCTGGCTAAACACCTCGATCGCACGCTCGCGCCCGCTCATGCCGCGCCACACCGAAGAGGCGGCGAGGCTGTTTTCGATGGCGAAACGGATCTCGCCACCGTGGCTGGCCTCGGAGGCACGGATCGCAGCCTCGATCGCATCGAGCGTGGCCTGCGGAAATGCCCGCCGCCACGCCCACGGCGGCCTGAACACATGCCTGAGCAAGCGCTTGAGTTTCACCATGAGCCTGACGCACCTCCGCCGCCGAATCCGCCGCCGCCACCGCCCCACGAGCCGCCGCCCCTGCCACCGAATCCGCCGCCCCCACTCGTCCAGCCGCCGCCATGGCGGAATCCCGTGGCCACGCCGACGAACACGAACACGGCAATGAACAGCAGCACCGGGGTCAGGCCCAGCAGCAGCACCCCCACCACTCCGCTGCCGAGCGCGGCGATGCCGCCCGCAGCCGGACGGCTCATCAGCATGGAAAGCAGCCAGCCGGTGACGATACCGCCGACAATGAGGATGACGAAGAGGCCATCGCCCCCGCCGCCGGCTGATGCGCTGGGCGCCGGCAACGGCTCGCCCTCGATCAGCCGCATCAGCTGCTGCACACCCGCGTCGATTCCGCCGTAATAGTCGTCCACCTTGAAATATGGCGTGATGGTTTCGGCAATCACCCGCTTGGCGATGGCGTCAGGAATCGCGCCCTCCAGCCCGTAACCGACTTCAAGCCGCAGCTTGCGGTCGTCCTTGGCGACGATCAGGATCACCCCGTCGTCGATTTTCTTGCGCCCGATTTTCCATTGCTCGGCCACGCGGATGCCGAACTGTGCAATGTCTTCGGGCTGGGTGGTGGGGACGATGAGAACGGCAATTTGGCTGCCCTTTTGCGCTTCGAACGCAGCCAGCTTGCCTTCAAGCGCGGCCACCTGCCCGGCGTCGAGGGTGCCGGTCAGGTCGGTGACGCGGCGCGACAGCTCGGGCACCGCCACCTGGGCCCAGGCCGACAGCGCACACAGCAGCAGAAAGAAGCCGGACGCGAACGTCCGGGCCAACCGGCTCATCCGGGGATCAAGAGCCGCCTGCAGGCGCGGCCGGTGCCGGGGCGGGCGCACCGAAATCGACCTTGGGCGGCTGCGCGATGGCCTTTTCGTTTTCCACCGTGAAAGTCGGCTTGGTTTTGTAGCCGAACAGCATCGCGGTGAGATTGGACGGGAAGGAGCGCACCGTGACGTTGTAGAGTTTCACCGCGGCGATGTAGCGGTTGCGCGCGACGGTGATGCGGTTCTCGGTGCCTTCGAGTTGCGCCTGCAAATCGCGGAACAAGCCATCGGCCTTGAGTTGCGGATAGTTTTCCGCGACCAGCAGCAAGCGCGAAATCGCGCCAGTGAGTTCGCCCTGCGCCGCGATGAATTTCTGGAATGCCGCTTCGTCGTTGATCAGTTCCGGCGTCGCCTGAATCGCGCCGACGCGGGCGCGCGCTTGCGTGACGCTGATGAACACGTCCTTCTCGTGCGCTGCATATCCCTTCACCACGTTGACCAGGTTCGGCACCAGGTCGGCGCGGCGCTGGTACTGGTTCAGCACCTCGGCCCAGGTCGCCTTGATGTCCTCGTCCGTCGTCTGCAAGGTGTTGTAGCCGCAGCCGGAAAGTGCCAACGCGATGAAAGTCACGCTTAGCCATTGGAATATGTTGCGCCATTTGAACATGTCGGTCTCCCGGGATGGTTGAGTGATGTAAGTCTAGGCCACGCCCCAGGTGGCGAACAGCGGGTCGGATTCGGTGAGCGCGTCGGCATAGCGGTCGTCCTTCGGCCGCTTGAGGCCGCGCTCGACGTAGGTCTCCACCTTCTTGAAGCCGGCCCGCTTGATCAGCATGCCGACCCAGGCCATGCGCTCCATCGGGTGCAGCTGGGTCCACAGCTTGATCGCCTTGGGCGGGAAATAGCGGTGCGACAGCGTCACCACGAACATGCCTCCCGGCTTCAGCACCCGCTTGGCTTCTGCCACGATCCGGTGCGGCTGCGTCAGGTATTCGAACGACACCGTGCACACCACCGCGTCGAAGCTGGCGTCGGCAAACGGCAGCGTGGGGTCGGCGTTGATGTCCTTGACGATGCGCTCGGCGAGCTGCGGGTTGTCGTCGAGCTCCTCGGCGTTGAGGCCCAGGCCGACCGCTGACTGCACGGTATCAGGCAGGTGCGAGCGCCAGCCCGCCATCAGGTCGAGCACCCGCGCGTTCTCCGGCAGCACGGTGCGGTACAGCGCCTGGATGCGGCGCGCGCACACCGCATCGACGTGGGCGACCTTGCGGGCGAGCGCGTAGAACTCGGTGTCGGGGGATTCGTCTTCGCGGCTGAACGCATCCGCCCCCTCGAAGTCGGTCGGCGTCTGCATCTGCGTTTCCATGCCGCTCCATTCGAGCAGTTGCGTGACCTGGCCGACCGGCTCGGTCGAGACATCGCTCTTGCCGCTGTCGATGCTGAAAATACGGCCCTGCAGCGGATGACTGAAATTGGCGACGAAGCTGGTTTCGTTCAGCTTCGTCACGCGGAACATCGGCGCCGGGGCGTCGTCGGCGTGCAAGAGCTGCGACGGGTAGAAGCGCCCCGTCTTGAGCGGCGCGATGTCGCTACGGAACACCTCGTTGGGCACCTCGTGTTCGATCTTCGGCCCGACATCGACCTGCGCGTCGACCGGCGGCGTGTCGCCCGGCATCCACACCACCACCTGGTGGCGGCCCAGATCGGAAAAATAATTGACGCGAAAGCGCAGCGCGGAATGCAGGAGTTTCATGGATACAGGGGTCAGGGGTCAGGGGTCAGGGGTCAGGGGTCAGGGGTCAGGGTGGCATAAGTCCGCCGCGCCAGGCACAGGTCTTCCCACGCGCGAGCCTTGTCGGCCAGGTTGCGCAGCAGGTAGGCCGGGTGGTAGGTCACCACCAACGGCACGCCCTGGAACCGGTGCACGCGGCCGCGCAGGCGGCCGATCGCCTCGTCGGTATCGAGCAGATTTTGCGCGGCGAAGCGCCCCAGGGCGAGGATGAGTTTCGGCTGGATGAGTTCGATTTGCGCCAGCAGATAGGGCCGGCACGCCGCCACCTCGTCCGGCTCCGGATTGCGGTTGCCGGGCGGGCGCGATTTCAGCAGGTTGGCGATGTAGACATTGTCGCCGCGCTTCAGGGAGATGGCTGCCAGCATGGCGTCGAGCAGCTTGCCCGCCTGGCCGACGAACGGCTCGCCCAGCCGGTCTTCGTCCGCCCCCGGCGCTTCGCCGATGATCAGCCAGTCGGCATTGCGGTCGCCCACGCCGAGCACGCCCTGGGTGCGGGTGAGGTGCAGCTTGCAGGCGGTGCAGTGGGCGACGGCATCGGCAAGCTCCTCCCAGTTCAGGCGCGGCCGAACAGGCGCGGCAGCCGCTTGTGCGACAGGGGCTTCGCGCAGACGCCACACCGGGCCGATGCCCAGTTCGTCGAACACGTCGGCCCGGCTCAGCACGACAAGTCCTTTTTCATGATGAGCGCATCTTCGCGGCCGTCGCGCGCCGGATAGTAGCCGCGCCGCACCGCCAGATCGACGAAGCCGCTGCCGCGATACAGCCCGATCGCGGCGCTGTTGGAGGTGCGCACCTCCAGGAAGACGCTGTCGGCATGATGATCGCAGGCACGCGCCAGGCAGTGGTCGAGCAGATCGCGCCCGAGGCCGTGCCGCCGCCACATCGGCGCGATGGTGAGGTTGAGCAGGTGCGCCTCGCCGGCTGCCGCCAGCATCGCGTAGTACCCGATCACCTCGCCCTCGGCTTCGCGCACCCACATGCTGTAGCCGGCATGAAGCGAGTCGGCAAAGTTGCCCGGACTCCACGGGTATTCGTAGCTCGCCAGCTCGATCCGGTGAATGCGCGGCAGGTCGGCCTCGGTCATCGGCCGCAAGCGATGCGCGATTTCGAATACGGCGCTCATGCGGTTTTTTTCCGGCGGCGCTCGTCCACCGTCAGCGCTACCTTGTCGCGCAGGTAAATCGGGGCGGCCAGCGCGGCGTCCATGCCTTCGCCGCGCCCGAATGCCCGGGCAGCAAGCGGCGCCATCGCCGCGGCATCGGGCATCAGGGTGCCGTCGATGCGCGCCAGCGCCGCCAGGCGCGGGCGCAACGCCTCGCCCAGCGCGACGAAACCGTTGCCGGCGCCGACCCAGCCGCCGCCCGCCGGCACGCTCACCGATTCGGGTAGCGCCAGGGCGGGTTCGCTGACGGCACGCCAGCCTGCACCATCGCGCTGATACGCCGCCCAGTAGACCTCGGCCATGCGCGCGTCGAGCACGGTCAGCACCCGCTCCGCGCCAGCCTGTTCGGCGATCGATTGCAGCGTCGAGACGCCGGCCACCGGCAGGTCGGCGCCCAACGCCAGGCCTTGCGTCACGGCGCAGGCAATGCGCAGGCCGGTAAACGAACCGGGGCCTGCGCCGTAGCCGATGCCGTCGAGCTGGCGCAAGCCGATGGCCGATTCGCGCAGCAGCTCGTCCACCATCGGCAGCAACAGGCTGCTGTGCCGCTGTTCGGCCAGCACCCGGCGCGCCTGGACGCGGCCATCCAGCCACAGCGCAGCCGAGCACCATTCGGTCGAGGTATCGAGAACGAGCAGTTTCATGAGTGCTCCGAACTGGACATTCGCGACGGGAACTTTGCCCCAAAAAGACCTTCGCAGAATAAAAATGCCGAAACCGTTTCCAGCCGCGACGGCACGCGCAGCCGGGTCGGATACCCGACGAGCGCGGCAACAAAGGATGGGGACGGTTTCGGCATTTTTATGTCGCTAATTTCCAATTCGGAGCACTGATATTTTACCGGTTGCCGCGATAGCTGACCCGGTAAATCGCTCCAGCCTGGTCGTCCGACACCAGCAGGCTGCCGTCGGGCATCACCAGCACGTCGGCGGGACGCCCCCAGGCCGACTCGCCTTGCTGCCAGCCGCTGACGAAGGGCTCGTAGCTCACCGCGCGGCTGCCCTGCAAGCGCACCACGCTGACGCGATAGCCGTTTTTGCGGCTGCGGTTCCACGAGCCGTGCTCGGCGATGAAGACGGCGTCCCGGTACCGTTCGGGGAACTGCTTGCCACGGTAAAAGCGCATTCCCAGGCCCGCCACGTGCGCGCCCAGATTCTGCACCGGCGGCTCGAATTCGTCGCAGCGGCGGGACTGGCCGAATTCGGGATCGGCGAAGCTCCCGCCGTGGCAATACGGGTAGCCGAAATGCTGGCCCGGCCGGCTCAGGCGATTGAGCTCGTCGGGCGGCGCGTCGTCGCCCAGCCAGTCGCGGCCGTTGTCGGTGAACCACAGCTCGCCGCTTTGCGGCTGCCAGTCGAAGCCCACGCTGTTGCGCACGCCGCGCGCGACCACCTCGACCGTGCCGCTGGCCACATCGAGCCGGGTAATGATGGCGTACTTGTCCGGATCGGGCGCGCAAATATTGCATGGCGCGCCGACCGGCACATAGAGCTTGCCGTCCGGTCCGAAGGCGATGAATTTCCAGCCGTGGTGGGTGTCGGCCGGATAGGCGCTGCTGACGATTTCCGGGCGCGGCGGGTTTTTCAGGCGCGCTTCGATATTGCGCAGCCGCAGGATGCGGCTGACCGCCGACACGTACAGATCGCCATCGCGGAATGCCACCCCCACCGGCATCTCGAGACCGGCGGCAATCACCACCGGCGTGTGCGGCGCCTGCAATGGAATTGCGTAGACCTTGCCCGCGCGCATGCTGCCGGCAAACAGCGTATTTTTTCCGAGCGCCATCTGCCGCGCGTTGGGTACGCTGGCAAACAACTCGATCTGGAATCCCGGCGGCAGCCTGAAGCTGGACAGCGGCAAAGCCGGCACCGACAACGCAGCCGCCGAGGCTTGCGCCAGCCAGGCCAGCGCCATGGCTATGGAGACGATCAGTTGCTTCATGGTATTCGGTCCGCCTGCAGCGGAATCAGAATTTCGAAGCGCACCCGCGACCATGGATCGCGCACCTCGGCCAGCCGCACGATGCGTGCGCTCAAGGCCTGCCCCCGATCGAGCAGGCGCGCCACGTCGGCATTCTCGCGGCGCGGCACGTAGCCGATCTTGTGGCCCCGCCATTCCACCCGCACCGCCCGGGCATCGTGCGGATTGTCCGGCTCGCGAACCAGGGCGAGCGCATCGCCGGCCCGCATCTGCGGCCACAGCGCCTTGCCCGCGTGGTACTGAAACCCCGCCAGCGGCGAATCCTGCAGCAGGATGTGCGCGGCAACTTGTGCGTGGAGCGGTTGTTGCATCCACAGCCCGATCAGACACAGCAACGCCAGCCGACGACGCATGGGGAATCCGAATCTCTGGTTCCAAACCAGGCATTTTAGTGGGAAATCCGTCTCCCGATTCGCACCGGCCCGAAGCTTTCGGCTTTACTTTTTTCACTCGACAAGCGGCCAGCCGCTTGAGGTAGGATAAATGCATTCTCAACTTCCCCACGCCTGCCAAGCCCACCATGCCGAGAAAAGCCGTCGCCAAAACCAAGCTGTTCGTGTTGGACACCAACGTGCTGATGCACGACCCAACCAGCCTGTTCCGCTTCGAAGAACACGATATCTATGTGCCGATCGCCACCCTGGAAGAACTCGATCAGCACAAAAAGGGGATGAACGAGGTTTCGCGCAACGCCCGCCAAGCCAGCCGCTTCCTCGACGAGATCGTCAGCAAGCTCGACAGCATCGAGGAAGGCGTGCCGCTCGCGCCGCACAGCCACAGCGCCGCCACCGGCCGCCTGTTCCTGCAGACCCAGGCGATCAGCGGCGACATTCCGCTGAGCCTGCCGACCAGCAAAGTCGACAACCAGATTCTCGGCGTGGTGCTGTTCCTGTCGCGCCACTATCCCAAGCGTCAGGTCATCCTGGTGTCGAAAGACATCAACATGCGCATCAAGGCCCGCGCGCTGGGGCTGCCCGCCGAGGACTACTTCAACGACAAGGTGCTGGAAGACACCGATCTGCTGTACGCCGGGCTGCGCGAACTGCCGGCCGATTTCTGGGACAGCCACGGCAAGGGCATGGAGTCGTGGCAGGCCAACGGCAACACCTATTACCGCATCAAGGGACCGCTGGTTGCGAGCTTGCTGCCGAACGAATTCGTCTTCCAGGAAGGCCCCAACCCGCTCTACGCGAAAGTGCTGAAGGTCGAGGGCAAGCAGGCGGAGATGGTCACGGTGCGCGATTTCAGCCACCACAAGAACAATGTGTGGGGCATCACCGCGCGCAACCGCGAACAGAATTTCGCGCTCAACGTGCTGATGGACCCCGAGATCGATTTCGTCACCCTGCTCGGCCAGGCCGGCACCGGCAAGACCCTGCTCACCCTGGCGGCGGGCCTGGCGCAAGTGCTGGACAAAAAGATCTACAGCGAAATCATCATGACCCGCGTAACCGTTCCGGTAGGCGAGGACATCGGCTTTCTGCCCGGAACCGAAGAGGAAAAAATGACGCCGTGGATGGGCGCGCTGGAAGACAACCTCGAGGTGCTGAACAAGAGCGACGACGAGGCCGGCGACTGGGGGCGCGCGGCGACGCAGGACCTGATCCGCTCCCGCATCAAGGTCAAGTCGCTGAATTTCATGCGCGGCCGCACCTTCCTCAGCAAGTTCCTGATCATCGACGAGGCGCAGAATCTCACGCCCAAGCAGATGAAGACGCTGATCACGCGCGCGGGGCCAGGCACCAAGGTGATCTGCCTGGGCAACATCGCGCAGATTGACACCCCCTACCTCACCGAAGGCAGCTCCGGCCTCACCTACGTGGTCGATCACTTCAAGGGCTGGCCGCACAACGGCCACGTGACGCTGCAGCGGGGTGAACGTTCGCGTCTGGCGGACTATGCTGCAGAGGTGCTTTGACCCAATCGTGCAAGGAGACGCACCATGCAGAAACACTGGATGATTCTGGCCGCCGGCCTCGCCCTGGCGCTGCCCGCTCACGCGATCGACTGGAAGGAGATGCTGAAGGGCGTGATCACCAAGCCGGCCGGCGAGACCGCCACGCGCAGCGGGGTCGACGCCCTGTCGACGACCGAGATCAATGCCGGCCTGAAGGAGGCCCTGACCCGCGGCGCCGACGCCGCCGTCGCCCAGCTTGGGCAGAAGGACGGCTTCTTCGGCAACGCCGCGCTGAAAATCCCGCTGCCGCCCAGCCTGCAAAAAGCCGAAAAAGCCATGCGCATGGTCGGCATGGGCAAGCAGGCCGACGAACTGGTGCTGTCGATGAACCGCGCCGCCGAGGCCGCCGTGCCCGAAGCCAAAATCCTGCTGGTGGACGCGGTGAAGGAAATGACGCTGGAAGATGCCCGCGGCATCCTGACCGGCGGCCAGACCTCGGCCACCGACTTCTTCCGCAGGAAAACCGAGGCCAGGCTGACCGAACGCTTCACGCCCATCGTCAAGGCGACCACCGACAAGGCCGGCCTCGCGCAGCAATACAACCGCTATGCCGGCATGGCCGCGCAGTTCAACCTGGTCGACAAAAGCCAGGCCAACGTCGAGCAGTACGTCACCCAGCAATCGCTCGACCGCCTGTATCGGCTCATCGGCGAAAAGGAGCAGGCCATTCGCGCCAACCCCTTGCAGACCGGCAGCGACTTGCTGAAAAAGGTCTTCGGCGCGGTCAGCGGCAAGTGATGCCCCGGGCAGAGCGACACGGCCAGGCTACGTTATGCTGCGGCTGGCTGGCAGCCGCGATCGGGATCGCCATGAGCATGACAACGCTCGGCCTGCTTGCCGGGCTGCTGCTCGCCCTGCCCGCCCACGCGTGGGAAGTCGGCGAATTCAAAAACGGCATGAGCCGCGCCGAGGTCGAACAGGCGCTCAAAACCTGGAATTTCGACAAGACCCTGCCGGCCGGCAGCGACGGTCTGTTTGCCTACGATCTGCCCAGCAACCCCGCCGGCCGCCGTTTCCTGTTCACCTTCTGCAACGACAAGCTGGTGGCGTTCGACCAGGAAATCGAACCGGCCTTCCGCCATTTCGTCGTCATCGCCTCGAACTACGCCAACCTCTACGGCAACCCGCTCAAGGTCATTCCCTACACCAGCGTCATCGCCAGCGGCGAAAAAAGCCTGCTGGCGATGTTCTGGCGCAAGGGCTCCGACTACATTGGCCTGAAATACGCGCTGTACCCGAGCAGCGAGCAGCTGTCGATGACCTGGCAGATCAACAACAACTGCTGGCAGGCGCCGCGTTAGCCCCATCCGCCACGGCGGCAGGCCGCGACACCGCCGTAAACATGCGTCCTGCTTCTCGGCGCGGCATTCAGTCCACAGGCTTGCGCATCCGTTGCGGCGCCGCATGCGCGCAGCGCCCCAAGGCAATGACCAGGGCGGGCGTTTCACCCGGCGGGATCCGCACGGCAGCGGCCAGCGCCGCTGTGTCGAACCCGCCAATCGGACAGCTGCCGAGGCCCAGGTGCGAGGCCTGCAACAGCAGCTGTGCTGCGGCAAAGTTGCACTGGCCTTGCGCCCAGGCCGCGATGGATTCCGCGCGATAGAAGGCACGGTAAGCCGCGTCGGTCGGCGCAATGTCCTGGCCGCGCGCCTCGGCCTCAAAACGTGCCCGCACGTAATCCGAATCCGGGTCGAGCGCCGCCACCAGCGCCACGATCACGATGAATGCCGCAGCGCTGGCAGCAGCAGGCTGGTCGTAACAGGCTCGCGCAACGGCTGCCCGTCCCGTCCCGTCTTCCACCGTGATGAAACGCCATGGCTCGAGGCCAAAGGCCGACGGCGCCAGGCGGCCCGCCTCCCTCAGCACAGCCAGCTCGCCCGCAGCGACGGGCCGGCCCGCGACAAACCGGCGGCAAGCATAGCGCCGCTGAATTGCTTCGAGCAGTATGGCGGACATCGGGGCGGCTCCTTGGATTGGCGGCACTTCAACCATAGCGCATCGCCGCTGGCCGGGCAGGCGCGGCGGATTTTCAGCCCGAACGCAAGGCGGGAATCCCCTTACACGAGCAGGCCCTGACGGGCAAACAGCCACAATTGCTGGTGGGTCAGTTCGCCGACGGTTTCCGGCGCCAGCTCCAGCCCTGCCTCGGCCAGCGTGGCCTGCATGATGGCCACCAGTTCCTCGATCGTGTGGCTGCCATCCAGCAGGCCGAGCAATACCCGCCCCGACGGGTCCAGGTCCATCGCCACATGGCGCGCGCCGCTTACGATCCAGCCCGGCGACTTTGCCTGCCAGCGGGCCAGTGCATGCGCACAAGGGCGCCCCTCCAGCTCGGCGTCGACCGTCCCGGCCGACACCGTGGACATGACGCCATGCGTGATCACCAGCTGGAACAGCGCCTCGCGGAATCCGGCCTCGTCCACCTCCCCGCTGACGCCGAATTCGGCCAACACCTGCCTGGCGGCAGACAACAAGGCCGCGTAATCCAGCGCGCCGGGATAGGCGGCTGCCAGGGCCATGGCGGCCGCTTTCATCGCAGGCAGCGACACCGGGAAAGTGTTGTCGGCCGGATTGACGAAGCGCTGCTCGGTGGCTTCATCCAGATCGATTTCCTCGTCGCTCCGCACATCGGCATAAAACGCCAGCCGGCTCAGCGCCTCGGCCTGCGGTGGCTGCGCACAGGGGGCGTCGGCGCGCGCGATCACTGCGCGGCGAAAGCGGGTTGCCAGCGCCTCGTCGAGCGCCGCCTCGGCGTCGAGCCAGCGCCCGGCCATGCTTTCGGGAATCAGCCCCCAGCCATCTTCAAGCTCGACCACGGCACGACGCGGACCGGCTTCGCCGACATAGCGCAGCCCGTGCGTATCGAGCTGCGCAGCGAATTCGGCAAACCGCATCGGCGCATTGAATTCGGCAAGGTACTCATGGAACAGGTAGGACGGCGCAGCCGACTTGAGATAGGCGATTTCCTTCAGCAACACCGGATCGCTCCACTCGACTTCCAGTGCGTCCAGCACGCGCAGCGCCTGTTCGAATCGGGCAGGCGCGGGGAGGTCGGCCGCAGTGCGTTCGGTCAGCGCAGTGCGCAGGGGCAGCAGGGGGGTCCAGCCGGCCTCGACGTTGAAGCTGAGATAAGCGATGCCGTGCGGCGACAGATGGCGCCGGCACACCTCAAGCAGTGCCTGCTGCACCGCAGGCGGCACCCAGGAAAACACGCCGTGCGCGATGATGTAATCGAATTCGCCGAGATCGTCCGGCAACGCGGCCAGATCGCCATGGATGATGCGGACGTTGGACAAACCGAGATGGCGGACGAAAGCCGCGCCCGCCTCCGCCTGCACGCGCGACAGCTCCACCCCCACGCAGCGCGATTCGGGCCAGCGCCATGCCAGTGGAATCAGGTTGCCGCCGGAAGCGCAGCCGAGTTCGAGGATGCGCGCACGGCCAGGATCGGGCGCATCGAAACCGTGCAGTCGCGCCACCGCCGCCAGGAAATCCGGCTGGGTTTCCGGCAGCGGCAGGCTGTCGTAGGGGAGTTCGTCGTAGCTGGCGAGGGTATCCATGGCGCGTGACCAGTATTCAGGGGCGAGGACTCAGGGCTACCTGTTGAGTTGCAATAGGTTGTTTCCGGCGAGGCGTGAAGCTGGAGGCTTGTAGCCGAGAGCCGAGTGAGGCCTTCTGGCGTTGTAGTAAGCCAGGAAT
>NCIH01000074.1:0-14075 GCA_002281975.1 Hydrogenophilales bacterium 17-64-11 | reverse complement strand
TTATGGCTGTTCATCCGGTTGGCCCTCTGAGAGTACTGAAGCTTCGAGAACTCCAGTTTCCCAGATCCTTCCGGGTGAACAACCTATTGAAACATCACATCTAGATCCAGATCGAACCCCTCGGTCTCGGGCGAAAGATTCCGGCGCTCGAACCAGCCAAGAACAAGCCGCCGGGACTCATCCGGGCCGGGCAAGCCAGCTTCCACATGAAAGCCAAGACGGCCGCCACGAATGGCCGCGGTATCCAGCGCATCGGGATGATTGGTCGCACCGATGACCTCGGAATCGACAGCAGGACTTATCCTCACGAGGTAGACGACTCTCATCCAATCCATAAACCCTGCGTGGCGAGCGGTGCTAACTATTGCGTCGTTTGGCACAGGGAGGACTTCCCGGTATAAGTCTTCATGTGCCTGCTGTACGAATTGAATCACCCCGGGTTTCGCCGCCGGGCCACTCGTTCTGCTGGCCCGGCGGCGCCAGCGCAGACAGGCGCGGGATTATGCTGCCAGTTTTGCGCTTGCCAGACGGTTGAGGCTGACGCCCTGTTCGGCCGCCTGAATTGCCAGGGCGCGATGCACTTCGGGCGGAATGCGTACGCGAAACTCTCCGCTGTAGTGCTTCTCGGCGAACGGCACAGGAATCGGTTCGCCAGATGCCCGCATATCGGCGACCACTTCGGCCACGAGCTTGCGAATTCCCTTCAAGGCGGACTCGGGAGTACCGGCCAACCACGACAGGGATGGGAATTCGGCGCACAAGCCGACATGCTCGCCATCCTCGGGTAGCCAGGTGACGCGGAATGTATAGTGGTCAATGCTCATTGCGCATACCCTCCAGTTTATCGATTGCCAAAAGAACCTGCCGAACCTGATACGCCTTGGCCTTGCCTTTGTCGTCCTGAATATTGATCCGGGGATCGCCGATCCAAGGAGTTTTGAAGATCGCATGACTGGTTCCCGCTTGGCGCGGCTTTCCGAAATGCTCCTCACATACTTTCTTGAGATCGCTGAAGCGGACGTTTGCCGGCTCGCGCTTCATTTGATCAAGTATTTTCCGGGAATCGACCATATTTATATGGTATCAATATTGGAACCACTTTTCAAACAGAATCAGCCCATCTTCTTCGCCAAATCCTCGGCCCGCAGGTGGGTGTAGCGCTTGAGCATCTGAAGGGTCTTGTGGCCGGTGATACTGGCAATCTCCATGCTGTCGAACACGCCTTTCTCGAACAGGCGCGAGGTGGCTTCGTGGCGCGCATCCAGCTTTGCTTGATTGCACTGGTCGTCGTCGGGAAAACTCTGCCACTGACGGCGCGGGCACGGTTTCTTCCTTGGCGGGCTGAAGCCCTGTTTTGATCCCAAATTGTCCATTGGGCATCATGCTTGGCGCATAGGCTGGTTTTCTCCCTCCCCCACCTGCGGGAGAGGGGCTATTGGACAATCCGGGTTGAATGGCGACGAAACCGGCTGTGCCGCCTCCCGGGCCTTCGCCTCTCCGAAAGGGCCGCAGGCCTACATCGAGGGGGCACTCGAACGCGCAACCGTGCTCCCGGGTGGCGGCTGCGCCGTCACGTGCGTACCGGAGTCACGTCGAAGCCAGCGCTCTTCCAGGCCTCGATCCCGCCCGCCAGGGAGGTCACGTTAAGGTAGCCCAGCTGTTTCAGGGTATGGGCGGCGAAGGCGCTGCGCCCGCCTGTCTTGCAGTACACCAGGATTTCCAGCTGGCGATCGAGCAGCGTTTTCTCGCAGGCCGGATAGGTCGGGTCGACCTTGAATTCGAGCACGCCGCGCGGAACGTTGCAGGCGCTGCCGATGCACCCCTCGCCGAATTCCGCGGGCTCGCGCACGTCCAGAAGGACGATGTCTTTTCGCGCCGCCAGCTCGCGCGCGGCGGTAGCGGCATCCCACTCGGTGATCCGGGATCTGGCCTGGGCGATGAGGTCTTGCGTGGTAAAGCTCATGGGGGGTCTCCTGAAAATGGAAAACCGGCCTTCATGCTGCCAGGCCGAGGTGTTTGAGATAGTCGCCGGCCTCCAGCAGATGGCCGGTTTCCGCCGCTGCGGCCAGGCGGATGCGCAGCACCCAGCCCTCGCCGTAGGGGTCGCTGTTGACCAGTCCGGGTTCGCCGCGCAGGCGCGGATTGACCGCCAGCACGCTGCCGTCCACGGGAGCGATCATGTCGGACACGGCCTTGTGGGATTCGATGGTTCCGAGGGGGGTATCCTGGCGAATGACAGCGCCCACCCGCGGCAGGTCCAGGAATACGACCTCGCCCAGGCTTTGCTGCGCGAAATAGTTGATCCCCACCAGGGCTTCGTCCCCTTCCTGGCGCTGCAGCCAGAGGGCGTCACGGTGATAGAGGCGGTCTTCAGGGTAATGTGCTGACATGATGGGTCTTCTCGCGTTTCATGGGTTTGTGCACGGCCTGGCCGAGCGCATCCTCGGCGGCTTCCAGCAGCGCTTCCGACAGAGTCGGATGGGCATGCACGGTTTGGGTGATGGCATGCACGGTGGCGCCCTGGCGGATCAGCACCGCAGCCTCATGCACCATATCGGAAGCGTGTGCGCCGACGATGTGGACGCCGAGCAGGCGCCCGGTGACGCGGTCCGCCACCACCTTGGCCAGGCCGGTCAATTCGCCCATGGCCTGGGCCTTGCCGAGGCAGCGCAGGTCGAAGCGGCCGCAACTGACGACATGGCCTTTGTCGACGGCGTCCTGTTCGGTCAGGCCGACGCATCCGATCTCCGGCATGGTGAACACGGCCCACGGGATGGCTGCTTCGTCGAGCGGCGCGGGGTCCAGTCCCAGGGCGTGATCCACCGCCAGACGTGCCTGCGCCGAGGCGGCATGGGCCAGTGCGAGGCGGCCGTTGACGTCGCCCACCGCATATAGCCCCGCCAGGTTGGTGCGCATCAGGCTGTCGGTCATGATCTCGCCGCGCGGGCCCACAGCCACACCGGCCTCTTCCAGGCCAAGTCCCGTGCTTTGGGGGCGCCGCCCGACGGCCACCAGGGCGCGCTCGGCGGTGGCTACCAGCTGGCCGTCGGCGTAGGCGGCGACGCCGCCCGGCGTGGCGTCAAGCCGTTCCACCTGACAGCGGCCGATGAATTCGATGCCGAGCTTGCGCATTTCCCGCTGCACGACGCTGGCGATATCCCGATCCAGGAAAGGCAGCGGGCGCTCGCCCATGGCGGCGAGGCTCACCTGCACGCCCAGGGCATGCATGATGAAGGCGAATTCGCAGGCCACCACGCCATCGCCGACGATGAGCAGGGAGCTCGGCAGGGTGTCCCATTTCAGCAGGTCGTCGCTGGTGGCGATGCGTTCGCCGTCGACCTGGAAACTTGCCGGCCGGATGGGACTGGAGCCGGTGCAGACCAGCACGGCGTCGGCTTCGACCATGCCGTGCCCCGGCACTTCGACGTGCCGGCCGTCGACAATCCGGCCGCGCCCCTGGATATGGGCCACTTTGCGATCCGCCATGAGGCCATCGATGCCGCGATTGAGCAGGCCGATAACCTGCCCGGCCTTGGCGCGCATCGCCGGCCAGTCGGCCTCGATGCTGCCGTTGAGGCGCAGCCCGTAGGTTTCCGCGCGACGCATTTTTTCTAGGAGATTGCAGACCTCCACCAGGGTCTTGGTGGGGATGCAGCCGCGATGCAGGCAGGTGCCGCCCAGGGGATGCGGATCGATCAGGGTGACGTTGGCGCCTTCCGCCGCGGCGTGGGATGCGGCGACGTAGCCTGCGGGGCCGCCGCCGATAATGGCGATGTGTTTGGGCATGGTGGGTCTCCTGTGTTCGTCCGGCCGTCCGGAGGCGCCGAACGAACGCGTGCTTTCAGGTCAGGCCGGAAGCGCTTCGGCCTCCATCAGCTTGCCGTTGAGGGTGACCTGGCCGCTGACCTCGATTGCGCGTATCAGGCTATCCATCACCGGGCAATGGCTTTCCACGGTCTGCACCAGTTTCATGAGCGTTTCGGTGTCGGCCGGGCTATTCACCTCGGTCTCGAAAATGATTTTCTGGTAGCCCGGGGGGATGGCCCCATCCATGCCGAACAGGCCGCGCAGGTCGAGATAGCCGCGCAGATTGACCTTGACGCTATCGAGCTTGACGCCCATGACCGAAGCGTAGGCGCTGTACATGATTTCCTGGCATGCGCCCAGTGCGACCAGCAGCAGTTCAACCGGATTGGGCGCGGCGTCGGCCCCTCCCAGCTCGGGCGGCTCGTCGACGATGATGGCCGGAAAGTCGCGCACCCTGGCGCTGCAGCGCACGTCCTCTTCCAGTCGGGTATCGGCACGGAATACCACCTTGGCGGCGCCGGGATTGCCCTGGATGCCGGCGATGGCCTGCATCAGGGCGGCTTTGACGGTTTCTTGCGACATGGTCAGTTTCCTCTCGTGTGTGGGGGGATCGACGGCGCGCGACAGTGCATGCCGTTGATTGCATTAAATGGGATTGCAGCGATGAAAATAAGTCGGACGAGCGCGCATCCGGATGAGTAGATTCCCTTAATCCGGATTGGGTATGCCCGGCGGAAACCGCCCGGCGCGCGCCCGCAAGGATGCCTGTGCTTGACGGCGCCGTCAGCCTTCCGCGGCCAAAATGGCCGGGGCTTGCGGCGCCAGGCTGCGGCCTCAGGAAACCAGGCTGGCCTCGTTCGCCGCCGCCGTTTCCATGCGCATCCATACCTGCACCAGTTCGGGCAGGGAATTCACACGCATCTTGAACATGACGTTGGCGCGGTGCACCTCGATGGTCTTCGGGCTCAGGCCCAGTTCGATGGCAATCACCTTGTTGGCCTTGCCGGCCACCACGTGCGCGGCGACTTCCCGCTCGCGCGGCGTCAATTGCCGGTAGTTGGCCTGGATCCGGGCCAGCTCCCCGTGGCTGTGGCGGCGTTGCCGGCACAGTTCCAGGGCCAACTGGATGCGGTCGAGCAAGGCCTGGTCGTTGTACGGCTTCTGCAGGAAATCGATGGCGCCGGCTTTCATCGCACGCACCGCCATGGGCACGTCGCCATGGCCGGTGACGATGATGACCGGCAGGCACCAGTCGCGCTCCAGCAGGTGATTCTGCAGTTCCAGGCCGCTCATACCGGGTATGCGCACATCCAGCACCAGGCAACCCGGGATGGTGCCGTCGTAGACATTGAGGAATTCGCGCGCCGAGGAATAGCCGCACACCCGATGGCCGACCGACTCCAGCAACCAGTGCAGCGATTCGCGCGCGGCCTGATCGTCGTCGACCACGAAAACGGTTTGCTGTTCAGCCATCTATTTCCTCCTCGGTAGCCAGGCACAGGGTGAAGCGGAACGTGAGGCCATCGCCATTCGGATTGGACAAGGGAATCAGGGCGCCGCCATGGGCCTCGACGATGGAGCGGCAGATCGGCAGGCCCATGCCCATGCCAGCCGACTTGGTGGTGAAGAACGGCTCGAAAATCCGGTTCTGCATTTCGCGCGGCAGCCCGGAGCCGGTATCGCGCACCTCCACCACCGCCTTTCCCTCCGCCACGCAGGTGCGCAGCGTGAGATAGCGCCGTCCGGGCGGCACCTCGCCCATCGCCTCGACCGCGTTGCGCACCAGATTGAGCACGACCTGCTCGATCTGGATGGCGTGGCCCAGCACATGCGGCATGCCGGGTGCCAGATTCAGCCTGACGTCGACCTGGTGCAGGTTCACTTCGGGCCCGGCAATCAGCATGGCTTCGCGCACGATGGCATGCAGATCCTGCGGCTGGCGAGGGCTGTCCTCCTTGTTCACGAAACGGCGCAGGCTGCTGATAATGCCGCCGGCGCGCTCGGCCTGCTGGCAGACCTGCTCGATGGCCTGGGTCAGGTCTTCCACCGTGCCGCCGCCGGAACGGATGCGCCGCAGGCAGCCGCGCGAGTAGTTGGCGATGGCGGCAAGCGGCTGGTTCAGCTCGTGCGCCAGGCCGGAAGCCATCTCGCCCATGGTGTTGACGCGCGCCGCATGGGCAAGCTCGCGGTAATGCAGGCGCACCTCGTCCTCGGCGTGCTTGCGCGCGGTGATGTCGCGGGTGATGCCAAGCAGCGCGATCACGTTGCCGCGGCCGTCGCGCAGCGGCACGGCGTGGGTTTCCATCCAGCGCCGGCGGCCTTTCAGGCTGACGATCTGGAACTCCATGACGCCGGATTCGCCGGCAAATATCCGTTCGGTGAGCGCGCGGTATTCGTCGCGGAATTCCGGCGCGACCATGTCGTAGACCGAGGTGCCGATGATGTCGTCCGGCTGGCCGGCTTCGAGCAGCGCCAACCCGGCCGGATTCATTTCCAGCAGGATGCCGTCGAGGGTTTGCAGCTTCACGCATTCCGGCTCCGAAGCGATGATCTGGCGCAGCCGGTTTTCGTTTTCCGCCAGCTTTTCTTCGGCTCGGCAGCGTTCGCCGATTTCGTTTTCCAGCACCCGCTTGGAATGGCGCAAGCGCAGGTTGAGGCGGGTAACGTACAGTACCAGGCCCGCCATCAGGGTGAGAACGGTCGATAGCAGTGCCCAGGCAAACGGATTAGCGGGGTAATCCAAATGAATCGCTCCGGTCGGATCGGGTCATTCCGGAGCGGTTTGGCCTGAAGCTGCCGCCAGCTATCCGGACGAATAACCTTCCCAAGCAACAATCGAACCAATTTGCATGGCATGCCGCAAAGACCGGCCGGCACTGGATTCCGGATCGGTCGAGCGGGCGCGATCTGTCCCGTGTTCAGGACAGGCGGATGACACTCTGTCATGCGGGCACGATTCCCCGCCGTCAGCTCTCATGACGAGCGGATCGCCGCTTGCGCCCGCACCCGCCGTCCCCTCCGGCGCGGGCGCGGGCGTCTCAGAAATGCCGCCCTACCGCCAGGCCGATCATCAGCGGATCGAGCTTGATGGTCTCGATCTTGGCGCCGCCGCCGCCCGGCCGCACGTCGGTTTCCAGGTAAAACTTCTTCACATCGAAATTGATGAAATAGTCCTTGTTGACGGCGTAATCGAACCCGGCCTGCAACACCGCTCCGGTATCCGCGGGAAACCCGCGCAAGCCGTCGAACACCGGCCCGCTCTTGTCGAAGAACACGGTGTGGTGGATGCCGGCGCCGACGTAGGGGCTGAAATCCGACTTCGGCATGAAATGGTATTGCAGCATCAGGTGGAACGGCGCCATGCTTGCCTTGCCCAGCGTCGCACCGCCGGCGCTGAAGGTGTGGCGCGTGATCCCGGCGGCCGTGTTCAGCGCCAGGTTTTCATTCAGGTAATAAGTCAGGTTCAGGATCGGTTTGGTCTCGTTGGTGGCATCCGCCCCGACCACAGGCGATTCGATGTCGGGACGGATGTTGACCAGCCCAAGGCTCACATCGAGCCGGTTGTCGGCATGCGCCAGCGTGGCGAACGCCGCCAGCAGCACACCCGTCAGCGTAGCGCGGGGAAAAGATTTGTTCATTGCGTCTCCTTATGGTTTACGGCCCCGCGCGTCGCGCGAGGGGCCAGGCATCCATTACAGGGGCACGCCGGAGCGCCGTAAATTGGCATCAATACTGTGTCAATACAGTATTACTACTTAGCCGGCGCAGGCATGCTCCGGGGGACCTGCCAAAGCGGAAGCGGCGGCCGGCTCGATCGATGGCTGCGCGTCGCGCAAAGGGAATTCCCATGCTCGCCTGCGGAGGATTCGCTGCGTTGGGGGCGTTGCCGGGCTCGGGGAAGCGCCGACGAGCGGCGCCGGCGCAACGCGCTCGACGCGGCCTCAGTCGCGCGGCGCCGGAACGGTCAATGTGATCTCGATCGTGCTCCGCTTGCCGACGCCATCGCGCACGGTCAGCGTCATCGGCACGCTGTCGCCGCCGCCGAGCGGCGCTTTCAGCCCGATCAGCATGGCGTGCAGGCCGCCGGGTTGCAGGCTGACGGTCTTGCCCGCGGGCAGCCTGATCGATTCCAGTTCGCGCATTTCCATCCGCTCGCCGTCCATGCGCATGAAATGCAACTCGACCGCTGCCGCCGCCGGCGTGGCGCCCGCCACCAGTTCCAGGTCGCGCTCGGCGGTGATGTCCATGAATGCGCCGGCCACCTGCTGGCCCGGCACCGTGGGGCGCGCCCAGGCGTTCTCGATCCTGACATCGGCCGCCTGCGCCGGGCCGGCGAACATCAGGGCGGTGAGCAGCGGAAGGGCATAAACACGCATGGCAAAACTCCTTGTCGGACCGAAGCCTCAGTTCTCGCTGCCCAAGGCCTGCCAGACCTTCAGCGCATCCACCGTGGACGCGACATCGTGCACGCGCACGATCGCGGCGCCGCGCATCGCGGCGAGCAGCGCCGCCGTGACGCTGGCGATCGCTCGCTGCTCCAGCGTCCGGCCCGCAAGCGCGCCGAACAGCGATTTGCGCGACACCCCGACCAGCGTCGGCGCATCGCGCGTGAAGCGGCGCAGCTCGCGAAACAGCGCGATGTTGTGCGCCGGCGTCTTGCCGAAGCCGAAACCCGGATCCAGCACCAGGCGCTCGCGCGCGATGCCGGCATGGCGCGCTGCCTCGAAACGGGCGCGCAGATAATCCGCCACTTCCTGCGCCACATCGCGGTATGCCGGCGCCAATTGCATGGTTTGCGGTGTGCCCTGCATGTGCATCAGGCAGACGCCGCAATCGGAACCTGCCACCGCTTGCAGCGCGCCTGGCGCGCGCAGGGCGTTGACGTCGTTGATCATGTCGGCGCCGGCGGCCAGCGCAGCGGCCATCACCTCGGTCTTCATGGTGTCCACCGACAGGGCCGCACCGCACGCCGCGAGGCCGGCGACGACCGGCAGCACGCGTTGCAATTCCATCCCCGCATCGACCGGCGTGGCGCCAGGCCGCGTCGACTCGCCGCCTATATCGAGGATGTCGGCGCCCTCCTCGCGCAGCCTCAGGCCGTGCTCGATAGCGCGCCCGGCATCGGCGTAGCGGCCGCCGTCGGAAAACGAATCCGGCGTCACGTTGACGATGCCCATGACCAGTGGACGCTCCAGGCCGAAACGATAGCGGCCGCATTGCAGCATGGTTCAGCCTCTCCCGAATTCGAGGGTTTCGCAATTGCCGATCCAGACCAGCCACATACGCGCCAGATCCAGATTCTGAAAATGCCCGGCCACCGCCTGCAGCACTTCGTGATGCGTCACCACCAGCACGGCAGATTCGTCGACCTCGCGCAGGTCGGCCAGAAAGCCGTGCACGCGCGTCACCATTTCGCGATAGGACTCGCCACCCGGCACCTTCCATGCGAAAGGATCGGGCGCGCCATGCATGGCGTTGAGATACTGCGTCACCGGCCGCCCTTCGAAACCGGTATTGCGGTCGTCGAGCCGGGCGTCGACATGGATTTCGGCGTAATGGCATGCGTTGACGATGGCCGCGGTTTCCTGCGCGCGGCGCAGGCGCGAGACGTAGACGCGGCGGATCGGCAGGCCGCGCAGACGCTCGGCAGCGGCTTGCGCCTGCAGCCGTCCGGCCGGGGTCAGCGCCACCGGCACGGCGGGATCGGCATTGCACAGACCGCTCAGGTTGTACTCGGATTCGCCGTGGCGCAGGAACACCAGTTTTTTCATGCCGGCTTTTTTCATGCCGGCGCCAGGATTTCCCCTTTGCCGCCGAAGGCGAGGTCGCCCATGTAGCGGCGCACGCGCGGCGAGTCAGGCACCACGCCGGGCAGGATGGCGTCGGCGTGGCGGCGCAGCAGGCCGAGCCAGGACAGATCCGTCACGCCGGCATCGTTGTAGGTGGCCGGGATGATGTCCGGCGCACGGCCGAGAATCAGACTGCCCCGCCGCAGGCCGGGGCCGGGCGCGCCGGCGCACCCCCCGGCGACCACCAGGGTGCCGGCCAGCAAGCGCGCACCGCAGGCTGCGCCTGCCTTGCCGCGCACCAGGATCAGGCCGCGCCGCATGCGGTCGCCGAGGCGATCGCCGGCGTCGCCCGCCACCGCGACGACGCCGCCGCCCATGCCGGCGCGGTCGCCGATCAACGCGGCACCGAGCCAGTCGCCGGCATTGCCGGCGATGCGCAGCAGGCCGCCCTGCATGCCGTTGGCGGCGCAATCGCCGGCGTCGCCTTCGATGAGCAGTTCGCCGCTGCGCAGACCCTGGCCGGCATAGTGTCCGGCCGGCCCCTCGACGCGCAGCGTGCCGGCCGTCATGTCCTTGCCGAGGCAATCGAGGCGGCCGCTGCCGGCACGAATCAGCAGCGCGGCGCCGGCCTCGCCCGGCGTCACCGCGAACAGATCGCCCAGCGCCACGGGATTGCCGTCCACCCGCACGGTTTGCGCGGCGATGTCGCCGGCGGTGCGGCCGCCCAGGGTTTCGGGCAGCACGCCGCTCATGTCGATGCGGCCGGCCGGGGCAGCGCGCAAGCTCAGTGTCATGGCGCTCATGCCAGGATCTCCCGCAGACGATAGTGGAACTGTCCCAGTTTGCCGCCGTAGTTGCCGGCCGACAGACGCACGATGCCGCCCGCCGCGCCGATCGCGCACACCGCGTCGAGGCCGGCCTTCATGGCCACGCGCATGTCGGCGTCGCTGACCGCGTCGATGACGATCTCCAGCACCGCTTCCACGTCGGCGCCCAGTTCCGATCGGGCCACGCCGCGCAGGGTCGGACAGAAGGCGTCGTTGGTGGACGCCGGCAGCGCCTTGTATTTGGAGCCGATCTTGGAACCGGAACGCACCACGCCGCCGGGGAACGGCGCGATCGCGCCGGGCACGCCGGCGATCGCCGCCGCCGCCGCCTCACAGGCGGCGAGCGCCTGGGCGCGGGAACGGGCGAGAACCAGGAAGTTGCCGCCGCCGACGGAGCGCAGCAGGCCGGTGGATTCCTCGGCCAGGAATTCGCCATCCATCACCGGGATGCGCCAGTAGCGCCGGCCGCCGATCAGTTTGGACATCTGCCAGCCGTCGCCGAAATAGCGCAGGTTCTTGCCCAGCGGCAACGGCTCCTCGCCTTCGCAGCCGGCGAACACGGCGGTGGTGGGACAGGTCAGCACGCACTGGCCGACGCGGCGTTCCAGCTGTTTGGCCAGTTCCTTGGTCGAGACCGCGAACAGCAGGCCGGCCACACCGGGACGGCCGTCCGGAGTTTCCTCGGGGGCAAGTTCGCGCTCGATGCCCGCCTCGCAGCCGCAGGCGATCACCGAGGTGGCGAAACCGAAAGCCGCATTGGCGGAATGCTTCGCCCAGGCCAGGCTGTCCGCGGTGATGACGATGCGGGTGGCCTTCATGCCGAAGGCTTCGGCATAGGTGTCGTCGATGCTCACGCCGTTGATGATCACGCCGTCCTCCCCTTGCACGCATGGGGAATCAGCTTGCTGGCGCCGCAGGCGCAGATCTCGTCGTCGCTTACCCGGATATGTTCCATCTTCACGGTCATGTAACGGTCGTAATATTCCTTGAGCGGTTTCTCGATCGCCTTGTCGTATTCCGGTTTCACCGCGTGCTGGGCGCCGTTGACCACCTTCACCACCCGGCCGTCGCGCACGATGATCTGGCCGTCCTTGAATACGTACTCGGGTTTTTCGAACATCGCTTCGCGGTTGGCATCGTCGCGGTACACCACGATGTTCGCTGCCGCACCCGCGCCCAGATGTCCATGCTCGGAGAGGCCGAGGGAACGGGCCGGCGCGGCGCGGGTCATGATGGCGATCTCGTACAGGCTGTATTCCCGCTCCAGGCTGCGCAGCTGGCTGTGGGCCGCCGCCTCGGCATTGATCTCGTCCAGTTTCGCGTTGCGGAAGCCCCGGTCCATCAGCAGCCGGATCAGGTGGGGATAGCTGGTGAAGGGCGCGCCGTTGGGGTGGTCGGTGGTCAGAAAAATGCGCCAGGGGTCGCCGACCCGCAGGAACAGTTCCAGACCGATGGCCCATTGCAGCGCGTTGACGAAGTTCTTGTCCTTGTACTTGAACGGCACCACGCCGCAGCCGGCATCGCACTCGATGTCCATGGTCACCCATTTGTCCGGGCTGGCATGACGGTGATTGCGGTGCTGGCTCATATTGTCGCCGGAGGCGGTGACGGTCTGGCCGAACAGGACCTGGCCGACGTCGGCCGACACGTTGCTCATGCGGTTGATGGCATCGGCGATGCGTTCCGCCTCCGAGGAGAACTTGCGCTCCCCTTCCGTGCCGTAGCTGTGGAACTGGATGTGGGTCAGGTGGATGGGCAGGCCTTCCGCCGCCGCCATGGTGGCGAGCGTGCTGTCGGCGTTGCCGGGAATGCCCAGGTTGCTGGCGTGCACGTGCAGCGGATGCGCCACGCCCAGTTCGTGCACGGCACGAGCCAGGGCGCGGATCACCTGGCGCGGACTGACGCCGTAATGCGGGTGCGCCTCGTCCAGGTCCAGGTTGCGGGCGTTGAACTTGAAAGCGGAAATGGCGCCCGGGTTCACCACCTTGATCGCCATGGCCTGGGTGGCATCCAGCGTCCAGCCGACGTAGTCGTTGATCAGGCGCTGGTCGCTGCCGGAAGCCAGCAGGCGCAGAAAGAAGTCGTCGCTGCCGAGCATGGCGTAGGCGCCCTTGTCCACCATCGGAATATCGCCCATCTCCAGATGGGCGTGGCGCGCGTTGGAGGGCAGCATGGCCGGCTCGAAACAGGCGGTATAGCCCATCTCGGCGTAGCGGTAGCCGGTGGTCCAGGTGGACGGCGCGGCGTGGCCGCAGCCGGCGTGCATGTCGCCCATGGCTGGTACCGGATCGGCGCGGTGATCCTCCGGCAGCAGGGCGCGGGCGATGTTCAGCTTGCCGCCGCCGATATGGGTATGCAGGTCGATGGCGCCGGCCATCACGACCCGGCCGGCGAGGTCGATCTCGCTGTCGATGCGGGTTTCCGGGCCGGGCGCGGCAACGATGCGGCCATGCTCCACATAGAGATCGCGCACCTGGCCGTCGATACCGTGCTCGGGGTCGTAGAGGCGACCGCCTTTAAGTCGCAACATGATTCATCTCCTGCTGGATCGCGGCCAGGGCCTGGGCCACGCTGGGCAGTTCGCTGGGCGCGTGGCCTTGCAGCGGCAGGGCCACCACTCCGTCCATGCGGTGCAGGAAGCCGGCGTGGTGCACGCCCGGCACGGCCACCGGAATGAATACGTCCGGCGGGTCGGCAAAGACCATATCCGGCCGGCCCAGGACGATGCGCGGGCAGGCGGCGGGCGGCGGCACGCGTTCCGGATCGAGCGCGGAAATCCACAGCAGCGCATCCACCTCGCGCGCTTCCAGCAGACGCGCGGTGCCGAACAGCAGCGGTTCGTAGCGCGGGCCGGAAGCCTCGAAGGCGGTGCGCAGCGGATAGCCCGCCTGCCAGGTGCAGACCTGGGCGGCGGAGGTGTCGCCGTCGTTGCCGCCGAGCGGCAGACCCGACCAGCGCGTGGCCTGGTTGAGATCCTTGACCAGATCGACCATGGCCTGGATCGCCAGGTCGGCGTGCGGAAAGTCCAGCTCCGCCGCGTTCCACACCAGCACGCCGTAGCGCGCTGCGCGCAGCGTCTCCAGCAAGGCGTCGACCTGCGCCATCGGCACCCCGGCCACGGTGTCGGCATCGAGCCGCCGGCCGGCCAGGCGCGCGCGCAGGGCGGCGCACAGTTCGCCCAGACGCACGTTGGGGAGCGGAATGACGAGATCCGCCGCGACGGAATGCGCCGCCTCCGGGAAAAGCCCGCTCCCCAGGACAACGAGCCGCCGGCGCAGCTCGCCGAACTGGGATTCCGGCGCCAGGCAGCGCTCGAAGAAACGCGGGAAACGGCTGGCATCGGTGCCGGCGAGCACGATCAGGTCGGCGCGGTTGCGCACTTCCGACAGCGTCGTGGTCATCCAGCCGCCGTCCTGGAATGTCAGCCAGTTGCGGAACTGGGCAGCGCCGTTCATGTGCTCGACCACGCCGCCGGTACGTTCGGCCAGCGCCAGGGCGGCGCGGGCGCCAGCATCACCGGGCTCAAGCAGCGCCGCATCGTGTTTGCCGCGCGGCACTTTTTGCTCCGGCTCGGCTCTGAACCGCCATGCCGCTTCGACGTGGTGCTCATCGACGGCAGCAGCGGGCAGATCGACTGGTTGCGCGCCGCCTT
>NCIH01000073.1:0-14185 GCA_002281975.1 Hydrogenophilales bacterium 17-64-11 | reverse complement strand
GTGCGGGGTGACGTCGAGCGGCGCCTGCAGCGGGGTCAGCAGGTCGACCAGCGCCTGCTTCAGCGCGGCCTGCAGATCGGAGGCCTCGGTCAGCCCCTCGCGCCGCACCTTCTTCTGCAGGGTGTCGAGCAGGGCGTGGGTCGCATCGACGCCGACATCGGCGGTGATGAGGATGGTTTCGAGTTCCTCGAACAGTTCGGCGTCGATCTTGCGCCCGACACCGAACAGGCTGGAAAGCTGACCGCCCAGCCGGCCGCGGGTTTTGGCGAGTCCCTGCTTCAGCCGTTGCGCCCAGCCCGGGCGCGACTCGACCGGCTGCGGGGCGACGGCTTCGTTCGGCGCGTCAGGGACGGCCGGTTCGGCGGCGGGCGGTTTGGACTTGAAGAAACTAAACACGGATAAAGGCGGTCAGCACAGCTGTTTGACGGACGCGGTATCTTATCATTCAGGCAGTCGACTCCACACGGACTTCGGCCAACAGTGGATCGGCATCCGTGGGATGCATTCAATCAGAGGTGAACGACATGATCGGCATGCGGGGAATGTTGCTAGCGCTGCTGGTGGGCAGCGCACAGGCAGCGGTGACGGATGTCACGCTGGACAATGGGTTGCGGGTGATCGTGCAGGAAGACCACCGCGCGCCGGTGATGGTGTCGCAGGTGTGGTACCGCGCGGGATCGATGGACGAATTCAACGGCAGCACCGGCGTGGCGCACGTGCTCGAGCACATGATGTTCAAGGGCACGCAGACGGTGCCGCCGGGCGAGTTCTCCAAGCGTATCGCCGCCGCCGGCGGCCGCGAAAACGCCTTTACCAGCCGCGACCACACGGCGTATTTCCAGCAGATGCAGAAAGACCGGCTGGCGCTGTCGATGCAACTGGAGGCCGACCGCATGGCCAACCTCGTTATCAGCGACGCGCTGTTCGCCAAGGAAATCCAGGTGGTGATGGAAGAGCGCCGGCTGCGCACCGACGACCAGCCGCAATCGGTGGTGTACGAGCGCCTGATGGCGACGGCCTACCAGGCGCATCCCTACCGCCGCCCCATCATCGGCTGGATGGACGATCTCTCGAACATGACCGGGCAGGACGCGCGCGACTGGTATGCGCGCTGGTATGCGCCCAACAACGCGACGCTGGTGGTGGCGGGCGACGTCAAGGCCGGCGAGGTGATCGAACTGGCCAAACGCCATTTCGGTGCGCTGCCGGCGCGCGCACTGCCGCCGCGCAAGCCGCAGGATGAGCCTGCGCAGCTTGGCGAGAAGCGCATCGTGGTCAAGGCGCCGGCGCAGCTGCCCTATCTGCTGATGGCCTGGCATGCGCCCACGCTCAAGGATTGGGAGCAGGATACCGCGCCGTATGCGCTGCAGGTTCTCGCCGGCGTGCTCTCCGGCAACGATTCGGCGCGGCTGCAAAAATCGCTGGTCAAGACCCGGCAGATCGCGGTGAACGCGAGCGCGGGTTACGACGCCGTGGCACGCGGACCGGGCATGTTCATGGTCGACGCGACACCGGCGCCGGGCACATCGGCGGCGGCGCTGGAAAAAGCCATCCGCGAGGAGGTGCGGCGCATCCAGCGCGACGGCATCGACCAGGCGGAGCTCGCGCGGGTCAAGGCACAGGTCATCGCGGCCGACGTCTATCAGCGCGATTCGCTGTTTTATCAGGCCATGCAGCTGGGCGAGTACGTGACCGCCGGCCTGCCGCCCGAGGCGCTGGCGCGCCGGGCCGACAAGTTGCGTGCGGTGACCGCCCAGGAAGTGCAGGCCGCCGCCCGGCAATGGCTGCAGGACGACCGGCTGAGCGTGGCCGAGCTCGACCCGCAGCCCCTCCAGGCCCAGGCGCAGCGCGCCGCCGTGCCGGGAGTGCGCCATGTCAATTAAAACCATGTCGATTCAGCGCTTCTTTTTTGTCCTGTTGCTCAGTCTGCCGCTGTCGGCGCAGGCCGCGCTGGCCATCCAGCACTGGCAAACGCCGCAGGGCGCGCGGGTGGTCTTCGTCGAAAGCCGCGAGTTGCCGATGCTCGATATCTCGGTGGATTTCCCCGCCGGCAGCGCGCGCGATCCCGCCGGCAAGGCGGGGCTCGCCCATCTGACGCACGGACTGCTCGATCAGGGCGCGGGCGGTCTTTCCGATACCGCCATCGCCCATCGCCTGGCCGATGTCGGGGCCGTGCTGTCGGGGAATTTCGACCGCGACCGTGCCGGCGTCACGCTGCGCACCCTGTCGTCCGCCAGCGAAAAGGCGGCAGCGCTCGAGATGCTGGCGCGCGTGCTGCAACGGCCCGATTTTCCGCAGGCGGTGATCAAGCGCGAGAAACAGCGCCTGATTGCCGCCATCCGCGAAGCCGAGGCCGATCCCGGCACGGTCGCCGGCAAGGCGTTTTATCGGGCGCTCTACGGCACGCACCCTTACGCGCACGACGAAGCGGGCGACCCCGCCGCGATTGCGCGGCTGACGCGGGGCGATCTGCAGGCGTTTTATCGCGCGCATTACAGCGCGCCCAACGCCGTGATTTCGCTGGTCGGCGACATTCCCCGCGCCGAGGCCGAGGCGATCGCCGCGCGCCTGGCGGCCGGCTTGTCCAAGGCCGCGGCGGTGCCGCCGCTGCCCAGCCCCGCACCTGCAGCCTCATCCGACGTGCGCATTGCCCACCCCTCCACGCAAAGCCATGTGCTGGTGGGGGCGGTGGGCATGGCACGCAACGATCCCGATTTCTTTCCGCTGTTCGTCGGCAACTATGTGCTGGGCGGCGGCGGCTTCGATTCGCGGCTGATGCGCGAGGTGCGCGACAAGCGCGGCTACGCCTACAGCGCCTACAGTTATTTCATGCCGATGGTCGAGGCCGGGCCGTTCCAGCTCGGCCTGCAGACCAAGCTGGAGCAAACCGGCGACGCGCTCAAGGTGGCGCAGGCGACGCTGCGGCAGTTCATCGCCGACGGCCCCAGCGAGGCTGAACTCGATCAGGCCAAATCCAACCTCACCGGCGGATTCCCGTTGCGCATCGACAGCAACAAGAAAATCCTCGATTACCTGGCGGTGATCGGCTTTTACCGGCTGCCGCTGGATTATCTGGATACCTGGGTCGCCAAAGTCGACGCAGTCGACGTGGCGGCGGTGAAGCAGGCGTTTGCCCGCCGCATCGACCCCGACAGGCTAGTGACCGTGGTGGTGGGGGCGACCGGCAGTGCGCGCTAAGCGCGCGCCGCCGCAGCGGGCGCACGGCGCGCCCAACCGCGTGCGCATCATCGGCGGGCAATACCGCCGGCGGCTGCTGGAATTTCCCGACGGCGCCGGCCTGCGCCCGACCCCCGACCGCGTGCGCGAGACGCTGTTCAACTGGCTGGGGCAGGATCTGCCCGGCTGGGCTTGCCTGGACCTGTTTGCCGGCAGCGGCGCGCTGGGTTTCGAGGCGGCTTCGCGCGGGGCGGGGCGCGTCGTCATGATCGAGCGCGATCCCAAGGCGATCGGCGCGCTGGAAAAAAACCGCACCACGCTCGGCGCCGGCCAGGTCGACATCCTACGGGCCGATGCGCTGGCCTGGCTGGCGAACAGCCGCGAAACCTTCGACCTGATTTTCGTCGATCCGCCGTTCGACAGTGGACTGGCCGGGACGGTGCTCGCCGAGCTGGCGCGCCATCTCGAATCCGGCGGCCAGACGTATATCGAGCAGGCTGCTCCGGTGGTCGCGCCGCCGGGGCTGACCGTTCACCGCAGCGGGCGCGCGGGGCGCTCGCATTTTGCGCTTCTCGTCAAGGAATAAGCGATGCTGACCGCTGTCTATCCCGGTACTTTCGATCCCATCACGCGCGGCCATGAAGACCTGGTGCGGCGTGCGGTGCGGCTGTTCGACCATGTCGTCGTCGCGGTGGCCGAGTCGCGCAACAAACGGCCTTTTTTCAGCATGGAGGAACGGGTGGCGATGACGCGCGGCGTGCTGGCCGACGTGCCGCAGGTGCGGGTGGAAGGCTTTTCCGGCCTGCTGATCGATTTTGTCGCCGAACAGGGGGCGATTGCGGTGTTGCGGGGATTGCGCGCGGCGTCCGACTTCGAGTACGAATTCCAGCTGGCGGGGATGAACCGCAATCTCAAGCCCGATATCGAAACGCTGTTTCTCACGCCGTCGGATCAATACATGTTCATTTCCGCCAGCATGATCCGCGAGATCGCGCAGCTGGGCGGCGACGTGACGCCCTTTGTTCATCCATTGGTGGCGCAGCGATTAAGTGAGAAAATAATTAATAACTGATATGACCCGGAGAACGCCATGTCGATGATGATCACGGACGAATGCATCAATTGCGACGTCTGCCTGCCCGAATGCCCCAATGAAGCCATTTCCCAGGGCGATGAGATCTACATCATCGACCCCAACAAGTGCACCGAGTGCGTCGGCCACTTCGATACCCCGCAATGCGTGGAGGTGTGCCCGGTCGACTGCATTCCGCTGAACCCCGATTACCCTGAAACGCGCGAGCAATTGCAGGAGAAGTTCCTGCGCCTGACTGCCGGCAAGTAAGCGCTCAGGCCATTTTGGCCAGCTGCACCTCGCCCAGGTCGCCGGCCAGGGCGTCGGCGATGCGCATGTTGATGCGTGCCAGATGCTCCAGTTGATCGCTCACGGTTCCGGTTGAGGCCTCCAGTTCGGCGATGCGTTCGTCCAGCGTCTCGGTCGCGGCATGGATGCGGCTGACGCTATCCAGGCGGCGCTTCAGCTGGATCTTGTGTTCCCGCACCTGGGTTTCCATCGGAGCGATCAGCGCCTTCAGCCAGGCTTCGGTTTCGCTGTTGGCCAGCTCGAACACCTCGACTACCTTGCTGGCGAGCGTTTCGAAAAAACGCGTGGTCAGCTGGCTCTGGCCCACGGTCAGCATCTTGAAGACGGTGTTGAAGCGTTCGTCGAAGATGCGCTCCAGCCGCGCCATTTCCTTGCGGTATTTGCGCAGGCTGTGATCGGGCGGGTTGACCGCCGCCAGCCCGTGTTCGTCGCTGAATTTCTGGTACATCGCCGTCATCATGGCGCGGATTTCCTGAATCAGCGCGGCAGAGGCATCCAGATTGCCGTCCACCTGGCGGAAGAAGCGCCCCATCGCATCGAGCAGGCCGGCGCTGAAGCGGCTTTTCTCCATCGCCTCCCGGGCGAGGCGCACCTCGCCGCTCAGCGTCCGCATGCCCAGCCGCTGGCGCAGCGCATCGACCTGCGAGGCGAACACGTTGCGCAACGCGTTGAACTGCTGCAGGCCATGCTCGAACTGCTGCTTGTCCTCGTTGGCCTTGACCATCATGTGCTGGATGACGTCGCGGTTCTTGCCGCGCAGCCCCTGCAATTCCTCGACCTGATCCTGGATGCCGGCGAGCCGCGTTTCCAGGAGCTCGGTGGCTTTGATCACAACGTCTTCCACCACCGCCTGGGCCGACTCGCTGACCAGCGCCTGCTTACAGGGGAGCAGTTCCTGGGTCAGGGCCGCCTCCAGGTCGGGTAGCCGGCTTTTCGCCAGCAGGGCTGCATCGCCGCGCACCTTGGCGACCAGTGCCTTGTGCGCCGACACCGGGTAAACCTGGGCGGCCGGCAGGTCGAGCAGCGCAGCGCTGCTGGCCACCTGCTTGGCGATTTCGGCGTCGATTTCGGGCGGCGTCTTGAGTTCGTCCCACAGTCCGTCGATCTTGTTCAATACCACCAGCCGGGCGCGGCTGGCGGCCTGCGTCGGCGCGATGTGCTGGCGCCAGATTTCGATGTCCGATTTGGTGACCCCGGTGTCGGCGGCCAGCAGGAACAGCACCGCATGGGCGTTGGGCAGCAGGTTGAGGGTCAGTTCCGGCTCGGTGCCGATGGCGTTGAGCCCCGGCGTGTCGAGAATGACCAGGCCCTGCTTCAGCAGCGGATGCGGAAAATTGATCAGCGCGTGGCGCCAGCGCGGAATCGCGATGCTGCCGTCGCGCGCCAGATTGCGCGCGGCTTCCTCGTCCAGAGGGTCGAGCAGGCCGTAGGCTTCGGCGGTGGCCGCGTCGACGTCGACGGTGTCGGCCAGCCGCATCAGCGTTGCGCTCATGTCATCGGCGGAATCGAGATTGAGCGGAAATTCGGTCCAGGCGGCAGCGTCGCGCTTGAAGTCGCCGATGCCGCCCGCGCGGGTTTTGGTGTCGATCGGCAACAGCCGCAGCGACGGGCGCTGGGTGGGGGTGTAATACAGTTCGGTGGGGCACATGGTGGTGCGCCCGGCGGACGACGGCAGCACGCGCTGGCGGTAATCCGAAAAGAAAATCGCGTTGATCAACTCGGACTTGCCGCGCGAAAACTCGGCGACGAAAGCCACGTTCAGCGTGTCTTCCTGCAGGCGGCCCAGCAGCTGGCCAAGCCGCATCCCGGATTCGGCGTCGCCCAGTTGCTGCGTGTCGAGCCAGTCGCGCAGCGCTTCGATGCGCACGTACACAGCGTCGCGCCAGGCGCTGTAACGCTCGAATTCGTCAACCAGGGCGGTCGGTTTCATGCGGGGGATCACCGGGTAAGGCACAGTCGGTTAGCGGCATGTTGACGACAAACTTGACCGCTGCGGCAGGCGGCTCAATGCTGGCAGCCGGGACAGTAGAAACTCGCACGCTGGCCCTGCACGATGCGGCGTATCGGGGTGGCGCAGACCCTGCATGGCTGGCCGGCGCGGTCATAGACCCGCGTTTGCAACTGGAAATAGCCGAGTTCGCCGCTGCTGTGAACGTAATCGCGCAGCGAGCTGCCGCCCGCGGCGATGGCCGCCGTCAGCACCTGCTTGATCGCCGTCACCAGCCGCGCGCAGGCCGGGCGGCTGAGGCGGCGCGCGGCGGTGGCGGGGCGGATGCCGGCGTGAAACAGCGACTCGGACGCGTAAATGTTGCCGACGCCGACCACCACCTGAGCATCCATGATGACCTGCTTGATGGCGGCGCCGCGGCGTCGACACTGCGCGTGCAGGTAGGCCGCGTCGAACGCCGGGGTCAGCGGCTCCGGCCCCAGATGGGCCAGCAGCGGATGCCGTGCCGCGTCGTTGGTCCACAGCACCGCGCCGAAGCGGCGCGGGTCGCGCAGCCGCAGCGTGGTGCCGTCGTCGAACAGCCAGTTGACATGGTCGTGCAGGGCGGCGGGCTCGCCGGGCTCGGCAAAGCGCAGGCTGCCCGACATGCCCAGATGCACGATCTGGGTGGCCGCGCCAAAGTCGAACAGCAGGTATTTGCCGCGCCGGCTGATTTCCCTGAGCCTCAGCCCCGCCAGCCGCGTTTCCAGATCGTCCGGCACCGGCCAGCGCAGGCGTGGGTTGCGTATCGCGATGCGTGCGAGCGTACGGCCCTGCAGACGCGGCAACAGCCCCAGGCGGGTGGTTTCGACTTCGGGTAATTCAGGCATGGCGCGATCGGGGTCGAGTGCGGCGTGGCGATAAATAGGGCGTCGACACAATGTCGGCGCCGTTCATGAAGCGGGGTCCGCAAGGCGGGGCGAACCGACCCCCATATTTTAGGGCCTGTTAACGCTAATTTCACGCCGGCGACGTGACCGGTCGGGGTGCTGTCGCAAAATTGGCGTTGCCAGGCCCCGACTGACGCGCGCCCATTCCCGGCGTGCCCGGATTTTGAACATGCGCATTTCCCCGTCGCCGCCGCGGCCCGGCGGCGACGGCAGGCCGTTCGCGGTATCCGGCAGCGCGAGGCTGATCGGGCTTCATCGGGAGCCGGTTCGAGTGAACCTTGCTTGCGGGCAGGCCTCGAAAGCTTAGAATCGTGACAGCAACTCCACCAAGGCGACATACATGACCCACCTCAAAGTTCTCCCCCTCTGCGCAGCGCTGACGCTCGCGGCCGCGTGCAGCCAGCCCGGCGTCAAGGCGTCGCAGCCTGCGGCGGTGGAAACGCAGGCATCGCCGGCTGTCATGGCGGAAGCGCAGGCGCGGCAGCCTGCCGCGACAGCGGGCGAAGCGGTCGCCGACCCCGCCGCCGAGGCGGCTGCCAAGGCGCAGGCTGCGCTGCCCAGGCAGCCGCTCACCCCCGAAATCCTGTTCAAGTTTCTGGTGGCCGAAGTGGCGGGGCAGCGGGGCGCGATTGGTGTTGCCAACTCGACTTATCTCGATCTGGCACGGCAGACGCGCGATCCGCGCATAGCCCGCCGGGCAACGGAGGTCGCGATGTTTGCGCGCGACCAGGCGGGGGCGCTGGAGGCCAGCCGGCTGTGGGCGGCGACGGAACAGGACTCGGAACGCGCACAGCAGACCCTGGCGGCCTTGTTGCTGAGCGAGGGCCGCTTCGGCGAGGCCGAACCGATACTGCAAACTCTTTTGAAACAGGACGCGGCCAACGGTTTTCTGCATCTGTCTGCGCTGATGGGCAAGCTGCGCGACACCCAAGCCGCACTGCAGCTGGTCGAACGGCTGGCAGCGGATTATCCGGCGTTGCCGGAAGCGCGCTTTGCGGTCGCGCAGGCCGCAGCCGCTGCCGGCCGCGCTGACGCGGCCGTCGCGGCCTTGCAGCAGGCCGACCGCCTGCGCCCTGGGTGGGAGCCTGCGGCGCTGCTGCGCGTGCAGATGCTGGGCAGAACGTCGCGCGCCGATGCGTTGGCCTTCATGCGCGATTTCCTGGCGGCCCATGCGGGTGCACGCGAAGTGCGGCTGACCTATGCACGTACCCTGGTCAATGCCGGCCAGTTCGCCGAAGCGCGCGTCGAATTCACCCGTCTGACGGACGATTTTCCGCGCAATGCCGAAGTGAGCCTGGCCGCGGGCTTGCTGTCCATGCAAATGGGCGATTTCGACGCGGCGCGCGATTTGCTGACGCAGACCCTGGAATACAACCCGCGCGACCCGGATACCGTGCGGTACTACCAGGGACAGCTGGCCGAGCAAATGAAACAGCCCGAGGCGGCGGCTGCCTACTATGCCGAGGTCAAGACGGGCAATTATCTGGTTCCCGCGCGTGCGCGCCAGGCCGCGCTGCTGGCGCGGGCGGGCCGGCATGATGATGCGCGTGCGCTGCTGGCCGCCACGCAGGGTGAAAACGACGCGCAAAATGTGCGGCTGATCCAGGCGCAGGCCGAACTGCTGCGCGACAGCAAGGCGCATGCGGCGGGTTTCGACATGCTGTCGGAGGGGCTCAAGCGTTATCCCGATTCGGCGGATTTGCTGTACGACCGCGCCATGGCTGCGGAAAAGCTCGGCAAGCTGGACGTGCTGGAAGCAGACCTGCGCCGCGTGATCACGCTGCGCCCCGGCGATGCCCAGGCTTACAACGCGCTGGGCTACACGCTGGCCGACCGCACCGGCCGCCTTGCCGAAGCGATCGTCCTACTGGACAAGGCGCTGGCGCTGGCTCCGGAAGACCCCTTCATCCTGGATAGCGTGGGCTGGGCACAATACCGTTCGGGCAATCTGGCGCGTGCGCAGGAATACTTGGAACGCGCCTACAAGGCGCGCCCCGACCCCGAAATCGCCGCCCATCTGGGCGAGGTGCTATGGGCGCGCGGACAGCGCGACGAGGCCGGCAAGCTGTGGCAGACCAGCCTGCAAACCCATCCGCAGAACGAAGTGCTGCTGGAAACCCTGCGCCGGTTGAAGCCCTGATGAGACGCCTGATGGCGGCGTTGCTGCTGGCGCTGGCGGCCGGCTGCGCGTCCGTGCCGCCCGCCGTTCCCGTTGTTGCCGCCCCCGCCGCCAACTGGATACTGCAGGGGCGCATCGGCGTCCAGGCCGGGGAGCAGAGCCTGTCGGGGAATATCCGCTGGCAGCATCGCGTGGAAACGGATGAGGTGTTGCTGACTTCGCCGCTGGGGCAGGGCGTGGCGCGCATCGTGCGCAACGCCGATGGCGTGACGCTTGAAGCGCCGAACCGGCCGCCGCGCCGCGCACCCGACGCCGAGTCCCTGACGCGCGAAGCGCTCGGTTATGCGCTGCCGGTGTCGGGCCTGGCATGGTGGGTGCAGGCGCGTCCCGACCCCGAGCGCAGCTTCGAGGCCACGCATGACGACGCCGGACGCATCGTGCAGCTCAAACAGGATGGCTGGGTGATCGATTACCTGCAATACGCTGCCGATGCGCGTCCGCGCAAGCTGGTGGTGGCGCGCGAGGGGCTGGAAATCCGCCTGGTGGCGGACAGCTGGCAAGCCGAATGAGCCACGCCTATCCCGCCCCCGCCAAGCTCAACCTGTTCCTGCACGTCGTCGGCCGGCGCGCCGATGGCTACCACTTGCTGCAAAGCGTGTTTCGCCTGATCGACCGCGCCGACACCGTGCATCTTGAATTGCGCGGCGACGGCCGCGTGATGCGCGAAGGCGACCTGCCCGGGGTGCCCGAAGAGTGCGACCTGAGCGTGCGTGCGGCGCGCCTGCTGCAGGCGCATGCACCGGCAGGCGCCGGAGTGAGCATTCGCCTCGACAAGGTGTTGCCGATGGGGGGCGGGCTCGGTGGTGGCAGCTCCGACGCGGCCACCGTGCTGCTCGCCCTGAACCGCCTGTGGCAGGTCAATCTGCCGCGTGAAACCCTGCAAAAGCTGGCGCTGCAACTGGGCGCCGACGTACCGGTCTTCGTGTTCGGCCAGACCGCGTTTGCCGAGGGCGTGGGCGAAATCCTGCAGCCGGTGAGTGCGCCGCCGGCATGGTATGTGGTGCTGACGCCACCCGTGCAGGTGCCGACCGCTGCGATTTTTGCAGCGCCGGAATTGACACGCAACACGCCACCCCTCAAAATAGCGCCCTTTTCCGCAGGCATGGGTCGTAACGACCTGCAGCCCGTGGTCGTCAGCCGCTATCCTGAAGTCGCCCGCCATCTCGCATGGCTGGCACAATTCGGCGAAGCACGGATGACTGGCTCCGGCGCCTGCGTGTTTGCATCGTTTGGAACGCAGGGCGCGGCGCGCGACGTGCTGCGCCAGTTGCCTGAAACGATGCAGGGTTTTGTAGCGCAGGGGCTCGACAGGCATCCGCTGGTCGACTGCTGTGCCGAGTAGTGCCCATTGGGGAGTCGCCAAGTGGTAAGGCATCGGATTTTGATTCCGACATTCGCAGGTTCGATCCCTGCCTCCCCAGCCAGTTAAGCGAACAGCCGCCCGTGGCGGCTGTTTTTTGTTGTTGTGTCGGACCAGCCAAACGCCGGAGACTCGCGTGTCCATAGACAACTTGATGGTGTTCAGCGGGAATGCCAACCCACGTTTAGCCAGCGATGTGGTGCGTCATCTCAATATCCATCTCGGGCGCGCCACGGTGTCGCGTTTCTCCGATGGCGAGGTGATGGTCGAAATCCTCGAGAACGTGCGCGGCAAGGATGTGTTCGTGCTGCAGTCGACCTGCCAGCCGACCAACGATACGCTGATGGAGGTGATGGTGATGGTCGATGCGCTGAAGCGCGCTTCGGCCGCGCGCATCACCGCGGCGATCCCGTATTACGGCTACGCACGGCAGGATCGGCGCACCCGGTCGGCGCGGGTGGCGATCACCGCCAAGGTGGTGGCCAACATGCTGCAGGGCGCGGGGGTCGACCGGGTGTTGACGATGGACCTGCACTCCGACCAGATCCAGGGCTTCTTCGACATCCCGGTCGACAACATCTATTCCAGCCCGATCCTTTTGGGCGACATCTGGAAGCGCAATCATCCGAACCTGGTGGTGGTGTCGCCGGACGTCGGCGGGGTGGTGCGGGCGCGGGCGATTGCCAAGCGGCTGGAATGCGATCTGGCGATCATCGACAAGCGCCGTCCGAAACCGAATGTGGCGAAGGTGATGCACATCATCGGCGACGTCAAGGACCGCACCTGCATCATCATGGATGACATGGTCGATACAGCCAACACCCTGTGCGAGGCGGCCACCGCGCTGAAAGAGCACGGCGCGAAAAAGGTCATGGCGTATTGCACCCATGCCGTGCTGTCCGGCAGCGCCGCCGAACGCGTGACGAATTCCGCGCTCGACGAACTGGTGGTGACCGATACCATTCCGCTGCGCGACGATGCGCGTGCATGCAAGAAAATCCGGCAGTTGTCGGTGGCTGAGCTGCTGGCGGAAACCATCCGCCGCATCAGCAACGAGGATTCCGTCAGTTCGCTCTTCATCGAGTAGGACTGGTTGAATGCCCCTGGTCGCGGGGGCTTTTGGCATGCATTGGCCATTTTCGGCAATGCATCATTTAAGCGGTTAAATTGGAGAAACACTATGAATATCGAAGTCATCGCCGCCAAGCGTGAGCTGCAAGGTACGGGTGCGAGCCGCCGTCTGCGTCACGCGGGCAAGGTTCCCGGCATCGTCTACGGTGGCAACGCCGCCCCTGCACAGATCGAGCTGGACCACAACGCGCTGTACCACGCGCTGCGCAAGGAAGCCTTCCATGCCTCCGTGCTGACCCTGAATGTCGACGGCGCCAAGGAAACCGTGCTGCTGCGCGACACCCAATGGCACCCCTACAAGCAGCAGGTGCTGCACGTCGACTTCCAGCGCGTCGACAAGGATCACAAGATCCACGTCAAGGTGCCGCTGCACTTCCTCAATGCCAACGTGGCGCCCGGCGTCAAGACGGGCGGCGGCAAGCCCCACTACATCGTGAACGAACTCGACGTGCAGTGTCTGCCCGGCAGCCTGCCCGAGTTCATCGAGGTGGAGATGGGCGAGCTCGAAGTCGGTCATTCCATTCACGCGAATGACCTGACGCTGCCCGCAGGCGTCGATCTGGTCGCTCACGTCAAGGCGGAAAACCCCGCCGTGGTGTCGATCAATGCGCCCAAGGGCGGGGCCGCCGAAGAGGCGCCTGCTGCTCCTGCGGCGTAATCGGGTTGCGCAATTCCCGGGTGTTTTCGGCCGGCCGAATTGCGCATCGCGAGCGGCATGTCAGCGCCCCGCCTGATTGTCGGCCTCGGTAACCCGGGGCGCGACTACGAAGAAACCCGGCACAATGCCGGGTTTTGGTTTTGCGCGCGTCTTGCGCAGGCGTGGGGTGCGCCGCTGGCGCATGAGTCGCGCTTCCACGGCGTCGTCGGGCGCAATACCCGGGGCATTTGGATGCTGCTGCCGCAGACCTTCATGAACCGTTCGGGGCAGGCGGTCGGCACGTTCGCGCGCTTTCATCGCATCGCCCCGGCCGAAATCCTGGTGGTGCACGACGAGCTCGACATCCCGCCCGGCCAGTTGCGCCTCAAGTTCGGCGGCGGCATGGGTGGGCACAACGGCTTGAAAGACATCACCGCGCACCTGGGGACGCAGGACTACTGGCGGTTGCGCATCGGCATCGGCCATCCCGGCGACCGCAGCGAGGTCGTGAATTACGTCCTGAAGCCGCCGCGCCGCGAGGAGCAGCCCGAGATCGACGCAGCGATCGAACGTGCGATCAAGCTCATGCCGCTGATCGAACAGGGCGAGTGGAACGCGGCTACCCAGCGCGCCAATACCAACCCGTCAGCCAAACCCAAACAGGAAACCCCATGAGCCTCAAATGCGGCATCGTCGGATTGCCCAACGTCGGCAAATCCACGCTTTTCAATGCGTTGACCCAGGCGGGCATCGCAGCGGAAAACTATCCTTTCTGCACCATTGAGCCGAACACCGGCGTGGTCGAAGTGCCCGATCCACGCCTGGCGGCACTGGCGCAGATCATTAATCCGCAAAAAATCGTTCCGGCCATCGTCGAGTTCGTGGATATTGCGGGCCTGGTCGCGGGGGCATCCAAAGGCGAGGGGCTGGGCAACCAGTTCCTTGCCAACATCCGTGAAACGGACGCGATCTGCCACGTTGTGCGCTGCTTCCACGACGAAAACGTGATCCATGTCGCCGGCAAGGTCGACCCGCTGTCCGATGTGGAAACCATCGCCACCGAGTTGGCGCTCGCCGATCTGGCGAGCGCCGAAAAAGCGTTGGCACGCTTCGAGAAACCCGCCCGGGCCGGTGACAAGGATGCGCAAAAAATGGTTGCCGCCCTGAAACCCGTGGTCGCCACTCTGAACGAAGGCCGCCCTGCCCGCGCCGCTGCGCGACAAGGCCTGCGTGATCTACCCGTCGGTCACGCCGCGACAGCCGGCGCCACCGCCCCAGCGCGCGCTGCACGCGGTGTGGGTCGGCCACCTGCGCGCCGAAAAAGACCCGCTCACGCTGCTGCGCGCAGCAACGCGGCTGGTGCACCGCCAGGACATCCGCATCGACCTGATCGGCTCGGTGCTCGAGCCCGCGCTGGCCGACGCGGTGCAAGGCGCGCTGCGC